>JAITTK010000020.1 GCA_031287135.1 Candidatus Methanoplasma reticulitermitis
TATGCCTCTCCGGCCGTGGCGTTGATCAGATGTGTAAGAATCTTGAGCGTGGTGCTCTTCCCGGCGCCGTTGGGTCCGAGAAAGCCGGTGAAACTGTTCTTCTTCACAGAAAGATTGAGGTTGTTCACCGCAACAAATCCTCCGTATTCTTTCCGTAGCCCTACTATTTCGATAGGATTGTCGGATGACATATCGACACGCATAACATCTATGTATTTAATGTTGTATTTACAAGTCAACTGTTATTTTCTTTCTTGCTTATTTTCCTCTTGGTGCCGCGCCTTATCGACATTGCCATCTGACATGATTGGACTTTTATGACCGAGGGGGTATAATCAAGGAAATTGTAGAACGATGTCAATCCGGTAAGCGCCCTTCTGGGGAAATCCTTCTCGGATCCCCTGACGAGATTCTCCCCTTTCACTATGCTGTCGAGGAACCCGTCGACGTCGTCCGCCTTCGAGACGGTCACCACGGACCCGAGATCCTCCACTATGTGTCCGTCGCTCCCGCCCGTTATCCCCACGCCGTGCCTTCTGAACGATCTCACGGCCTCTACGTTGTCCTGACGGGTCATCCCGCCGCATATGACCTCGTATGCATCCAGTCTGCTTACCACATCATCGGGGATGTATCCCTTCCTGTTGCATATCTCGACTCCTTTATTCGATCCCAGATATCCCATCGGGTGTGCACCGGATACGACGCAGTTCTGGTCCTCCAGAAGGTCCAGCAGATTCTCCGTTGTGCAGTCCTTCAGGGCAAGCCACGGACAGGATTGCAGTCTCGGACGTATGTTCTTACGCCAGAATTCTTTCAGGTCGTTCATATCATAGAAATATGTGAGTATATGAGGCCCGTCCGATGCGCTTACCTCCATCCCCGGTATTATGATGATGTCCTCTTTCCCGATATCGATCTTCTCCAGGGAACCGATCAGGTTGTGGTCCGTCACGGCCATGCCGACATTCCTCGATCTGGCCGTGTTCAGGAGCCGTTTTATGTCGCTGTACGAGTCGGAACAGTTCGTATGGATATGCATATCGGCGCAGGAGTACCCCGCGTCCGCGATGCCGTCCCAATCCGGGATCTCGAACTTTATCCTCGGCCTGCTGATACCCGCACTTATCTCTGACATAGCGAACGCCACAGATCCTCCGACACGGACAGTATATCCTCTTCATCCATGGTTCTCATTCTGCCTTCTTCGAGGACCGTGTCCCCCTGACATATGACGGTCTTCACATTCGCGGGCGATGATGAGTACACCACATTGGAAATGATGTTCTCCGGCAGCAGAGGTCTTATATTCGGGGATTTCCCGTCAAGTATCACCAGGTCTGCATATTTCCCGACCTCCACCGATCCCAGCGAGTCCTGCATGCCCACGGCCCTGGCCGCGTTGACGGTGGCAAAGTCCAGGAGTTCCTGCGCCTTCGTGACCGTCGGGTCCCATCTGCTCGATTTCTGGAGCAGTCCCAGGATCTTCATCTCCGAGATCATGTCCAGGCTGTTGTTCGTTGTGCTTCCGTCCGTTCCCACGGTCACGTTCACGCCGTATTTCTGGAACTCCGGTATCGGTGCGACTCCGCCGGTCGCCAGTTTCATGTTCGAGACCGGGCATGAGGATACGGACATCCCGGCATCGGCCATGAGCCTGACCTCGTTCATGGTCAGCCAGGCGGAGTGGGCCGCTATCGAGTTTTTTCCGAGAACCCCTATATCACTAAGCCACTCCGCCGGCCTCCTGCCCGTCTTCTTCTTATGGTCGTTGACCTCGCCCCTCGTCTCGGAAAGGTGGAATGTCAGGGGTATGTCCTTCTCGTCGGATAACTCCTTCGCACCCCTGCATGTCTCTTCGCCGCAGACATATACTCCCTGAAGACCCACCCCGGGGATTATCTTCCTCATGTCCCGGGATGATTCGCAGAACCTCTTGCAATTCTTCAGCGGGTTTCCCTTCTGCGTTGTGAGCTCCTCGTCCAGGACACACCAGCACAGTACACCCCTTATGCCTGCCTCCGCCGTTGCCTTTGCTATCACATCTTCCGAGTAATAGAGGTCGACGAACGTCGTCGTTCCGCTGCGTATCATCTCCGCGCACCCGATTTTCGTGCCGATGTCTATGTCCCTGTCCGTCCTCTCGGAATCCGTCCTGAACACTTTCTCCAGAAAATCCGGGAAGGCCATATCGTCGGCGATCCCCTTCATGACGGACATGGCGACATGGGTATGGGTGTTTATGAGGCCGGGCATCACTATGTCGCCGGATGCATCTATCTCCACATCCGCAGACCCTTTGTAACCCTCCCCCACGGAGATTATCCTCTCCCCTTCGATGACCACATCGCCCCTGATTATCCTTCTCCGCGGATCCTGAGTGATTATCCATGCATCCTTTACGGCGGTGATCATGCACGGGGGATTTTCATCTCACGTAATAATCGTTTCGTATGTTCAAAAAATGGATATATGGATATCGCCATCGGAACGCATGGTGTTCAGAATAACATTCCTGGGAACGGGAGGGGGGAGGCATACCACGATGTATCAGACCCGTTGCACGGGAGGGATGCTTATAGAACACGGCTCTGGGAATCATCTGCACGTCGACCCGGGGCCCGGAGCGCTGACGCAGATGAACCGGATACATTACGATCTGTCGAGGACGGATTCCCTGGTCATATCCCATGCACATCCCGACCACTACTCCGATGCGGAATCGGTGATCGAGGGGATGACCCTCGGAGGATGGAAGAAGAGGGGTTCCCTGTACGGAAGCCCGACCGTCATCGACGGGGACGGGACGCTCGGCCCGTGCGTTTCCAAGTATCACATCGGAAAGATCGGGAAGGTGACCGTGCTCAGGCCCGGGATGACCGTCGCCATCGACGGCCTCGGGACGGAGATATGCCGATCGGAACACAGCGACCCCACGAACATAGGTTTCAGGTTCGATACCGGTAACGGGGTGGTGTCATACGTCAGCGACACCGGTTATTCGGATGACATAGCCAGGCAATACATCGGAAGCCGAGTTCTGATTCTCCCGGTGACGACCCCCGATGATCTCAGGATACCTTTTCATCTGTGCACGGACGATGCCGTCTCGTTCATAGAGTGCGTGAGACCGGAACTTGCCGTGTTCATACACCTGGGCATAGTGATGATAAAGAAGGGGCCCGGGCTGCAGGCGGAGGAGACGGAGAGGAGGACGGGCGTGAGGACCGTTGCGGCGGAGGACCTCGATATCCTGGAGGTCGGGGATTCCGTTTCGATGTCGAGGGCGGTCGCTTACGGGGATGAATGGATCCCCGACACTTCGCCATGAGATTTGTCCCAAGCTCGGATAATCCTTAAATCCTCAATGTATATGTTCGACAATGAGTCTGGAATCCGAGGTTCTGAAAAGGATAAAACCCACTGATGAAGAGGTTGCATCGATAAACAGATCCGCAGAAAGCCTCAAGAAGGCAGTGGAATCCTATGTTCGCGACCACGGCATGGATGTCGAGATCCGCTTCGTCGGATCCTATGCGAAGGGAACATACCTTTCGGACCCGGATATCGATCTTTTCATCCTTTTCCCGGAGAACGTCTCCTCCAAAGAGCTCGAGACCTCCGGACTTTCCGTCGGGGAAGCCATAATCAAGGGGACAAAGATGTATTCCGAACACCCTTACACCCGCGGGACATACGAAGGGATGGATGTGGACCTCGTACCCAGCTATTCGATACAGACCACGGACAAACTCAAATCCGCTGTCGACCGTACGCCGTTCCACACCCGATACATCCTGGAGAATCTCAAAGAAGAGCAGAAGGACGAGGTCAGGCTGCTGAAGAAGTTCATGAAAGGCATAGGGGTGTACGGCGCGGAGCCGAACACCAGGGGTTTCTCCGGATACATGTGCGAACTCCTGGTCCTCCACTACGGGAGTTTCATCGGGGTCCTGGAAGGGGCCAGCGAGTGGAAGGAGGGGACCACGATACACATCAACAGGAAAGGGCCTCCGATAATGGGCCCTCTGGTCGTATATGATCCCGTCGACCATAAGAGGAATGTCGCTTCGGCCGTGCACATAGACACGATGGCGCTTTTCGTGGTGGCGGCCAGGGCATATATCTCGTCGCCGTCCGAGAAGTTCTTCTTCCCGGCGGAACGGGCACCGTATTCGAGGGAAGAACTGCAGAGGATCTCGGACAGGAACGGATCGAGGATAATAACCGTGGTATTCGACAGGCCCGATGTCATCGAGGATAATCTGTACTCCCAGCTGTGGAAGACCCGTTACGCCCTCACCAGGAAACTGAACGACTTCGACTACAATGTCCTCAGGGCCGTGCATGAGATGTACGACAGGACGCTCGAGATAGTATTCGAGATAGAGAGGGACGTCCTTTCCAAAACATACAAACATGTGGGTCCCCCTGTGTGGGTGAAGGCCGCGGACTCATTCATTTCAAAATGGAAGAACAACCTCTACGGCCCGCCTTTCATGGAGGATGGTTTCTGGAATGTCATAGCCGAGAGGATGTATTTCACCGCAAAGGAGATGCTCGCCGACGAGGCCGCCGTATCCGGGATAGGGAGGGAGATCGACCCCCGCAATATGAAGATAAGGGATCACGAGACCTCCCTGAACGAGACCGACCCGCTGCTTCTGACGGAATTATTGGATTCCAAGAACAGTTGGGAAGTATGAATCTCACATGAACGGCGCGTTTATGAACACTATGCATACTCCGAGTGCGAGCATCAGGAAGAGAAGATAATCCGCCAGCATCGTCTTGAGCTCGAGGAGATCGACACGGAACCCCAACAGCAGAAGAAGTTTCTTCATTGCAAGAACTATCACGAATGCCACCGCCGTGGCGATCATCCAACCGCTGTCGCTTACCGCGCAGAGCAGAGCCCCGATTATCCCGACCGCTACCGCAAGAATCGTTATGACAAACAACACCTTTGTGCCGTACACATCCTTGAGGATGAATTCGCGCTCGTCGAATTCCGAAGGAACGAACTCGTATTCCTCTTCCTTCTCTTCGATTATGCGCCTTTTTTTCTTTGCCATGCTTCCGATGATTCTTATCACGGATATAAACATTTATCTTCACGGGACAGAACGGCCGGTACGGCCGCATGCGTCTCGGACAGCGGCGGTGCTCCGTAGCACATGGGTGTGCCTGACGTGAGTCTTGCGGACAGGAACCGGGAGACCGCCGTTGCGGCGGTGCTGTGCCATACCGGCGGATCGCCCGCTGATTCTTTTCCCTTAACATCCGCAGACGAAAGTATTTAAATATTCTTCGATGATGAGCGGGCAATAAAACGAGGGGCATCTGGTACAAAAATGTCGGATCTTCGAGAGGTACGCGGTGTTTTGGATGTATGACGGACTGTACCTATCTCTGATGCTCATCCCCGCGGCAGTCGGGATGGCCGTAGGCATCATTCCGTCCGGATATTCCAGGCGCATTGCGGTGTTCTTATGCGGCGTATCGGCTTTTTTCGGGGTGCTGGCATATCCGTTGTACATCTACGGGGGCGAAATAACATTCACATTCCCGCTGTTCTCTGCATGGGGGCCGTACTCCATCCTCATGGACGAACTCTCCTCGATGATAATATCCATCTCATCGGTGGTGTTTCTGACCGTCATAGCACACATGGTTCGCTCCCCCTCCGCTCCCGCGGACGGGAGATATTCGGCCCTCGTCTGCGCATTGTTCATATCATGCATTCTGACTATGTGCGCCGATACCGTCATTCTCCTTTTGATGGCGTGGGAGGCGGTCACCCTGTCCACATTCCTCATGGCCTCCGGCAGGGACCATACCGCCGCGTGGAAGTTCCTCGTGATAGCGCACATAGGGGGGCTCATGGTCATCTCCGGGTTCCTGGTGATGATGCATTACGCCGGAGGCCACGTGCTGTCATCGTGGTCTGACCTCGGCGTCACCATGGGACCGCTGGTATCGTGCGGTGTCGTCGCCCTCCTGTTCATGGGATTCGGCACGAAACTCGGGCTGGTCCCGTTCCACGCATGGATGCCGGACCTGTATGCATCCGCACCGACCCACACATCCGCACTGGTATCGACTGTGTCATCCAATGTCGCGGTGCTCATTCTCTTCAAAGGCATATTCGGTTATATCGGGGCATCGGATGGGATGTACATCCTCGCGATAATCATGATGGCCGCCTCATCGTTCACCGCTGTATGGAGCGCACTGGAGTCGCTCGTCCAGACAGAACCGAAAAGGATTCTGGCATATTCCAGCATGGAGAACATGGCCTTGGTCCTGCTTTGCTTCTCTCTGGGGATATTGTTCTCGAACGGCGGTTCGCCGGGGCTTATCACCGTTGTTCTGATCGCGGGACTGTTCCACACCATCAACCACTCCGTCTTCAAATCGCTGATGATACTGACCGTCGGAAGCGTGGAGGACTGCACCGGGGAGACCGCCATGGAGAAGATGGGGGGTCTGGCCAAGATCATGCCCGTATTCTCCGTAATGGCTCTGGTGGCAGTCCTGTCCATGGCCGCCATACCTCCGTTCAACGGATTCGCCAGCGAATGGCTGATGATCCAGTCGATGATGGGCGGGGAGGGGATCCATGTCACGGAGATACTGCTGCCGTTGGGCGTCGCCGTGCTCGGAATAAGCGGAATGATGGCCGCCGTGTCTTATGCCCGTTTGTACGGGTTCATGTTCCTCGGCAGGCCGAGATCCGAAAAAAACGTGTCCGCAAAGGTAGACACCGCAACGTTTGTCCCCATGTCCGTGCTCGCGATTCTGTGTCTGGGGATGGGGATCTTCTATTCTCAGATCACGGAGAGATTGGCTGTGGGAGTCGCCGCGGCCACATCGATACCGTCGGACGGACCCTTCCTTGATAATTTATCCGGGACCTTGAACATGCCCCTGTTGGCCGGGATTCTTTTGACCATCGTGTTCGCGGTTTATGCGCTGAACCGCATATTCAGGAAGAAATCCGCACGGTCCCCCACATGGGACTGCGGCACACCCCTTGACGAGAACATGCAGTACTCATCAGTGGGTTTCTCTCAGCCTCTCGTGAGGGTATTCCATCCGCTGTACGGGGACGTCATCGAGGCTTTGGACGGTGATTCGTCCGACAAACGAAAGAAATACAGCATCAGGTTCGCGGAGCCCTTCGTGGAGCACCTCTACGTACCTTTGGGCAATCTGCTGATGCGCGGAGCCAAACAGGTTGGCAGAACGCAGAACGGGAACATACAGACATATTTCGGATATATCCTCGCGGTGCTGGTCGTGCTGCTTGTAGCGGTGAGGTTCATATGATCGACCTCGTGCTGTCCGTAATACAGGCGATCATGATGATCGCTCTGGCCCCGCTGTTCGCGGGCATACTCAATAAGGCGAAAGCCAGGATGCAGCACAGGGCCGGGAGCAGCATATTCCAGCCGTACCGTGATGTCGCCAAACTCATGAGGAAGAGCGAGAACATATCAGAAAGCTCATCCTGGCTCTTCCGTTTCATACCTTATGTCTGCTTCGGGTCCATGTTATTGCTGTCCCTTATGACACCGTTCTTCTCGGCATACGTGGCGGCACCGTACGGCGACCTGATCTCGATGGTGTACATATTCACCCTCTACAGATTCATGATGGTCCTGGGAGGATTGGAGGGCGGGAGTGTCTTCGGCGGCATGGGCGGCAGCAGAGAGATGATGATGTCCGTCCTGATCGAGCCTTCGCTGCTGCTTTCGCTCATGGCCCTGGCCGGCCTCACGGGAGGCAGCACTATGATAGGTGACATCCCGCGGGAACTCATAGGGATGGGCGCGATAGTCCTCACCCCCGCGCTCGTACTCGCCGCATCTTCGTTCTTCATAACCCTCCTGGCCGAGAATTCCAGGGTACCGTTTGATAACCCCGCAACACATCTTGAGCTCACGATGGTGCACGAAGGTATGCTGATAGAATATTCCGGACGGGGACTGGGACTTATGGATCTGTCATCGATGATGCGTCTGATGATATTCTCATCCATGTTCTGCACCATGTTCTTCCCCTGGGGGATCGCTCTGACGGCTTCGCCGTCGGCCGTCCTGATAGGTCTTGCCTCGATACTCATAAAGGTGCTCCTCGTGACGCTTGCCATAGCCCTGATCGAATCGTATCTCGCGAAATACCGCCTGTTCCGCCTGCCGAATCTCTTGACCGCCTCCTTCGCCCTGTCCCTGCTGGCGATGATCTCCCTGTATATACTGTGAGGTGAAACGATGGATGCCGCAATATCCGGAAATCTGATCGACCTGTGCGTGGTAGCCATGCTGCTCCTGTCGATGCTGGCGATGACCACCACGAGGATCGCCCAATTGCTGAACGCTTTCGCCGTGCAGTCCCTGTTCCTGACATTCCTCGCGCTCGTGGTCGCGGATTCAACCGGGCACACGGAACTGTTCATACTGGGAGGGATAACGTTTGCGGTCAAGGTCATAGGCATACCCTGGGCCATGAGGAGGATCTCCGTGCGCCTTCATGCCGGAAGGGAGGTGGACTCCACGATGGGGATACCCGGATCCCTGCTGATATGCACGATACTGATAATAGTCGCATATCTGGTCACCGAGCCTCTCATGGCCACTTTGGAGACCATCACGCGCAACTGCCTGGCCATGTCGATGTCCGTTATCCTGATAGGTCTGTTCATGATGGTCACCCGCCGCAAGGCCATGGCCGAGGCGGTCGGACTCCTGATGATGGAGAACGGCTTGTTCCTGGGCGTCATATCGATATCATACGGCATGCCTCTTGTGGTGGAGATCGGGATATTCTTTGATGTCCTGATGGTCTCCGCGATAATAGGCATCTTCGCCCTGCGCATAAGCAAGGCGTTCGATTCCATCGACACATCCGTCCTGAGGAGGCTGAAAGAGTGACGATACCCGTCGAGGGCATATTGCTCATACCTGTCGCGGCCGCTCTGCTGTCCGCGGTCTCGCCGAACAGCAGGACCGCCTCGGCCGTGTCGATTATGGGATCGGCGGCGGTGCTGGCGGTTTCCATACCGATATGCATGGCCGCATTCGGAGGCACCGTTACCGAGTACGGTCTGTGGTATGTGGACGGACTGTCGTCCGTGTTCATATTGATAATCGGCGTGGTGGGACTCATGTCCTCGATGTATTCCTACGGGTACCTGTCGCACGACGAGGAACATGGGGAGATAGGGTCCAAAGACATCCGGCAGTATCACATCATGTTCAACATGTTCATTGCGGCGATGCTGTCCATCTTCGTCGTGAGTTCGGTGGGCATCATGTGGATCGCGATAGAGATAACCACGCTGGTATCGGCATTCCTGGTCGGATTCTACCGCAGGAACAGCGCACTCGAGGCTACATGGAAATACCTGATGATCTGCTCCGTCGGAATAACCCTGGGACTCGTGGGCATAACTTTGATGTACGCTTCGGCCAGCCACATATTGGGCGGCGACCCCGGAGCACTTGACTGGCCGGTGCTTTTCGGAGCGGCCGCTGACCTGGATCCCATGCTGATCAAGATGGCGTTCATATTCATAATCATAGGATTCGGGACCAAGATGGGATTGGTCCCTATGCATACCTGGCTGCCCGATGCGCACAGCCAGTCCCCGACACCTGTGAGTGCCCTGCTGTCTGCCGCACTCCTCAATTGCGCCCTTTATGCGATACTCAGATTCCAAATGATCGCGGATGTGACTGTTCCCGGATTCGCATCGGTCCTGATGATCGGTTTCGGCATGCTGTCGCTCGCGGTCGCGGGAGCGTTCATACTCATCTCCAAGGACATAAAACGTATGCTGGCATATTCGAGCATAGAGCATATGGGGATCATCGCGATAGGATTCGGGATAGGGTCCCCCCTCGCAGTGTTCGGCGCACTGTTCCACATAATCGCCCACTCTGTCACCAAACCGCTTCTTTTCTTCTCTGCCGGAAACGTCATACAGGGATACGGCACGCGGGATATGGGCGATGTGCGCGGCCTGAGGAAGAGCATGCCGGCGACGGCATTCATGCTGGGTGCGGGGACGTTGGCCATAGTCGGCCTGCCGCCGTTCTCCGTCTTCGTCGGGGAGATAACCGTATTGGCAGGTGCCGTTGATGCGGGAATGTATCCCGTTGCCGTACTGACGGCCGCATTCCTCGTGCTGGTATTCGCGGGATTCACCAGGAACATATTCCCCATGATGAAGGGGGAACCGGAAGGGGAGGTGAAAGCACCGAGAGGGGTTCTGAGGATGCTGCCTATGGCGACCCTTCTCCTGATCACCCTGTTCCTTGGCTTGTTCATGCCGGAAATCATGAGCGACGCACTATGGTCGATAGCCGACTGGTTCACGGGGGCCACATGATGTACGGCACGGATGAACTGCCCGATATCATCAGGGATTATTCGAAAAGGGGATTCGGGCTTGTATGCATGTACGCACGCGACGTGCCCGACGGACATGTGCTGGAAGTCGTCATGGCCGGCGACGGGGTGGAGCGTATAACCGCCCGTGTGGATGGCACGATGTACCGTTCCCTGACATCCGAGATACCGGGCGCATCGCTCTACGAACGGGAGATATATGAGACCAGCGGCATATATCCCGCGGGTCATCCGGATATGCGCCCCCTGAGATCGAGATCGACATGGGGGTCTTTGTCCGGAGGCGATGCGATACCACACAACGACATCTTCGGTGACGGTATATTCGAGATACCGGTAGGGCCCATACACGCAGGGGTCATAGGCCCCGGCCACTTCAGATTCAGCGTTGCCGGGGAACCCATACTGATGATGAAGGCATATCTGGGCTATTCCCGCAGAGGCGTGGAAAAGCTGATGGAGACACCTGTCTCGTACGACAATGCACCGATCGCCGAGAGGATATCCGGGGACAATGCCGTCGCCCATACGCTGGCTCATCTGCAGACCGTTGAACAGGATACGGAGATCCCCGAAAGGGCGAGGTTCATACGTACGATGCTTGCCGAACTGGAACGCATCTACAACCATTTGGGCACCATGGCCGGCATAGCTTTGGATACCGCATTGGCGGTCCCCGCGGCACACGGCAACATGCTCAGAGAGAGCATACTCCGTCTGAATGAGAAGATATGCGGCCACAGACAGCTGTGGGGGATACTCAGGGCGGGCGGCCTCTCCAAAGACGTGTCCGAAACCGTTCTGGCCGAGATAGAGCGGGAGCTCATGAGGATAAAATTCGATACCGAGGACCTTGCGGGCGTCATGACCCGGTCGCCGTCCTTCATGGACCGTGCCGAAACGACCGGACGGCTGTCATACGAGGATGCCGTGCGCCTTCGCGCCGTCGGTCCCGTGGCAAGGGCCAGCGGCGTGAACGCCGATGTCCGGAAGATGCGCCCTTACGCGGCATATGACAAGGTGGCGTTCGATGTGCCTATATGTCCCAGCGGAGATGTCTATGCCCGCATGACCGTCAGAAAGAGGGAGATAATCGAATCCATAAGCGTGATAATCCAATGCATAAACGAGATGAAGGACGGTCCCATTTGCACAGATGTGAAGACAAAGGACGGATTCTATGCGGGGATCACGGAATCGCCGCGGGGGGAGACCGTGCACTGTGCGCATATTGAAGGCGGCAGGATAACCAGATACAAGATAAGGGATGCCTCTTTCCCCAACTGGCCCGCATTGGAATGTGCCGTGATCGGGAACATAGTGCCGGATTTCCCGGTTGTGAACAAGAGCTTCGACCTATCGTACAGCGGGAACGATCTTTGAGGTGTGGATATGGATGACGGAATGCTGAGAATAGCCGTTAGGAACTTCCTGTCCCTGAAACGTCCGCCCGAGAGCATCCCCGTGCTGTATGGGAGGAAGATGCTTATGCCGTTCCCGAATGTGTCATGCGGCCTGTGCGGAAAATGCGCGGACGTTTGCCGCACGGGGGCCATCTCTGTATCGGAGTCGGGATGGGAGATCGATCTGGGTAGATGCATATCCTGCCGCAGATGCTGCGAGTCCTGCGGCAGCGGGTCGCTTGAGCTCATCGGCGCACCCGACTATGTGCTTAAAAGGGGGGATCTCGTGTTCCGTTCGGGAGAGAGCACGGAACGCGATGCGGGAAAGATCGGCGGAGACAAACGCAGAGTGATCGGCAGATCGGTGAATATCCGGGAAGTGGATACCGGGTCATGCAATGCCTGCGAGGTGGAGGTTAATTCGCTTTCGAACCGTTTCTACGATGTCGAGAGGTTCGGGATCAGGACGGTCGCTTCGCCGAGACATGCGGATGTGCTTCTCGTCACCGGTCCTCTGACGTCCAACATGCGGGAGGCGTTCGACAGGGTTGTGAAAGCGACCCCGGATCCGAAAGTGATCATCGCCATGGGCACATGCGCCATATCAGGCGGGCCGTTCTCGGAAGGCGAGACTCTCGGGGGGATCTCTGGGTCCGCCGATGTCGACGTGTTCATCCCCGGATGTCCGCCGGCACCGGATGCGATCATCAGAGCTCTTCTCGGTGCGTTCGGCTTCACTGAACAACGATGACCGTGCAGTGCGCATTGCGGATTACCTTCTCGGACACGCTTCCGATCATCATCCTGTCCAATGCCGTTTTATCAAAACGCCCTACGATTATCGTATCGGCATCGACTCTGCGTGCCGCGGCTATTATCGCGTCCGCCGGAGAGCCGACCTCGATCAGCGGATGGGCGTCCACACCGGCATCCGCCGCCCTCTGCCTCGCGGCCTCGACGTATTCTTTCATGTTCCTGATATCGCTTTCCCTGTCGACCGAATCCTTGGTTGCGACGGATGACACGATATAAAGCGCACTGTTATAGGCGAGCGCGTGTCCAATCGCATAGTTCAGCGCCTTCTCGGTATGGGACTTGCCATCGTAACCCAGAATCACAGGCATACTATGTAATTGCTGGATACAGATATAAACCATCTCACACGGTCTTTAGCGCGGCTGCGTGAATCGTACTTTCGGATTATTCGGCCACCCTCTGATTTTTCTTATATACTCAAAGCGGATTGGATTATCGAGTGATAACCAATGGCCACAAAGACCCTTGAAGACATACCGGGCGTAGGACCGGCCATAGCAGAGAAACTCCGTGAGGCGGGGTACACCGAATTGATGACCATTGCTGTCGCACCGCCGAAAGAACTCGCGGAGACGTGCGAGATAGGTGAGAAAAAGGCAATGGACATCATAGAAGGCGCAAAACTCTGTGCGGATATCGGCGGATTCGAGACCGGGGACAACATCCTGGAACGCCGCAAGGCCGTGACGAAGCTCACGACAGGGTCCAAAGCCTTCGATGAGCTGATGAACGGAGGATTGGAAAGTCAATCGATCGTGGAATTCTTCGGAGAATTCGGAAGCTGCAAGACACAGGTGTGTTTCCAGCTTGCGGTGAACGCCACCCTGCCCGAGGAAAGGGGGGGACTGGATTCGGATGTCATCATCATCGATACGGAGAACACATTCAGGCCGGAAAGGATAATCCAGATGTCGAACTACCTCGGGGTCGATCCCGATGACGTCCTTAGGAGGATCCATGTGGCCAGGGCATTCAACTCTCAGCATCAGGTACTCCTTGTCGACAAAGCCATTGAGCTTGCGCAGGAGAAGAAGGTCAGGCTTATGATCGTGGACTCCCTCACGTCGCACTTCAGAGCCGAATATCTCGGAAGAGGAGCATTGGCGGAGAGGCAGCAGATACTCAACCGTCACATGCATGACCTTCTGAACTTCGCCACCCTTAACAACGCTGTCATCGCGGTGACGAACCAGGTTGCGGCCAAACCGGACGCTTTCTTCGGTGACCCCACGCGGCCTATCGGAGGGCACATCGTCGGCCACACGGCCACATTCCGCATATATCTCAGAAAGGGCAAAGCCGGAAAAAGGATCGCCAGATTGATCGACTCGCCGAATCTGCCTGAAGGCGAGGCCGTGTTCATGGTGACCGAAGATGGTATTAAGGACTGAAACTTAAAGGGGTCCGTGGACCCCGTTTTCTTTTTTGAACTGTCCGGCGAATCCAAGGATATGCCGCCCGCCGAGGCCGAAGGATGCATTGCGGCGGAAAGCGGCCGATACAGGATCATCGATTCCGGCCCCGGACATATCATTGCTTCATTTCCGGAGACATCCCTTGGTTACATCGCGGACCGGATAGCTCTGACTCATTCCATTGGAAGATACATCGGATCATACGATCCATCCGATACCAAGGGTCTGTCGGAGACACAGTTGCAGGCAGGCACATTCGCGATAAAGGCCAAAAGATTCGAGGGGATGATGAAGGATGTTGATTCCCAGAAACTCATAAGGGATGTGGGGGACATACTTTCAAGAAACAATGATGTGGACCTGAAGAATCCGGACATCATAGTCCGCATGCAGATGAGCGATAAAGTACACCTGTTCGTCGAGGAAAGGGCGATCGACAGGAACATCATGGAGAAAAGAAAGGTCAGCGAACGGCCGTTCTTCTCGCCGATCTCGCTTCACCCCAAATATGCCAGGGCACTCATCAATCTTACCGGGGCAAAGAGGGGGGACACGGTCCTTGACCCGTTTTGCGGAACGGGGGGACTGGTCATCGAGGCGGCGGAGATGGGCATGAAGGCCATCGCATCCGACTTCGATGAAGACATGGTACTCGGGTGCAGAGAGAACATGGACTTCTACGGGCTCGACCTGTTCGATCATGAGACCGTGGATATCCGGGATATCCCGGAAAGATTCTCGGACATAGACGTTGTTGTTACGGACCCGCCTTACGGAAGATCCACGAAGACCGGGGGGGAGAACGCGCTCGACATACACAGGAGTGCCATGGCGTCCATACCGAGAGTCTTGAAATCCGGCGGCAGGGCGGGCATTATCCTGCCGTACGAGACCGCACCCCCTGAGATGGAGCTTTACGGAGTGTTCAGGCAGCATGTCCATGGGTCCCTTTCAAGATATTATCACATATTCAGTGTCTCTAATCACTAACTATTTTAATTCCGACCATATCACAAATACGTGAACAGATTCCTCCGCCTATTCAGGTTCGGAAACGGTATCATGGGCATACTCGGTGTGATAATCGGTGCTTTTATCGCCGTCGGATTCGACATCGGGGAGCACGCCGTGAATCTGATCATCGCAAGCGCGGTGGTCATGATATTCATGGCGGGAGGGAACTCACTAAATGATTACGTTGACAGGGAGATAGACAGGACCGCTCATCCTGACAGACCCCTCCCAGCCGGAGAGATCGAGCCGAAGACCGCACTCATCGTGGGGATATCGGGGCTCGCGATCGCGTCTGTCCTCTCAATAGCGACTATGTCGGCCCTGGTGATATCGAGCGTGGTTATGGCCGCCGCCCTGATGATATCCTATGAGCTGTTCCTAAAGCAGAGAGGATTCATAGGGAATATCACAATAGCCGTGCTTACCGGCATGATATTCCTTTTCGGCGGTGCGGTGGTCGACAACATCGAAGGGAATTTCGTAATCGCGGCCATGGCCGCACTCGTGAGCATCGGGAGAGAGATAGCGAAGGACATACAGGACATGTCGTCCGATGAGGGACGGAGGACCCTCCCGATGATGATCGGGGTGAGGAATGCGTCGATTGTCGCGGCGGTGTTCTTCATACTCGGCCCCGTACTCAGCATATGGCCCGTTATCGACCGGATGTTCGGTTGGCTCTACTGCATCGTATTCATCGCCAATGCAATCTTTATTTATAGTGCATTTATTATTTTCCGCAGAGCAGACATTTCGCAGAAGATGGCGAAGATCGCGATGTTCATCGCATTGATCGCGTTTGTATTGGGTGTTATCAGATGGACGTGAAAAAGTATTTGATAGATAAGATGAAAGAGGGGACTGTTCACCTGGCTCTCCTGGACCCAGACAAGCAAGACAGCCGAGAGGCCGGCGCGATAGCAAAGAAGATAAAAGAGGCCGGTGCGGATGCGATCATGATCGGCGGGTCCACCGGTGTCACAAATGAGAATCTTAGTGACACCGCCAGATGCATAAAGGAGGAATCCGGCCTTCCGACGATACATTTCCCCGGAGGTCCGGGTGCGATATCGAAAGATGTCGATTCGATATTCTTCATGAGCATGGTCAACAGCACCGATCCATTCTGGATCATCAATGCGCAGGCCGGTGCCGCCGCATACATAAAGAAACTCGGAATAGAGACCATCTCCCTCGGGTACATAATCGTCGAACCCGGGATGAAGGTGGGAGAGGTAGGCAAAGCGGATGCCGTGAAGCGCGATGATATCGCCCGCGCGATAGGGTACGCGCTTGCGTGCGAGATGCTGGGCATGGACCTCATCTATCTGGAGGCGGGGAGCGGTGCCGACAAGCCTGTGCCCCCCGAGATGATAACTGCAGTGAAGGATGCGATATCCGTCCCTCTTATAGTCGGAGGGGGCATCAGGACCCCGGAGGCCGCAAAGGCTGCGAGATTGGCGGGCGCGGACGCCATAGTCACCGGAACATTCATAGAAAGATGCTCGGATGATACGATGCTGAAATCGGTCGTCAACGCATCGAAAGGGAGATGATCCCCGTGTCAGAGCCGCCGGCGTACCGTATCCCCATATCTCCGAAAGCTCCTATGTGGCTCACCCCGGAAGAGAGGAGTGCGAATATCACCAAGGAGCTAAAGATAGCTGCAAGGAGGTTCTTATGTCCGAACTGCGGCAACGAGTTC
The DNA here is from genome assembly GCA_031287135.1 of Candidatus Methanoplasma reticulitermitis. Lineage (GTDB taxonomy): Archaea > Thermoplasmatota > Thermoplasmata > Methanomassiliicoccales > Methanomethylophilaceae > Methanoplasma > Methanoplasma reticulitermitis. Next base: position 16,770 of record JAITTK010000020.1, read on the forward strand.
AGTCTTTTCCAGTCACGGGCGATAGCATGCAAGTTCTGCTCCAAAGCGAATCAGAATTGTCCCAATGTCCGTTGCCCGCACTGCGATTCTGAGTTCCCTATAGAGGGATTCATCGTTCCTGACAAAGAGGACAGGGTACACATGAACGAGTACTCCGACACAGTCTTCAACAATTTTGACGATACATACAACAGAAGATGAATCAGAGTTCCAGTATCTTCATGCCCGAATCGTGATCCTTTCTCACGGCACCTTCGCCCGCGAGTTCGATAATCACGACCTCCAACACGAGCCATGCCGTTACACCGGCCCTGAGGCAGCCGGTGACTGCCTTACCGTCTCTGCCCGCGGATCCGTGCATATGCATTATGGGATCCCCGTCCTCATCTTTGAAGATCGTACCGGATGCCGTGAGTTCGTGGGGAGCGTCCAATGTGTGGATTATCGGGGTTATCTTTTCATCATAAGGTATCTTCGGCCCGACGGTCATCCGGGAGCCTTTGCCTATACCGCCTACGGCCGTGACGGCGGCGTTTTCTATGCCATTGTCTTTGGAGAACTTCTCCAGGACCTCATGAAGGACCTCTCCGGTTTCGAGTCTCAGGACGAAGGTCCTTCCCGTTGACATCTCAAGGGATCTCATGACGGCATCAACGATATTTGCTGTATTTATCCATTAGTCTGCTTATCCTGTCAAGTTCATCCTTCGTCAGATCCCCCGAGTCCAGGAAGGTCTTCGCGAAGTCTTTGGCATCCCTCGTTGATACTCTGGACGCTTTCGCAATGACGGATGCGAGAAAAGATGATGCTTTGGCTGGATCCATGGCCGATGCGGAAAGCAGTTCATTCATGTCGTATTTGAACGGTGCCAATTTATGGGTGTTGAGCATGGATTGCCTTTTACTGCTCTCCTTTACTCTGGATTTCCCCCCTCTCTTTTTGCTTTGGCTATTGGGGCTTTCTTTGTACCGGGCCGGGGCTTTCTTAGCCGTGCTGTCTTTTGTGTCTGCCAAATGCAATTCTCCGAGACCTGACCTCTTTATGTTATTTAATAGTCTCTGGTCGATAATCTGCCGAATCGCCGTGCTTAGGTCTCAGCCTGAAAGCGATTAGTAATAAATACGGACCCGCGCATAATAAGGATTGATGCCTGGGGACACAGAGGATCGGACCCCTGTCCGGGGCCGTGCGGAGAAATATGTCAGCGGAGTGTTATACGCAAGCTATGCGGTGATGCTGGTCCTTTCCGTGGTGAGTCTCGTTGTCGGTATAATCCTCGGGAATTTTCCGGAAGTGATAACGGCGATACCCGTCATAATAATACTGGCCGGCACCCTCCTCACGGATAGGACCCTGGTGCACATACCGCCGTTCATGGTCTTCGTGATGGTCGGGATAATGATGCTGATCACATTCTGGAGATCGATAAGCGACAATTATTGGATGGGGCTTCTTGCTGATTGCCTTTTCGGAGTGGTCATGGGGATCGGCGGATTGGTCATCACATATTCCCTGATGAATGTCCTGCCCGGAACAGAGGTCGATAAAACGCAGAAAACAGCCCGCAGAGCGGCCTTCGTGACAATATGCGTAGCCCTATCCATGTTCACCCTGGTCCTCATGGCGCAGTATTACCTCGGCCTCATGCTGAATATGGAGCCCCGCGATGTTAATGCGGTGATGCGACAGCTCGCCTTGGTACTTATCGGGGCCGTTTCCGTATCGATACTGTTCTATTTCGGAAAGAAACGGCCGGCACTCAACAATACCGTGACGAGATTCCTGGAGAAGAACATAGCCACTCTTGACATCGAAGAGTACGAGATGATGGAGATAGAGAAGGCTCTCCGAAGCGGGGAGAGCGAGAAGGTGGAGTATAAATCGACTCTGAGGACGAATCTTGCCACGGGAGAGAAGGACACTAGGATGGAGAAAGCCGTCCTGAAGACACTGGTGGCGTTCCTGAACAGCAACGGCGGCACCCTTCTGATCGGTATTTCCGATGACGGTACGGCCGTCGGCATCGATGAGGCGAGCTTCGACAGCCGGGACAAGCTGAACCTGCATCTCACGAACCTAATAGCGAGTCAGATCGGCAACGAATTCCTCCCGTATATCTCGTTCAGGCTGTCGGACTATGACGGAAAGGGCGTTATGAGGATCGTGTGCAGGAAGAGCGACGGTCCCGTTTTTCTGAAAGAAGGCAAGCAGGAGACATTCTATGTCAGATCGGGCCCTTCAAGTGTTGATCTCCATGGCATGGACACCCTCAACTACGTCGACAACCGATTTAAGAACAGGAGAAAAAACCGGACCGTGAGGATATGACCGCGTTTTTCCGTATGGAATGCCGATTATCGGAATTCCGGTATGGAATTGCGACGATCGGACCGCGGACCCGATGCCATGCGATGATTTAAAAACTTAATGAAAACGTTTGATGAGACGCGATGATCGTGACCATCACTCTTCTGCCGCGGCTTTGGCCTTTTTAACGGACCTTGTTATGAGTATGGTCATTATAACCGCAAGAACCGTCACGATGATCGCATATGCGAACAGACCAGCGAGGTTGTTTTCAGTACCGAAAATCTCAGTGACCAACGTCTTTATGGCCTCGTTCCATGCAAGAGCCGCAACCAATCCGAATGCGGCGATTATCAGGGCCGACATTGCTTCCAGAATCTGAACTTTCAATTTCTCCTCTGCCATATTTTTCACATCCTGTGGAATATCATGGGATATATCCAGACCTTTGAATCCCCGTGGACACATAAATATATTTTCAAAAAATGTTATGTCCTGTCTGCTCCCGCTCCTCGTTTCGTTGATCTCGGATATCGGGTTTCTCCGGCGTATCATCCCCGGGCCTCGGTGTTCTCTCGTCGATATGAGTTCACGTCTTCCCGCTGGGAGCAATGTCGGAACATAAGATATGCTGCAGACACGAGTCAATACCGATTCGTGACCACGGCAAGAAGATGTGCGTGAAAATATGATCTCTTCATGAGAATCGGATGATGGATAAAAATATGAATAAAGAATGGGACCGCCGTAGCCGCGGCGGTCTCCTGTCGTTTGTTCGGAAAAGGCCGGGTCTATGTTCACTCCTCTTCCTCATCCTTCCTGCGGCGGAAGATTATGAACAGCAGAAACATGCATCCCAGTATCGCCGCTATTATTAGTACCGGCACCCAGTATGGGAAGGAGAT
>JAITTK010000055.1 GCA_031287135.1 Candidatus Methanoplasma reticulitermitis
CGTTCTCGAAGCATATGGACACGAAGATACACTACGCCTGCAAAGCCAACACGAACCTCGCGATACTGAAGATACTTGAAAGAGAAGGCTCCGGCATCGATGCCGTGTCTCTCGGCGAGGTCATGGCCTGCATAAGGGCCGGCTTCACGCCGGACAGGATAATGTACACCGGCGTGAACGTCAGCAACGAGGAACTCCGGGCCGTGACGGAACTGGGAGTCATGATAAACATCGATTCGATATCCGCGCTTGAGAGACTATCCAAGATCAGATCGGGCCTCCCGATATCATTCAGAGTAACCCCGGGAGTCGGATCGGGACACAGCGACAAGGTCATAACGGGTTCGAAAGGATCGAAGTTCGGTATCCCGGACAGGGACGTCATCAAAACCTATCTCCGTGCCATGGAACTCGGCTTCGAGCCCAAGGGCATACATGCGCACATAGGGTCCGGAGGGCAGTCCAGCGAACCGTTCATCGATGAGCTGGAAGTGCTTATCGGCTATACCAACGAACTGAAGGATAACGGGATAGATCTGGACTTCATCGATATAGGGGGAGGGATAGGTGTACCTTACCGTCCGAACGAGCCGGAGATGGATGTCAATGAACTCGGGGCAAATCTGACGGAGATGATACTTGAGGAGACGGATGTCGGGACCATAGTCCTGGAACCCGGCAGGTATATAGTGTGCGACACGACGGTCCTCCTGACGAAGTGCGTCGACGTGAAGGATGCGGGCATCAGGAAGTATGTGGGCGTGGACGCGGGTTTCAACACGCTTATCAGGCCGGCCATGTACGATTCATATCATCACGTAGCTATCGGAAACAAATTCGGCAGGGCGTGCACGGCCAAGTATGACGTCGCAGGCCCCATATGCGAGTCCGGAGACTACATCGCGCACGACCGTGTCCTCCCCGATCCGGAGGAGGGAGATATCGTGGTCGTGTACAATGCGGGGGCCTACGGGTTCTCGATGTCCAGCAACTACAATTCCAGACCGTTATGCAGAGAGGTGCTCGTCAACAGCGGCAAAGTGGAACTCATAAGGGATTCCGAGCGCATAGAAGAGCAGTGGAGACACCAGATGATACCCGAGAGGCTCGTCAGATGAAGTTCTGGAAATATCATGGGATCGGGAACGATTTCGTTCTGATAGACGGCATGGGACAGAAGGTCGAGATAGACCGTGACAGATGCAGGCTCATATGTGACCGCAACTACGGCATCGGCGCGGACGGGGTGGTATTCATTCTTCCCGGAAACGGGACGGATGTCAGCATGAGGATCATAAACGCGGACGGCTCGGAGGCGGAGATGTGCGGTAACGGCATAAGGTGCCTGGCCAAGCATGTCCGTGATTTCGATATAGTGGGAAAGGACGAATTCACGGTCGACACCCCCGCCGGTGTGAAGACGGTGAAGGTCTTCACGGACGGAGGCAGGGTCACCGCCGTGAGGGTGGACATGGGGGCTCCGATACTGGACGGCAGATCCGTACCCATTGATTATGACGGTGAATTCCTGGATCAGCCGTTCGCCATTGAGGGATACAGCATCAGGGGGAATGCGGTGTCGATGGGCAACCCCCACTTCGTGATATTCTCAGAACTCAGCGACAGCGAGGTGGACATACTCGGACCCGTTCTCGAGGCGCATCCGTTCTTCCCTAACAGGACCAATGTCGAGTTCTGCAGGATAAAGGACGGCAACATACACATAAGGGTGTACGAGCGGGGCGCGGCATGGACCCTGGCCTGCGGCACGGGTGCGTGCGCATCCACTGTCGCCGCGGCGCTCAACGGCATGGTTCCTTTCGATGAACCCATCGATGTCCGCCTTCCGGGGGGATGGCTTAGGATAACCGTGGGAAAGGGCATGGACCATGTGTACATGGAAGGACCTGCAACATTAGTATATGAGGGAAGCATAACGGACGGGTGATAAGATGGTCAAATACGAGCAATCCGAGAGACTCAGAAAACTTCCTCCGTATCTTTTCGTGAGACTGGAAGAACTTGCAGCCGTGAAGAGGAAGGAGGGCATGGACATGATCGATTTCGGTATCGGGGATCCGGATCTCCCGACGCCGGAGAAGATAGTCAAATCCATGCAGATAGCCGCGGAAAACAACGACTATCAGAAATATTCATCGTCACAGGGCGAGGCGGATCTCAGGGAAGCCGTCGCAAAATGGTACGGCAAGAGGTTCGGGGTCGAAGTGGACCCCGATACGCAGGTCTGCATAACACTCGGGTCCAAAGAAGCAATCTTCAACATATCCCAGGCGTTCGTCAATCCGGGCGAAACGATAATCGCGCCGAGTCCGGGATACCCCGTTTATTCGGGTGCATCCACGCTGTTCAACGAAGCCAAGTGCGTCCGCATACCGCTGAGGGCCGAGGACGACTGGTTGCTTGATGTTGACAGTTGCCCCCCGGACGCGAAGATGCTGTACATCAACTATCCCAACAACCCCACCGGGGCCACATGCGACCTTCCTTATCTTCAGAAGGTCTACGGATGGTGTCAGAGGACGGGCACGATCCTATGCTACGATAATGCGTACTCCGAGATGTGCTACGATGACTACCGTGCCCCCTCGATGCTTCAGGCAGGGCCGGATTGCATAGAATTCGGATCGTTCTCTAAGACATTCAACATGACCGGTTACAGGCTCGGATACGCCGTGGGCCATCCGGATCTGGTGGCCGGACTGAAAAAATGCAAGGGGCAGATCGATTCCGGCGCACCGATATTCATTCAGAAGGCGGGGATAACCGCACTCGGGATGTATCACGAGGATGGCACCCTGCCGAGCGTGATAAGGAACAATATGGAGATATATGCCGAAAGGAGGAAGGTCCTCGTGGAGGGGCTCAGGGAGCTCGGGTTCGATGTCACGATGCCGAAGGGGACATTCTACGTCTGGTTCGACTGCGGGATGAAGTCGGATGAGTTCACCGTCATGATGATAGATCTCGGTATAATCGTCACACCCGGACCGGGATTCGGCGAATCCGCGGAAGGTTATATACGGATGACGGTCACCGAGCCGACCGAACGTATAAAAGAGGCACTTGTCAGGATGAAACGTGCCTCGGTGCACGGCCCGTGCTATGTCGAGGATAAGGATCAGTGATCCGGTCCAAACCTTTTCTTTGAGTATTTCAAAGCCTCTATGACAGGCAGCGGTTCCCGGAGCATGAACGCCTCCAATGCCCCGCCGCCGGTGCTAACATAGGAGATCCTGTCCGCAAGGTCGAATTTCTCCGCTGCACCCGCGGTATGCCCCCCGCCGAGGACCGACAGCCCGTTGCTCTCGACCATCGCCATCATCAGCCGTTTGGTCCCTTCCTCGAACCCGGGTTTTTCGAACATCCCCGCCGGACCGGACATGAACGAAGTCTTCGATGACAGTATGACCTTCCTGAACTTGTCTATCGACTGATCCCCTATGTCCAATGCGGGCTCAGACGTAGGCATGTCGCCCGTACTGACACATACCCTTTTACCGTCCCTTTCGACAGCCGTGTCCACCGGAAGGAGGATCTTCTCGCCGTATCTGCTCAGGACGTCCCTCGCAGCCCGGAAATTTTCTTCCGTCAGTTCGTCGGCGAGTACTCCGCGGCTCGCCTCTCCGATATCCACCCCCCTCGCGAGGAGGAATGCATTCCCGGCAAGGCCCGTGACTATGACGAAATCGGCGCCGCCGTTCTTGAGGACATTATCCATCATCACGGGAACATCCTCGAATTTCGCCCCTCCGAGTATGAACACCGAAGGGCGTCTGGGCTTTTCGAATATCGTTTTGAGGGAGTATATCTCTCTGGCCATAAGCCTCCCTGAGGCAGAGGGCACTTTGGCCGGGAAACCGACGAGAGAGCACTGCGAACGATGCGACGCACCGAACGCGTCGCAGACATAGTAGTCGACAAACGGAACCAACTCCCCGATCAGTTCGGATTCGGCGTGATCCGACATGTCCGCCGAAACGGATTCGCATTCCAGCTCCCTCACGTTGCCCAGGAGCAGGACATCTCCCGCCCCGAGCGAGGATATAGCCCTCTTCGCCTCTTCGCCTATTATGTCGTTCACATACTCTACTTTCGCATTGAGATTCTTGGACAGAAGTGCCGCATGCTGATCCAGGCCGATGAAGTCCCATTTTCCTTTCCTGCTCTGGTGTGCCAGTATGACCACTTTTGCTCTCTTTCCGATCAGTTCTCTGACGGTGGGGACTATGCTCCTTATCCTCGTGTCGTTCAATATCCTGAGCGTTGATTTGTCAAGCGGACAGTTTATGTCCACCCTCAGAAGGACGGTCTTGTCCTTGAAGTTGAAATCATCCAGAGTGTTGAAATCTTTCGTTATCCTCACCTTTCAGTTTATTCCCAGGAATCTGTCGGTCTTGGATACGGATGCGCTTGCATCCTCTTCCAGTTTGCACATGGACCTTATACAGTCGACATTCTCCGGCACGACATCGGACTCCTGGTGTATCGCCTGATAATAATAGAGCATGCTGCCGATCACTTTTACGCCGTCCTCCCAGACCGCGATCTCGTACATGTCCGACCTGTCCCTTCCCAAGTCCCTCCCGAGTTCCATTATCTCCGCGGTGCCCTTCAGCCCGCTTCTGCTGTTTATCAGTCTGACGCGGGGGGACGTCCTCATTATATTCAGGATCTCTTCCGTTGAGGACTCTCTCTCGAGTTCCGCCACCACAGTGTGCAGGTGCATGAGCGTCGTGGAGGCTTTTATCGCCATGGTGTTTATGTTCAGCCAAGGCATTATGCTCTTCACATCCGGTCCGTGATGTGTCGGGAGTTTCACCGTGGGCTCAAGCCCGTTTATGGGGCCGCCCTTGCTGTCCCCCGGGTCCGCAGCCCTTCTCACCAGCGTCGCGTATACATTCTTTATCTTGATGTTCCTGTCTATCGGGCTCAGCGTCCTCAGCAGACCGGTCGTGTTGCATGAGACGACTCTGGAGAACTGCGCACCCCATGATTCGCTGTAGTTCGCGGTGGAGTTGAAGGAGATGCCGGTCAGGCTGTGTTCCTCACCGCCCTGGAATATCGCCTTTATGCCCGCGGCCTCATATTCGGCCTTGTATTTCTCGCCGACATCCCCCGGTGTGCAATCCACGATTATATCCGCGACCCCGTAGAGGTCCCTGACCGTTCCTTTGACGGGGACGCCCGCATCTTTGAATGACTGAAGGCTGCCTTCGGGGACATAGATGCCGAACCCCCTGTCGACGGCGGACCGCGCTTCGAATGTGGGTCTCGTCTTGGTGACTCCCACGATTTCCATATCGTCCTGTCTGTTTACCGCGGCCGCAACCCTCTTGCCGATCGTGCCGTAACCGTTTATTCCAACCTTCACCTTTGACATCGGATCCCTTGGATGCCTAACCATTTACAGATAAAATAACCTTACGTGGCTCGTGCCGCCGCAACCGATGGTTTTTACCGTAATTATATAAGACCGTCCCCTGATACCGTTCAGAGGTATACTCATGAAAGGATCTAGAGCACTACTCAAAATGCTGGAGGATAAGGGAGTTGAAACGATGTTCGGATATCCGGGCGGCGTAGTGATTCCCGTCTACGATGAAATACTTGAATCATCGATCAGACACGTCCTCGTACGCCACGAGCAGTGCGCCGCGCACATGGCGGACGGTTTCGCCAGAGCCAGCGGGTTTCCGGGGGTGTGCCTTGCGACGAGCGGCCCGGGTGCCACCAATCTCGTCACGGGCATCGCCACGGCATACGCGGATTCTATACCGATGATAGCGCTCACCGGCCAGGTCGGCACGGGATCGCTGGGCATGGGGGCCTTTCAGGAGGTCGACGCATACAGTCTGATGATGCCGATAACGAAGCACAACTTCAGGGTCCTGGACCTGAGCCGGTTGCCGCATGCGATACTGGAAGCGTGGGAGGTCTGTCAGACCGGCAGGCCCGGACCGGTCCACATAGATATCCCGGTTGATCAGGTCAATGCGGATGTCGACGAATCGTTGCTCAGCGAGACATTCGGCATAAAGTATCCGAAGGAGGATTATTCTGGGATAGAAGAGGCCGCCAGATGGATCAGGGAGGCCCAGAGACCGGTGATGCTGGTCGGCGGCGGGGCGATCGGAGCGAACGCCAGCCCGGAGATCATAAAACTCGCGGAGATGACGAACATACCCGTTATAACGCCGCTGATGGGCATAGGCACGATACCGACGTCCCATGAACTCTGCCTCGGATCCCTGGGGATGCACGGCAGGATGTGCTCCCTGAGTGCGTTCAGGGAATCGGACCTCATAATCGCGATCGGGTCGAAGTTCTCGGACAGGACCTACAGCCCGCAGACGTCGCCCGATAAGAACAGCAGGGTCATCCACATAGACATCGATCCCACCGAGTTCAACAAGCATGGCAGGGAATCCGTCAACATAACGGGGGACGCGAAGAAGGCCACCAAACTGCTCATGGAGCAGTTGGGGGGATACGTCGACAACCATCAGGCATGGGACAGGAACATACAGGAACTCAAGGTCCGTTGCAAATGCAGATACGACTATGACTGCACGCCCATAGTCCCTCAGAAAGTCATGTATGAGATCAACAGGATAACCAGGGAGGACCCCGACATAATAATAACGACCGACGTCGGACAGAACCAGATGTGGGCCATGCATTATCTCGAGATAAGCCGTCCGAGACAGCTGCTGTCCTCCGGAGGTTTCGGGACGATGGGGTTCGGTCTCCCCTCGGCGATAGGCGCGAAGGCCGCCTGCCCCGACAAGAAGGTGATGACCATAACCGGCGACGGCGGGCTGCAGATGGTCATGCAGGAGATAGCGACATCGGTCGCGGAGGACCTCCCGGTGGTGATATGTCTGCTCAACAACGGCTGGCTGGGGATGGTCAGACAGTGGCAGAAGCTCTTCTGGGACAGAAGATACAGCAACACGCTGCTCGGAGCCGACCCGGACTTCGTGAAGATTGCCCAGGCGTTCGGAGCGAGAGGTATGCGGGTCGAGAAGTCCGGGGAGATATACGATGCCCTCAAGGAAGCCCTGAACTGCGGAGAGACCTGTCTGGTGGAGATAATGGTCGACTGCGAGGAAGACATCACCCCGATGATACCGGCCAATCCCGCCGTGCCGCTGATAAAAGGCCGTTGCAAATTCTGATGATGCAGACGATAACTATTAGTGTATCGAAGAATTGAGGTTCTATAATCGAAGGTGGATATAAATGCACATTTATCACGATTCGGATGTGGACATAAATGTCCTCAAGGGAAAGAAGGTCTCGGTGCTCGGATACGGAGCACAGGGCAGGGCGCAGGCACTATGTTTAAACGACTCGGGACTCGACGTGACGGTCGGGCTGAGGAAGGACGGGAAATCATGGAACAAGGCCAAAGAGGACGGTCTCAAAGTGGCGGAATTCGCCGATGCCGTCAAGGGAGCGGACGTCGTCATGATGCTCCTGCCCGACGAGATACAGCCGGACATATACAAGCAGTATGTGGAACCGAATCTCAATAAGGGTGCGGCACTCGAGTTCGCCCACGGATTCGCGATAACATACAAGCTCATAATCCCGCCGAAGGACGTCGACGTCATAATGATGGCTCCGAAGTCCCCCGGCGATATGGAGAGGGAGATGTTCCTCCAGGGATTCGGTGTTCCGGCACTCGTCTGTGTGCACCAGGATGCCACCGGGAATGCCAAGAAGATCGCACTGGCACTTGCCAAAGGCCTCGGTTCCACCCGCGCAGGTGTGTTCGAGACGACCTTCGACAACGAGACCAAGACCGATCTCTTCGGAGAGCAGGCGGTCCTGTGCGGAGGACTGACCGCACTCATAAAGTCGGGGTTCAAGACGCTGATCGACGGAGGATATCCCCCGGAGATGGCCTACTTCGAGGTCCTCCATGAGGTGAAACTCATCACGGACCTCATAAACAAAGGCGGTTTCGAACTCATGTGGTACGTCGTCTCCAACACGGCTGAGTACGGAGGACTCACCAGAAGGGACAGGGTCATAACCAAGGAATCCGAAGCGGGGATGAGATCCATCCTCAGCGACATAGAATCCGGGAAGTTCAAGGACGATTGGCGCGCGGAATGGGCGGCGGGTCTCGTCAACCTCAAGAAGATGGAGGACGATGAGAAAAAACTCCAGATCGAGGTCATCGGCAGGGACATAAGACAGCTCTTCGAAAGGAAATAAAAATCAAAGGGACAGGTGGCCGATGAGCAGGATCCGCATCAGGACGAGGAACGGCGAATATCTCGCCGAACTCGATGATTCGGATATCTCCAACGCCATCTGGCTCTCATTACCTTTTACAACCGGCATAAACATGCTCGGAAGCCAGATCTATTTCGGCATGCCCATCGATCATGCGGACCCGGATGAACTCGTCACCGTCCTGGATGCGGGGGACATAGCATATTGGCCAAAAGTGGGTGCATTATGCATATTCTTCGGACCGACCCCTCTCAGCGGGGACGACGGCCGCCCCGTATCCCGTTATCCGGTAGCAAAGATAGGCAGGATAATCGAAGACTGCTCATCGATGGAATCCGCCGGCGACCGTCAGCCGATAACGATCGAGAAAGCGTTCTGATCAGACGAATGTGATCCTTCTGTCGAAATCCGTCAGCCTTTCGCATCCGTTCTTTGTGATGAGGCAGGTGTCCTCGATCCTTATCCCGCCCACCCCCGGTATGTATATCCCCGGCTCCGCCGACACGATGTTCCCCTCCCGCAGGATGTGTTCCGACCTGGGTGAGATGGATATGTCCTGGTGGACCTCCATACCTATGCCGTGCCCGAACGAATGTATGAACCTCCCTTTGAACTCGGACCGATCGATGACCTCTCTCGCAGCCAGGTCCGCGTCCTTGGCCGGTGCTCCGTCGGCGTATCTCTCTATGCCCGCGGTCTGAGCCTCCAGGACCGTTTCATATGCTCTTTCCAGCATATCGGGGGGTCTCGAAAGGAACACGGTCCGGGTCATATCAGAGCAGTATCTTTCGTACTTAGTACCAAAGTCGAAGAGCGCCGTATCCCCTTTTTTGATCCCGTATCCCGTCGGGGAATGGTGGGGCTTCGAACTGTTGGCCCCGAATGCCGATATTGTGTCGAAGGCGTTCCCGGTCCCGCCGAGCTCCCTCATCCTGATGTCCATCCTGAAAGCGGCCTCTTTCTCTGTCATGCCTTCCGACAGCATGTCGGGTATCTCCTTCGCCACCTGTGAGGAGATCCTGCATGCATTCCGCGTGAGTTCTATCTCTTTCTTATCCTTAACAGACACCGTGGATGAGATCGTGGCGGAGGCATCCTTGATGTTTATCCCGCTGACGGTCTTCTTCACGTACTCGACCATGGAGTACGATGCGTTGTGTATGTTGAAACCGACATTGACGGCACCTTTGAGGGCATCCCTCAGATAACCGTCCCTCTCCTCTCTGGTGTGATAGACGCGGACATCCCCCTTCCCTGACATCGCCGACTCCTCTTCCAGTACACTCACGATCACGTCCAGGCTTCCGTCCTTCCCGACGACGGCCAATGAACTCTCGAACGTTCCGCCCATCTGTTCCGTCAGATACCAGAATGCGGAATCCAGGAACGGGTCCCCGTCATTCAGTATGACGACGGCATCAAGACCGTCCGCATTGGACATCAGCCGCTCCGCACGGGATCTTTCCATGCCGGGGCATATGGATGCAACCTAAAAAAATCCTTTGCGCGAGCCGTTCTCTGCGACAATGCGAAAATTCCATGACGGGGGTTGCCCGCGCCGATGCATATCGCGGATCCGGAGATTCCCGATATGACCGGTCCTTCTCGGATTTGAGTGGAAACGTTGTGCAGGCTGCGCCCGCACCGAAGGCGCCTCACACACCCCGTCCGTACAGGTCGGTCTTCTCCTGAGCGCTCACGAGATAGCACATGGAGATCAGGTTCTCCGCGTGCCTGAACCCCTCGCCCCCGATCTTATCACCGAGATCATGCTGTTCGTACCCTCCATCAGCGCGTTGGACACGCGGGACGAGAACCACCGCAGGATGTGCGCCGGGTGTTTCTCCACCGTGTCGGCGAGTCTCCTGAAACGGTACAGTCCGGACATCCCGACCCATCCCATCCGCGATTCCGGATGCTCCTTCGCCGAACACGCGTCATCCGGCGAGTACACCGAACACAGCGATTCCTTCATCCTGTACGCTGTGCCGAGGACCTCGTTGTCCTGACAGATCCTGTCCCTGACCTCAAGGTCCCCCGCTATCCCCGCGGATGGGAAACACCGTCTTATCTCGGAGATGTACGCCATGCCGAAGTCACGGGAGAAGTCCGTTATGTTCTCCCCCCTTCCCCCGTGCCGAACGTTATAATCGGACGCGTCAATACGGGTACATCATCCATCATCTTCCTTTTTGCAGTCTTCCGTGATATTCTTGATTATCCTCAGCATTTCATGTCTGGTAAAACCGCTGAAGAGGCGTATTAACACCCAGTATGGCCGGAATCGGCGTTTCGATCTGTTTCCTAAGCATAATATTCTGCTTTCGGTCGACAATGTCACTGTATCGGCATCACTTTTTTCGATG
>JAITTK010000094.1 GCA_031287135.1 Candidatus Methanoplasma reticulitermitis
ACCTTCTGAGCGCTGACGGCTCGCCGCCGTCCTTTTTACCTTCGCTGTACAAATACCTCATCTAAAACCTCAGTAGAATCTTGCCAAAAACAAAAGCGATAATAGGGCCGCGACCGCCATCGCCGCCCATGACCAGTGATTGAATCCCCGCGTCTGCAGGGCCTGCAGCTTCTCCTCCTCCGTTCCGGCGCCCGCTGTCGCCGAAAGACAGTATACGGCCCCGAAGTCGTTCGCGGCGTACACCTTCCCGTCTATGACCGTGGGCTGCACCATCGAGTACGAGTCCGCGGTGTACGGGGACAGGAGCACCCTCCACAGTTCGGAACCGTCGTCTGCGCTTATTGCGGTCAGTCCCCCTCCCGTGGGCCAGAACTTGCCCGCGGAGTAGTCCATCATGTACAGGACGCCGTCCGCGAGGGTCATCGGGGCCTTTATCAGCTGATACTCGGCGGACGTCCATACGACGGCGCCGTCCCAGTCGAACTTGTACACCGCGGAGGATGTCGGCCGGCGGCCGTCCGCCGACGGCGCGCCGCCGTCCGAACCCACGGGCGTGGCGTACGTGAAGAACCCGTCCGGGGTGATGACCGGGGACGTGAACAGCCCCTCCAGCCTCCATTCCGCCCCGTCCCGGAAACTAAGCGGGTCCCCGGTCCTCGGGTCCATGGCCGAGAGGTATCCGGACAGGGTGAACAGCCCCCCGTCCGTGCATGATGCGAGGAGCACGGTCCCGTCGGGACTCACCGACAGCGACCCCACGGAACCGGGGGTGCCGGGGACGCATCTGTTGTCAGCCCTCATGTCCACGGCGCGTTTTGTCCAGACCGCCTTGCCGGTTGTTATGTCCAGCGCGTGGATGTACCCCTCGTAGTTGCCCATGAAGAGCATCCTGGTCCCGCCTATGTCCGCTATCACGGGCGCGTGGTAATAGAAACATCCCTTTGACCCCGTGTAGACTCCCGAGGACACCGTCGCGGGCGGATCGTAGCACCACACCGCCGTCAGTTTCCCCGCCGGGGACAGGGCGTAACAGTACACCCTGCCGTCGGCGGAACCGAAGAATATGCATCCGGAGTCGTAGACGGGGGTGGTGCCTCCCGTGACGAACACTCTCCCGTCCCACGCGATGTCGCCGGAGGGATCCGTGGGGGGTTCGAAGGGTATCCTCGAAATGTCGAGGACATCGCCGTTGAACCTGTCGAACACGTACAGGTCGCCGTTGGTCGTGTTGACTATGAGATGGTCGCCGGCTATCGCCGGCGTGGTCACTTCGTATCCGGCACCGTACTCCCCCTTGTATTTCCAAAGGACCTCCCCGGTGTTCCTGTCGACACAGTATATCCAGGGATCGGCATCGCTGCCTCCGGCACCGTACATCCCGCCGGTCGTGTGGTAGAGCAGGCCGCCGGAGACGACCAGCCCGGAGTCCACGTACCCCGTGGTGTACGTGTTGTACCATTCGACGGGAAGAGCGGGTGCGGAGGGGCCGCGGGACGGTGAGGTGTTACCGGACCCGGACGACCCCCCGGACTGCGTCCAGACGGCGGGGTCGTCCGGGGTCGCGGACGGCAGCATCGCGGGATCGGGGAACAGGCCCAGCGCGGACGTCCCCTCGAATCTCGAGTTGATGTCGGACCCCCTGTACTCCCAGCCGCTCCCGTTCCATGAATATATCTTCCAATCGGCACTCACGGACAGGTTTCCGGATATCGTGATCCGACCGATGCCGCCGATCGTCAGCGACCCGTCGTACACGACATCGTCCCTGCACGACATCAGGACGTCCAGATAGGAACCGGCCGTATCCGTCCGGAACCACTCGAAGTCCCCGTTGCCGTAGTCGATGAGTAACGCATCCCCTTCCGGGGAAGCGTCCGAGACCGAACACGGCACCGTGACCAGTATGACGATGAACACCGCCAGTACCGCTGCCGCCGCCCTCATGCCGGCACCTTCTGGTATTTCAGGTACCGCTGATAATCCCCGCCGAAGTATTTCGGGACGGCATCGAGAGGGTCCCTGTTGGCGAACTGTCCCGGATGCAGTATCTTCGCGAGGATCTCGTCGGCCTCCGCCAGCCTCGGTCCGGGCCTGGACAGTATGTCGGCGGAGGGTCCGGAGAAGATGTATATCTCCCCGTTCCTGTACGCGGGAGTCTCCTTCCATACCGGGTCCAGTCTGTCTACGACGCTCCGGTACTCCTCTTCGGACGATATCTGTTTCCCGCCGTGGATGATTATTATCACATTCGGCTGTTTGGCGTGTATCTGCTCCTTGGAGACCATGAACCATGACGAGGACTGCGAATCGAACACGTTGACGCCCGATACCTTGGAGATGAGATCGGAAACGAACGTCCCGGACCCCGATGTCCATGGGGACGGGTCCGCGGACAGGGAGAAGAACACCCTCTTCGTCGCCTGAGTCCCGATCACGCCCGTTATCGTGTCGATGGTCGTCCTGGCGGCCGTTATCGAGGAGTGGGCGTTCTCCTCCAGACCGATCGCGGCAGCCGCGATCCATATGTTGTCGTACAGCGTCTCGATGTCCACCGCGTCGTATAGCACCACGCAATCCAATCCCGATTTGCGGAGCTTGTTGGCCATGTTTATGTGCTCTCCCGTACCCCCGTCGCAGAACACTATGTCGGGACCGAGCTTCACTATCCACTCGTAGTTGGGGTCTGTGTACCCGCCTATCACGGATATCCCGCCGTTCCCCTTCCTTTCCGCGATCTCCAGGGGGTAGTTGCTGTAAAGGTCCGTGCCGACTATCAGGTCCGTGCCGCCGACCGATGAGAGTATCTCGGTGACCGACGGGGCCAATGAAACGACCCTGAGCCTCTCCCCGCTCCTGGCCGAGAACCCGCTGTCCGCGTATCCGTAGTACGTGAAACCCGTCGCATCGGTCCCGGGGATGACGGAGTCCTCTCCCGAGGCCCTCGCCCAGCATATCAGTCTGCAGGACGCGGCATCCGTTTCGCGCGGGTCCCCGACCCGAGTCCAGGAACCGGAGTCGAGGGTGTACATCCCCCACTGCATCCCGTACAGGTTCGCCTGCTCGTCCACGGAGAAGACGCGGGATTTGTCGTCGTTCAGGTACACGAGGTCGTAGCCCTTTGCATCGCATGCCTTCTCCAGGGCGTCGTTGCCGTCCATGCCCTCTTCGAACGATATCGGTATCCAGACGGTCTCCCAGTACCCGAAGTCGATCATCACGCCCTCGACATCGTCCGTTTCAACGCCGGTCAGACCGATCACCGGCACCGCGGCCACTATGAGTATTCCCAAGGCGACGGACAGAGGCAGTTTCATACGTGAGGATCCCATGGTAAAATCTCCGGCGTTCGCTCCACATGCCCCTCGGATCGCCCAGGATGCCGAAGAGAACACACCAATACTGCGAGCGAGGCTATTTAATGAATCCCGCATTTTTTCTTCTCTGATCCATCCAATGCCAGCTGTCGGTCCCCGCGCGGCCGTCCGTGAATGGTCCTTGAACGGTGTTCCGAGAATCTTAATGCTCCCACTAGAAGGAACAATTCGAAAACAACCGAATATGGGAGCAGGGGGATTTCCATAGTAATAGAAAACGGATCGACCCGCTTTATCATCTAACGGCCGGAGACATCACGATGGGATCGGATGCCCCTGCCGGCAACCGCCGTTCATTTCCGGATCCCCCACCGTCCGGACGGCGGAAACGGCACCGCGGAATGCGAATGAATAGAGTATAATCGAAGAAATCCCCGCCATTGGATGATTCCCGGTGCAAAAAATGCGGGATTCATTATATATCTCGCCATTCCATTTGATTACAACCGCCTTTGCGATGAGGCGGGCGAGGAATAGAGTGACACGGGGCGGCGCACCGCCTGCCCGTCTGCGAATGTCAAAGCGGTACGGACAGGTGGGTTAGTTGCGCCTCTAGTAGATATTTTATTCCACATATAAAAAGGAGAGTGAAAATCTATGAACAAAAAAGTAATGTCAGCCCTCGTGGCGCTCGCGATGGTCGCCGTGGCGATCCCGGTCGCGCTCGCCGAGAACGCGACTGCAGAAACGAATGCCGGCCCGTACGGACAGTTCAATGTCTACATGTACGACGGCAGTGCATGGGACGAATATCAGGGAACCGGATACAATGCGGCCATCGCGGCATCAGCCGTGATATCGGCATTGGATGTGGACATGGACTACACCGTGCAGACGAACTGGGGATACAATATCAACAGCGGATACGGCACGGTTAAGGACGCGAACGGCGATGTCGCCACGGTCTGGATGTACTCCGATTCACAGGCGATGTGGATCCAGGGACCGACGAACTCGCTCGGGTTCTACAAGCCGTTCGACGACTACGACGAAGCTGTCAGGACCGCGAATGTGGCCCTCGTGTTCGCAGGCGACGACACCGCCGCCCTGCCGACCGCCGGCCTCCAGAGTATAGTCGAGGTCACGGAAACAGATGATTTCGCAGTCACGTTCACCATGACGGCAGATCCCGGTTTCACCATGAACACACCGGATTTGGAGACTGGTGTTACAGGCTACGGGTCCGATGCGTACCTGGCGTTGGCGAATGCGTGTGCAACTTGGGGAGTGGATATATCCGCCCAGGGCAATGTCATTGACACCACGCAGGCGAACAACATCAACCTGAGTTACGGAAGCGTCCAGGACCTTGACGGTCTCGACTACTCCGAGACTGTATCGGGCAGCAGCACCACATATTGCTATTGGTCGCTGTATCTTGATTCCGGGATGACCATTTACGCCAACTGGCTGCTCGGTTTCATGAGCCCGCTGGATGAGGCGAGCGATCTCGGAGCAGACCCTACCGGCCAGACGAACAACTTCGTGCAGAATGAGTTCTGGATGAACTACACAAGCTCGACGTGGTGATGCCGAAAACCAATTTTTGAAGGGAGGGGCATCGATCCCCTCCCGGATTTTTATCTGCGAAACCCCGGTTTGGAAAAACAGGCGTGACAGGTGCGGGATGATGCGCGTTCATATCATGTATTGCGTGGCAGACCGTTCCGATGGCCGTTCGCAGACGGTGTCCGATTCTGCTTGTTTTCGATCGGGAGAGAAGTGAACCTAAATGAATGGAAACAAAATGAAATCGTTGGCAGTCGTACTGCTTATGCTGTCCGTGACCTTTTCCATAGGCATCGGCGGACTTTTGAACGGTGCGTCGGCATCGGAGGGCGGACCGGCCCCTTTTAAGGACATGGAGATATCCGATACCGGTGAGGGATACACCGTCACGGGGGATATCGAGATTGAAATCTATGGGATAGAGTTCAATCAGCTGAAAGTTGTTTTAAGGGACTACGAATTGAGAAAGAACTATACGACGTACGTAGACGCCTACGGCGACTACTTGTTTTCAGACATACCGTACAACGATAACGGAGAATACGGCCTTTACGTATTCGGCGGGAACAACGTCATATTCCGTGCCGTGAATCTCGATGATGCGGAAGGCCGCGTCTTTAAAATAGATAAAATAACACTCGACAGAAGAGATTCCGGTATCTCTATTCCAGACATTGATGCAGAAACTGAATCTGGAAGTCTCAAATATAGAATAACAATATACGAGAATCATAATACGGCGAATCTGACACCTGTTTCCTCCAATGCGACTGTGGCTGATGGAAAATTATTACTTCCGGAAATTATCGAGCATAACGGAAGGAAATATGCTATAGCGGAACTTACTGCTAATTTTGCAATAATCAGAACAATCCCTATTGTGATCTTCCCATTCGGCTTAGAAAGTCTGGTCAGTGGCACCGGCGTGCAGACGATATTCAATACGTTTATTATCCCTTCATCCGTAACGACATTGCCTAATGGTTTTATCAACCAAGGCAGCCAAATATCCAAAGTCGTGCTTGAAGAGGGCTCGCCCCTATACATTGATGGCTCAGGAGCTATAATTCCGACAACCAGCGTAATCCCAAAGTGGCCATCGGACCGGACGCTTGTTTCCGGAATCACGACCGGTTTTAATTCTGAAATAAACTTGGTCGAAGGTACAGGCATCATGCTGACCGCATCTGTCAATCCCGATGCTTACAACCAGACGCTTTGCTGGACATCCGACGACACCAGCGTCGCCACCGTCTCCGGCGGATGGGTCAGGGCGGTATCTCCGGGAACGGCCACGATAAAGGTCACGCCCGGAGAGGATTACCTCACGGACGACCCGAACAAGATCATAGAGTTCACGGTTACCGTCACCGAGATGGACAGAACGTACGCCGAGAACATAAGGCTCGATAAAGATTCGCTGACGCTCAGCAGTCCTGGACAGACCGAGACGCTGGTCGAGGAATTCACTCCAAGCAGAGTGACTGAGACGAAGATCACCTGGACGTCCGACGACAAGAGCATCGCCACCGTCTCCAGAGGCGTTGTCACGGCAAAAGGCGTCGGAACGACAACGATATGGGCATCGATCATGGGGGGTTCCGGCATGATATCTGCCGGATGCGAGGTCACCGTGAAGGAGGCTGATTACAACGGAGACAGATATTCCATCAGCGGAAAGGTAAGGATTATGAACTCGCTCACTAATTATGAGGATCTCACCGCCGTTCTCAGGAACATGTACGGACATCCCATACAGACGACGACGGTCCATGAGACGAATGGATACGTTTTCGAGGATGTGAAACCCAATAATCCGGATGAAAAATACTATGTCAGCATATTCGGCGGCAAAAGCGACGGCTTCGAGCCCGTGGTCGTTACGGACGATGATGTTATCGTCACAGATATCACAATTAATAGACAACCTGAAGCCCAAAGTACAGTAACAGTCCCGGATTATGCCGGGGATCATACCTTCCTGCGCAGATCGGACGGCACGGTAGCTATCGCGATGGCCACTACTAACCAACTTATCGGACCCACCGAACTGCCATGGAAAGTATCCGGTGCCATTGGGAGTGGTGCCTCGAGAGAGTGGGGGGTGAGTTCGGTGACGATGGTCTCCAATTGGACAGATGTGACGGAACTCACGATCCCATACGGGGTGACCACCATAACGCTTGGCAACGAGGCACAAATGAATACCCAAATCAATCTTACGAAATTGACACTGCCTTCGTCACTGCGGGAGATATCGCATTCGCCAG
>JAITTK010000114.1 GCA_031287135.1 Candidatus Methanoplasma reticulitermitis
GGCATCTCTCTTGGCACATACATAAAATCGAGCATGACAACATTCATAAAGGGTTTCCTTCTGGCACTTGCGGTCGCATTGCCGCTCGGCCTCCTGCTCGGCAATTTCAAAACACTGAATGAGTTGGCCACACCCATCATCGAGATAATGAGGCCGATAGCACCGATCGCATGGGCACCGATATTCATGCTCGCCATAAATTTCAGGACCGGACCGATGCTGGTCGTCTTCGTGGGCATATTCTTCCCCCTGCTTACGAACGTGGTGTTCGGCGTCAAGAAGATCGACCCTCTCCTGGTGGATGCCGCCAAGACCCTTGGGGCATCGCAGCTTCAGGTGTTCATCAAAATCCTTTTGCCATCGACCATCCCTTATTTGATGAACGGAATAAAGATAGGTCTGGGGATAGGATGGATGTGCATAGTCGCTGCAGAACTTTATGCTCCGCCGCTGGGAGGCATAGGGTTCTATCTGGCCGAACAGGCCACCGCCGGATATTGGCCGGGAGCATATGCGGCGATAGTGGTCATAGCCGTACTGGGGCTGCTTACGACCGGAGTAGCGGATTACATCCACAGATTCGTCTCCAAGAGAGTGGGGGTTGAGGTATGATCATGAGGGATACGGATACACCGAAGAGTGAATCTGCAAAACCGCGGCAATCCTTAAAAGGTGTTGCTAATGGTAACCCCAGGCCGGAGCGCAGAGAGAAACTATACACCGATATAATGGAGGGCGATACGCTCCTGAACATCACCGACCTCCGTGTCGTGTTCAAGACCGACGATAAAGAAACAATCGCAGTCGATAACTTCACGCTTGATGTGAAGAAAGGGGAGCTGGTATCGATCATAGGCCCGTCCGGGTGCGGAAAAACGACGATACTGCGGGCGATAGCCGGCTTGATCGAACCCACAGGAGGTTCGATAAAGATAGGCGGAAAAGAATGCAGGGGCCCCGGGTCCGACAGAGGAATGGTATTCCAGGACTTCGCACTTTTCCCGTGGAGGACCGTGAGGAAGAATGTGGAGTTCGGAATGGAGATAGCGGGAATACCCAAAGAAGAACGCCACGAAAGGGCCGAGAGGTACATAAAACTGGTCGGACTGGATAAGTTCGAGGACGCACGCGTCCACGAACTCTCCGGCGGCATGAAACAGCGTGTCGGCATCGCGCGCGCATTCGTGAACCATCCCGAGGTTACACTTATGGATGAACCGTTCGGTGCGCTTGACGCTCAGACCAGGAATATAATGCAGACACAGCTCCTCAGGATACTCCAGAATACGGAACAGACGATAATATTCGTCACCCATTCTGTGGATGAGGCACTTTTCCTGTCGGACCGTGTTGTCATGCTGACCAAACGTCCGGCAAGGATAAACCGCATAATAGATGTGCCCTGGCCTAGGCCGAGAGAACGTTCCGATCGCGATTTCGTCGAAATGAGAAAATCCATACTCGATGAACTGGAGAAAGAGAACGTGATGAACTGACGGCGTCTCCCCCACACATTGGGATGATGCAATCGGGAGAATGACAGCGATGATGATTCACGCCAACGGCATCGATATCCATTATGAAGTCCGCGGCAGCGGCCCGGCCGTGATACTTCTGCACGGCAACGGCGAGGACATGAGGATATTCGACCGTTTGGCAGAAGATCTATGTCCGGAATACACCGTGTTCCTGATGGACACGAGAGGGCATGGAGGGAGTCAGAGGGCGGATTCGTTTCACTATTCAGATATCACCGAGGATGTTGCGGCATTCATAAAGGGGCTTTGCATCCGAAAGCCTGTGCTGTACGGATTCAGTGATGGCGGCATAGTCGGTCTCATGCTCGCTGCGAAATATCCCGATATGCTCTCCGGACTCATAGTCAGCGGTGTTAATATGACCCCTAAGAATCTCAGACTCGGATTCAGGATGTACATACGATTACTGCATATGATCAACGGGGACCCGTTGCTGAAACTCATGCTGGATGAGCCAAGCATAAAGGAATCGGACCTTAGATGCATAGTAGTACCGACACTGGTAACTGTCGGCAGTAAGGATATCGTAAGCGTATCGCATGCCGAATATGTCGCTGATAACGTCCGAAACGGCAGACTCTCCATTGCCGAATATGAGGATCACTCGAGCTATGTGGTGAATTCGGAGAAACTGTACCCCATGATATCCGGTTTCCTGAGAGAACTATCCTGTCGGCCATCTGTGTGTCCGTAATGGCCCGGCGAGAAGCCGGGCCGCGGGAACGAACTACGCACGGCCGATCATAACATTACTTGTGTATCGGGAACATGCTATC
Source organism: Candidatus Methanoplasma reticulitermitis (assembly GCA_031287135.1). Lineage (GTDB taxonomy): Archaea > Thermoplasmatota > Thermoplasmata > Methanomassiliicoccales > Methanomethylophilaceae > Methanoplasma > Methanoplasma reticulitermitis. The sequence continues at coordinate 2,315 of JAITTK010000114.1, forward strand.
AGCCGATGTGTCCTCGGGGCCAGACGGAGGAAGTGTTCTTGGGCCATCCGAGTGACCGCGGCGGTCCGGTGCCCGACGCAGGCGGTGTGCCTTACATCGGGCCAATAAGGAGTTTAGGTGTATCTACATGGTTAAGCCACAAGCGGCACGGAGGTATCATCGCCGCCGTTTTACAGATGTGTTCGTCTTTTCATATGTCTCCTGCCTCAGGAGTTGGTTCTTCCTGACAGCAATATTCATATTATTCTATGAATATATAAATATAGTTGATATTAATATTATTATATGAATATGTCTGTTATAATTTATCGAATGACACCGATTTGATGCAATGAGTGCGGATCATACCCAATTGCTACTGACACGGAAGGAAATCCGATCATGCGTTCAGTGCCGTAATGATGAGGGATGAGTGCAGGGGAAGGGATTTGAACCCTTGTATCGCTAAGAACAGGATCCTAAGTCCTGCGCCGTTTCCAAGCTTGGCTACCCCTGCTCAGACCCCGACCGTACTTTCCATTATTATGATTTCCCTCTCATGCTGATATGATGTGCATACCCCCGGTGTCATCACGATTTCCTGCCTTCATGCAATCACCTACAGATGCCCGGCTGATCCTCTCCGCTCATCTGTTATGCTGATCGCGGAGTGATCGATCTGACCTCGCCCTTCCCGTCCTGTGTGTCAGAATATCGTGATGTATATCGCAGCCCCGATCGCGATAACGATCAGAACCTTGACCAGCAGAGCTATGAGTTCGATTATTATACCTATGACCAGCATAAGGATGAATATCACAGCGACTATCAGCAGTATTATGCTCAGTATGTCCAATTTGCCCCCTCCTTTTCAATTGCGGATGATGCCCGGAATCCCGAGCATCATCCTTTAATCTGTTTCATCATGTCAGAGCGATCTTGCTGTCCAGACCTGCTGTGAATCCTGACGGGTTCCAGTCCAGGTCCAGTTTTGCGGAGTTCGCATCCTCATCGGGTATCTCGAAGACCAGGTAGAACGTTGATGATACGTTTCCCTTTCCGAGCATCATGTTCAGGATCTGTGTGTATGACAGAGAGTACTTGGTGGTGTTTTCAAGAGAGAACGAATACCTATCTCCGTCATCGGATACGAGTTTGAAAGCTGCTATGGCGGCAGCAATGGGACTGAACCCTATATCGATGGTATTATTCCTGATTTTTATCTCCAATATAGCGAATGATTTCCCTGTCTCTGCATTTATCACCGTCCCTATTACAGGAACCTTGTAGCTTTTAGTTATCTGTATATTGAAGTTGAATGACAGGTCTGTCGCCGTGTGTTCTTCTTTCCACTGGGCATATAACATAACATCCGAAACCGGAGTGAACACGGTGCCAGGAGCATATGACATCCCCGTCCCGTCGGCAGATGTGTTCCAGGAGACGAATTCATATCCGTTCCTGTACATCGTTCCCGGTCCCGGAAGGGCAGTGCTCTTCCCCTCCTCAACCGTCTGTGTCTGGATACTGCCCCCTCCGCCGTTGGATGAGAACGATACCGAATATTTGATCTGAGATGGGTCGGGAACGACATTGCTCTTCCACTGCGCATACAGGGCGATATCGGATGCGGGAGAGATACCGGTACCGGGATAGTAGACGATACCGCTGCCGTCACTTTCCATGTTCCATGAAATGAATGCGTATCCAGAGAAAACAAAATAGTTAGCCGATACAACACCGTGCGATCCTTTCTCTATTTTATCATCATAAGGCGTTCCGATTCCGCCGTTGGGATAGTACGACACCTTTACAGAACCGTCCGATGAAGAACCGCCCTTGTCTCCATCATCGCCTGTGAGAACGATCACGGCACCTGCCCCGGCGGCC
>JAITTK010000078.1 GCA_031287135.1 Candidatus Methanoplasma reticulitermitis
ATGTTATCGCTATACCGCATAAATAACCATGGCACCTGCGGGCACGGTGAATTATGTATTGACCATTGTTTATTAGTGTTCGTAATAATTTTACGAATTTCGTATTCGAATAATAAAAAAATAATATTTACTTAAAGAATATACACACAAAACACAGTATGCTTTGAGACAACGTTTTATAGAGAGAACATATACGACCTTAAAATGTGCTATGACGTCATCATTATCGGTGCAGGGCCTGGAGGACTTACGGCCGGCATCTACGCCAGGTCAAAGATGATGAGTACCCTGATACTTGAAGCGGGACGTGTCGGCGGACAGCTTACAAGCCTGTATCCGGAGAAAGGTATACACAACTATCCCGGTTTCGAGACGGTTCAGGCGAGGAAATTATCGGACAGGCTGTACGCCCAGGCCGAATCAATGGGTTGCGACATACACGAGCATGAGAAGGTCATGAAAATTGACGACGGCGATGAAGAACTCCTTGTTATAACAAGCAAGGGGACATATCATGCAAGATCTGTAATAGTTGCGATAGGCATGGGCAGTTTCAGGCCAAAGAAGATGGACTGCCCGGGAGAAGAAGAATTCACAGATAAAGGGATCAGATACATACTTCCGGTGAAAGAAGAACTCGTCGGCCAGAAAGTGGTCATGTTCGGTGGAGGGAACAGCGCCATCGAGATGGCTCTGATCGCGGATTCCGTCACGGACACGACCATCGTCCACAGGAGACCGGAATTCAGGGCCGATGAGGCGAATGTGGATGATCTCAACAACAGCAACATAAAGACTGTGATGAATGCCAATGTTGTTTCATTCAACGGAAAGGAATATTTAGAAAGCGTCACTCTGAATCAGAACGATAAAGTGTTTGATCTGCCGGCCGATGTGGCCGTCATCAATATCGGAATAAATTCAGACCTGACCGACCTGAAGAACTGGGGTATCGACCTTACTCCCGAAGGTCTTGTCAGAGTAAACTTCGATATGGCCACGAATCGCAACGGAATATTCGCCTGCGGCGATGTCGTCGACTATCCCGGAAAATATAAACAGATAATAACTGCCTGCGGAGAAGCGGCCACCGCCATAGTCAGTTCATACAAATTCGTAAAAAAGCCCTATTGGGCATAAGATGTTTGTCAACGGGAGACCCCGATGACATGATTTGAGGATTCTTTTTCAGAATCACTCGACTATAGCATCCGAAGGACACTCATCTATGCATGCACCGCAGTCGACACATTTGTCTTTATCGATGACCGCTACGTCGTCAACGGTTATCGCATCCTGAGGGCAAACATCCACGCATGCTCCACACGCTACACATTCTGCTTCAATGACTTTTACCATGGCTTTTACACCCGCTTCTAGTTAGCCGATGTTAGTATTTTAAGATTTGTGAGATGCTGGCACTTTAGGAATGACAAAATTTTGTGGCTATCAACCTGATTTATATTGCTTTACGTATACATTGCCATGGATGTTCTGAGCGGCTCCGTGCTTACAGATGATGACATCATAAGCGGATATGTCTGTATCGAGGGCGGAAGAGTGGTGGCGATAGAGGAAGGAAAGCCTTCCGAGACGCCTCTTGCCACTGGACTTGTGATGCCCCCGATGGTCAACTCACACACTCATTGTGCGGATGCGGGTCTGAAGATCAGACCGGGGATGACCATCGATGACCTCGTTGCCCCGCCGAACGGTCTCAAACACAGATACCTCAGGAGTCTGACGGCACAGCAACTGGAAAATAATATATCCAGATATGCAGAGATATCCAATCGGAACGGGATCGGTATATTCATTGATTTCAGAGAGGGTGGGGAGGAGGGATGCCGGATACTCAGAAAAACCGCTCCCGGATCCGTGATCCTCGGCAGACCTTTGAGCGAAGAGTACGATTATAACGAGATGAACTGTATACTCGGAATAGCGGACGGGATCGGGATTTCGAGCATATCGGACATGAACACAAGGCATCTGGAACAAATTGCGGACCATACAAGAAGGGCGAACAAGATTCTCGCGATACATGCCAGCGAGAAGGAGAGGGAGGATATGGACCTCATATTGTCACTCGATCCGACATTCATAGTCCACATGGTCGAAGCGACAGATTCGGACCTGCTGAAATGCGCGGAGTCGGAAGTACCGATAGTAGTATGTGCCAGATCCAATAGATACTTCGGAAAGGTGCCTCCGGTGAAGAGAATGCTCGAATGCGGGGCAGATATCGCCATTGGGACGGATAACGCGATGCTTTGCGATCCGGACATGAGGTCTGAGGCCTCCGTTTTCAGAGACATCCTGGTATCTCAGGGCGGCTTGTCCGGGGACGTTGCAGACCCTATGCTGAGACAGGGAAGGAAGATATTATATCCGCATAACAAAATCCACGTATCGGTCGGAATGCCGGCGGACCTGACTGTGCTTCCGTGTCCGGGAGAATTCCAAGTGGATCGGATGCTGCGGGACAGAGGCGGAGTATTCAGGTATAAGCCGGAAACGGGGGAATCAAAATGAGTTTCAAGAAAATATTGGTGCCGACAGACGGCAGCGAACTTACCAAGTATGCGGTGGACAAGGCCATAGAGCTTGCGGAATTGTCCGGTGGCAAGGTCACGGCATTGTATGTCCTCGACAAGTCCATCTATGCGAACTCTCCGATGGATACAGCCGTCATAAACGTGTACGACACGCTTGAGAAGGAAGGTAAGTACGCAACGGGCTATGTCGCAGAAAAGGCCAGGGCCGCGGGAGTGGATATTGAAGAAAAACTCGTGGATGGGGTGCCCGCGAAGGTGATACTGCAGGAAGCGGAATCGGGATCATACGATATAATCGTGATGGGGACACTGGGGAGAACAGGTATCTCGAAACTCCTAATGGGTAGCGTCGCAGAGAAGATCATTCAAAACGCGAAGTGCCCGGTCATGGTGGCAAAATCGCCGATCGCATTGAAGGAGTGATCCCGACCTCAATCAATGCACTTAATTACCTAAAGACAGTTAACCGCTACGGATACCGCGGGGATGCTTTGTGCCTGCCCTGCGGCAAGGTCTCCAAAGGTCGGTTCGGAAATGAAAACAGTAGCGGACATCATGACTGCAGCACCGATAGTGGTGGAGGTTCCCGGGAACCGAAGCGATGCTATCAACATAATGGTCAGGAACAAGTTGACTGGACTCCCTGTCGTGCGTGCCTCGGACGGCAAACTTATGGGAATAGTGTCCAGACGGGACATCTTCAGGAAATTCGATGAAGATCAGCTCTCGATGATAATGAAGAAAGACTGCATAACGATAACCCCCGACAACACCATACTAGAAGCGGCAAGGATATTCGCCGGAAAAAGGATACACAGGCTCCCCGTCATACAAAACGGCAGACTGGTGGGGATAATAACACCGACAGACCTCCTGAAAGAGATATCCGAGATGAAGACCTCGATGACGGCGGAGGATGTCATAAGGACCACATGTGTCACAGCGTACGCCGGCGAACCTCTGGCATATACGGTCGTAGCGATGAGGATAAGCGACGTGCCGGCAGTGCCTGTCCTGAATATCAAAGGGAAGCTGGTGGGGATTCTCACCGACCGTGACCTGTTCAGCGACCAGACGGCCGATGCGGAGGCCATGAAACACCTTGGTATCGAGGACTCGGAACTCGCCGGATACAGAAATGTCCTCCCGCTGTTCTATGCCGCCACCGACAAGTACATACCCGATGAAACAACCGTCAGCGAATACATGGTGAAGGAACCTCAGACGGTTTTCAAAAAGACGCCTCTGAACGACATAGCCCGCATAATGATACAGAACGATTTCGGACAGCTCCCTGTGCACGGCACCAAGGATGAGATAATCGGTATGATCTATGATGTTGACGTACTATGCGCACTAACGGGTAGTTGCAATGAGTAAAGACATCAGCAGTAACGATTTGATGTCCATATGCAAACGCAGAGGATTCATCTGGCCATCCTTTGAGATCTACGGCGGAGTGGCGGGGATGTTCGATTATGGGCCTCTCGGCTCGAATATGAGGAACAATATCGTTGAAGTCTGGAGAGATATCTACAAGCGGAGAGAGGGCTTTATCGAGATAGATTCCGAGACGGTCAACCCGAGGGAGGTCTTCAAAGCCTCCGGTCATGTCGATGAGTTCGCCGACCTTGTCACATACTGCACGAAATGCAACTCCGCATTCAGAGCAGACCACCTGGTCAAGGAGTTCTTCGACAATCCGGATGTGCTGTCACCTAAAGAACTGGATGCTGCATTCGTCAAACACGGCGTGAAATGTCCGGAATGCGATGGCGGACTCGGTCCTGTCGAAGAATTCAATCTTATGTTCAAGACGACAATCGGCCCCGGTTCATCCAGAGTAGGATACCTCAGACCCGAGACGGCACAAGGGATATTCGTCAATTATCCGAACCTGTACAGATACAACAGGGAGAGGCTGCCGCTCGGCGTGATACAGACCGGAAGGGGATACAGGAATGAGATAGCTCCCCGACAAGGCATGATAAGGATGAGAGAGTTCAATATGATGGAAGTGGAACTCTTCGTCGACCCCGATGATAAGAACTGGAACAGATTCCATGAGATAGAGGACGAAATGATCACCTTGGTCCCAAATACCGGTACCGGGACTGTGACGATGACCGTCGGCGATGCGGTTGAGAACGGAATAATAGCCAACCGGGTGCTGGCATATTTTGTTTATACCACCAAACAGCTGCTGGTCAGACTCGGAATAGACTCCGGGAGATTGAGATTCAGACAGCATCTCTGTGATGAGATGGCACATTACGCCGCCGATTGCTGGGATGCGGAGGTCCTGCTCTCCTATGGATGGGTGGAAATCACGGGCATAGCAGACAGAGGTTGCTGGGACCTGTCAAGACATGCTGAATTCTCCGGTACCGATCTGACTCATTTCAGAAAATTCGATGAACCGAAGGAGATGGAGATCGACAGGATAAAGGCCAAGCACAAAGCTTTGGGTCCCAGATTCAAGGACAAAGCGAAAGCTATAGCCGAGATCATGGAAACAAAACATCCATCCGATGTCAAAGACGGCAGACTCGCCATGAATATTGACGGCGAAGAAATAGTTCTGAACGATGAGTTCTTTGAGGTAGTCAGAGTTCACGAGAAGGTTTCAGGAGAGAGGGTAGTACCACATGTCATTGAACCATCGCACGGACTGGACAGGATTTTCTATTCCGTACTCGAACACTCCTTTGAATATGACAAAGACAAGGATTATGCCGTTCTGAGACTGCCGCCCGAGGTTGCCCCGATTAAAGTGGGCATATTCCCGCTGATGGAGAAGGATGGTTTGGATATACTTGCCTCCGAGATATACGGAAAG
>JAITTK010000059.1 GCA_031287135.1 Candidatus Methanoplasma reticulitermitis
CGTACTGACATCTTTTGGCCAGATTCAGGACGGATGACTCCTTCACATTGAAATTGGAATTTCCGTTGCTGAGAAGATAATCTATCTCCATCCCCTGTTTCATCCCGTTCTCGCTTATCTCTATCCTGTCGATGCCGAGAAGATACATCAGTTCCTCCGCTATGGCTCCTCCGGATACTATTATATCCGACCTGCCGGGATTCATCCCGAGGATCTTCTTACGCCCGTCGATGTCTTTCGAATAGATCTCCTTCATCAGTTCGGAGAGCTCGTAATGCATCATATATGACGAATCGCCGTCCCTTTTCGCCGCACACATCTCCGCCAGGGCTATCATCGTCCCCGACGAGCCGTAGGCTTTTTCGAACCCTATGTCCCTGACCCTGCGGCACGTGCGGTATGACATCATGTCCACCTGCCTTCTCAGAAAATCATATTCCCTGAATGTCATGGCTTTGCTCTGATCGATATCGCAGCCGTAGGCGAGTCTCACCGAACCAAGGCTCAGACTGTCGAGATACAGGTCGTCCTTACCTTCGCAGAGCACTATCTCGGTGCTGCCTCCCCCGATATCTATCTCTATCGCCCTGTGGGACGGGCCGTCGGAACCGAACACTCCGAGCTTCGTGAGTCTGGCTTCCTCGAGTCCGGATATCACCTTGACATCCAGTCCGTCGATGTTTATCGCATCCAGCAGTTCCTTCCTGTTGGATGCCTCCCTCGCCGCGCACGTTGCGTATGCGATTATCTTCTCCGCACCCAGGTCCTTCGACACCCTGACGAAATTCGACAGGACGATGTGCGTCTTCTCTATCGTATCCCCGTCTATGAAACCGTTTTTGAAAAGATTCTGACCGAGTCTTACCGTTTCCTTGTCCTGGAAGATCGGCGTCCCCATCGAATCCCCGAAAAACCGGACGATCAGGATATGGATGGAGTTCGTTCCCACATCTATGAAGCTTACGACCTTGGAATCATCAGCCATGCCAGATTCCTCTGTTATCGATGAACCACTGCTGAGAACGGAATTTCTTCCCTTTTCTCCTCACATGGACGTATCTCCCGTCCGACATCAGCTCTTTGGCCTTGACATTGTCCTTCAGGTGGATATCCAACATGTTCTTCTTTATCTGTTTCAGCATCTTTTTATCTATGATCGGGAACAGCACCTCCACCCTTGCTATGAGGTTCCTGGGCATCATGTCCGACGATCCCATGTACATCTCGGGATCGCCGTCATTCTCGAAGTAGTATATCCTTGAATGCTCCAGGAATCTGTCCACGATGCTTGTCACCTTTATGTTCTCCGAAACCCCTCTGAGGCCGGGTCTCAGGCAGCAAAGCCCCCTTATGTTCAGATCTATCCTCACGCCTGACATCGATGCCTTATAGAGTTCCGCTATGATATCCGAATCCACAAGACCGTTGGATTTCATCGCGATGTATGCCTTCCTGCCGTTGGAACAATTATCGGCCTCCCTCCTTATCTTGGAGATCAATGTCTTCTTCAGTGACGTGGGGGCCACCAGTATGTGCTTATATTCCCTCGCCCCGAACACCCCGGTGAGGGCATTGAACAATTCCCCGACGTCCTCGCCGATCTCTTTGTTCGCGGTCAGAAAAGATGTGTCACCGTATTGTTTCGCGGTACTGGTGTTGTAATTGCCAGAACTCATATGGGTGTATCTGACCAGTTTGTCGTTCTCCAGTCTGACGATCTGCAACAGTTTCGAGTGCACCTTGAGGTCGACCGGCCCGTACACCATATGCACCCCGATTTTCTCCAATTCCCTGGCCAGATATATGTTGTTCGTCTCGTCGAATTTGGCCCGCAGTTCCATGAGGACGGAGACAGTCTTGCCCCTCATGCGAGCTCTTCCGAGAGCATTTATTATGGAACGGTCCTTTCCTATCCTGTAAAGACATATCTTGATGCTCTGCACATCGGGGTCATCCGCGGCCGCATTGAGGAAACGGACTATCACATCGAAGGACTCGTAAGGATGGAACAGTATCCAATCCCTCTCCCTGATGGAATCGAATATGCATGCGTCTTCGCCCAACTCCTTGGGGACGTACGGCGTGAAGGGTTTCTCTTTGAGAGACGGGATATCCAATGATGCTATCTGCCAGAGATCGGTGAGGAGCATACCACCCAGAGATGCTTTGTGTATCTGATTGTCCCTGAGTTTCAGATTCCTGCCGAACAGGGATATCATCTCGAACGGCATTGCCTCTTCCACCATCATCCTGACCGAGAATCCGATATCCCTGGAATCCAATGATGTCTCCACCGCGGACATGAGGTCGCATGCCTCGTCTATCGTCACTTTGATGTCGGCATTCCTTGTGACCCTGAATATGTATGCACCTGCCACATTCATTCCGGGGAACAGGGCATTGATATTCGACTTGACTATATCCTCGAGCTGAACGAAGTCCGTTCCGGGGGACTCTGACTCTATGCTGACGAATCTCGGCAGTATGCCGACGGGCACCTTCACCCTTGCGTATTTGCTCTCGCCCTTGTTCTCTATCCTGACGGCGACGTTCAGCGAATTGCTTGAAATGAACGGGAAGGGATGGGAGATGTCCAGGGCCAGAGGGGTCAGGAGCGGATGTACCCTTTCCCTGTAGTATTCTTTCACCCACTCCTTCTGCGCATCCGACAGGGAATCGATGTCCCGTATCCTTATGTTGCTGCCGAACAACTCTTTCCTGAGATTGCTCCAGCACTCCTCGTAACCGTCGACCAGGCTGTCCACCGATACGTTTATCTCCGACATCAGGGCCTTGGTGTCGCGGTAGACATCGGGGCCTATCGCCATCAGACTGCTGCTTTCCTCCTTTTGCAGAAGACCGGGCACCCTGATCATGAAGAACTCGTCCATGTTACCGTACGCGATGGCAAGGAACTTCACCCTTTCCAACAACGGGACGTTGGGGTCCCCTGCCTCGGCCAGACACCTCCGGTTGAACTCAAGCCACGACAATTCCCTGTTTATGTACAGACTGTGGTCGTAGAGGTCTATATCATCCGCCGCCATGTTCATTCCTTTTTCCGCGACCTCATTCTCACAGAATCGGAGTGCGCGTGCAGCCCCTCTGCTTTCGATATGGCGATTATGGTCGGGGCGAGTGTCTCCAGACCGCCTTCAGATATCATTTGGACGGTGGATGTCTTTCTGAAATGCGCCACATTCAATCCGGACATCGTCATGGCATGTCCGGCCGTCGGCAGGACGTGGTTTGTTCCCGATGCATAATCCCCTGCCGCGATCGGTGTATAAGGTCCGATGAATATCGATCCGGCATTTGTTATCTTAGAAAGTATATCCAGAGGATTCCTCACCTGTATGGACAGGTGCTCCGGCGCTATGCCGTTCATTATCTCGGCGGCAAGTTCCATGTCCTCCTCAATGATATATCCCGAGTTCTCCATGGCCGATAGCATTATCTCCCTGCGCGGGGCGTTCTTCATCTGATCCTCCATGCATGACCAGACTTCGGCCGGGAAATCCGGATCGGTGGTCACCAGTAAACATGCGGAAGACGGATCGTGCTCGGCCTGGGCGAGGAGATCGGCGGCGACGAATTCCGCGTCGGCGGTCCCGTCGGCGAGGACTCCGATCTCGCTCGGTCCGGCGGGGAAGTCGATTTCCACATCCTTCCTCAGCATCGTCTTCGCCGCCGTCACGAAGACATTGCCCGGACCGACTATCTTCTGTACGGGTTCTATCGATTCCGTTCCTAGTGCCATCGCCGCTATGGCCTGTGCGCCGCCCACCTTGTATATCTCATCGGCACCGGCTATGTCCATCGCCACCAATGTCAGGGGACTTATCGGCGGCGGTGTGCAGCATATGACTTCCTGCACGCCGGCGACCCTCGCGGCGATTATGCACATGAGGGCGGTGGACGGATAGGATGCTCTTCCGCCCGGTATATAGCACCCGACCCTCTCCAGAGGGGTGCTTTTGACACCCAGTGTTATGCCAGGTTCCACCTCTCTCAGCCAGAGGTCTTCCGGGACCTGGAGTTCATGGAATCTCTGTATGTATCCCGCTGCGTTCTCCAGCTCATCGAGCAGTACCGGGTCTATGTTCTCATACGCTTCCTCGATCTCGTCCCTCGACACTTCAAGATCGTCGAGTGCCGTCTTGTCGAACTTCATCGTGAGATCGATCAGTGCCTTATCGCCCTCGAACCGGACCAGATCTATTATGTCCTGTACGGCATCGGCCACCTCATCGACCTTTGATTCACGGTTCTCCTTCCAAAAGCCTTCATCGACCTGTTTCCACATGGTTTCCCCATTCGGTTCGGAGGATTTATATTTACTTGATGAGCGCGCCGGACATGATGGTCGCATGTCTGGTATCGTTCGATACCATACGGCCGGCGGCTTAGGTCCCGGTCGCATACGGTCTTTTCGCATATATGACAATAAACGATCCGGGGGGCATTGTGTCCGTGATCATCGCTTACCCCGGGCCTGACCGCAGTATCATTTATCTATGAAACGGCAGATGGCATTCCGGCCGGATGAAGATATAAATCGGACTGATCTGTGATGAGCCCTATGAGTGCTGACGGCCCTTGGATTCAAATCGTCGCGGACATGTACGATATGAGATCGCACAGTTTCATGCCGTCACCCCATCTCATGACATAATTGCCGTTGCCGGTGACTTCAATCTTGGGAATCCTTTTTCTGAGGAGTTCGTTCCTCCCTCTAAGCTCATTTTCGGTGGGAATTGTGAATATCCTCCACGGATCCCCTCTCACGCTCTTGAGCCTGAATGCATAGATCGGGAGCAGGTTGGATTTGCAGCATGTCTCTTTCATCTTCTCGGCCTGCTCCGTCAGTCTGGGATTCCTGCTGAAATGCATCGTCTCCTCGACCGAGCTTTTAACCTCGATCGGGAAGGAGAAGTCCCACCTCAGAGCGACCAGGTCCACGCCTAGGGAACCCGCGGCCCTTACGACCAGGAACGGGTCTTCCAGAACGATGCTGTATGACCTGCTCTCCCCCTCGTTGCAGGTCTTGACCATCTTTGTTATGGCCTTCCGGTCCCCGCTCAGCAGGTATTTGAGTTCTCTTTCGTAAATGTCTCCGGCGGTTGCGGCCATGTTATCGCAGTATGATTGACCGGGGATTATTAAAAATAAGCACCGGGGTATTCGAAAATACCCGAAAGTGCCTGAAACCGAAGTCCTTTAAAAAGGAGCCTCTTCAGAAGAGGTGAAAAATGCCGGAAACAGTAACCGGAAATGGATCATGGTACCAATCTGCTTGTGTCCCTCGGGAAAAGGATGGCCTCCCTGACGTTCGGAAGGTCCAGTATCTTCGCCACCAGCCTGTCCACACCTATGCCCCAGCCCCCGTGCGGGGGCATGCCGTACCTGAACGCATCCAGATACGAATCGAAATCCTTCGGGTCCAGACCTTTCTTCTCCATGTTGCCGACGAGTTCCCTGTACCTGTGCTCTCTCTGTCCCCCGGACGAGATCTCCTGGCCTTTGTAATCGAGATCGAAAGAGAACGACAGGTCCGTGCCTTCCTTCCTCATTATGTAGAACGGTTTCGCCTCTTCCGGATACTCGGTTATGAAGTAGAGGTCGTTGCCTTTTTCGGACATGATGTCCCCTATGGCCTTCTCCCCCTCGGTTCCGAGGTCGTCCCCGTATCTTAGGGGCAGCCCCGCTTCATTGACCATCCTGATGCATTCGCTGTATGTCAGTATCGGATAGGGTCTTTTCGGTATGCCGACCTCTTTCCCGATTGTGTCCAAGTGCTTCTTGGCCTTCTCTTTCAGACCGCGGAGCACGTGGTCCATCACTTCCTCAATCATCGCCGTGATGTCCTCCTCCCCATCGATCCAGGACATCTCCCCGTCGAATGATATGAACTCCGTCACGTGACGGTTGGTGTTGGAATTCTCCGCCCTGAATGCGGGACCGATCTCGAACACCCTGTCGAAACCCGCGGACATGAGCATCTGTTTGTAAAGCTGGGGGCTCTGCGCCAGATATGCGGGCTTGCCGAAGTAATCCACACTGAAGAGCGTGGCACCGCCTTCGGCACCGGAAGCTACTATCTTCGGAGTGTTGATGCTGACGAATCCGTTCTTTATCATCGCTTCGGAAATGAGTTCGATCACCATGGACCTTATCTCAAAGACGGCCCTGATCTCGGGTTTCCTGAGGTCCATGAATCTGTTGTTGAGGCGGGTGTCCATCTCGACGTTCACTTTATCCACCACGCCCATCGGGAGCGGAACCCCGGCCTCACTGTACAGTTCGAAGGATGACGGTATGATCTCCACGCCCAAAGCGGTCTGATTGCTCTCTTTGACCTCCCCCGTCACGGCTATGACCGATTCCCTGGGCAATTTCGTCAGAGATTCGAACAGTCCGGGTTCGATCTTCTTCTTGGGCATGGTTATCTGCAACGTCCCGTGCCTGTCCCTCAGTGTTATGAAGGATATCCCTCCGAGATTCCTCACATCTTGTACCCATCCTCTGACGGTTACGTTCGCATCTTCTTTGCTTATGTTCCCTGAATCTCTGAAGGACCTCATGTACAACACGCCTGAGTAGACTCGCATCCGATAAAAAGCTTACAGTGCGCGGGAACCGCGTACGACGATGGACGTTAGCTGAATGAAGAGTCCGTTCACGGAGCGGCCGATCACGGGACGTGTTTCTCCGGCCTCATGCGTGCCGACGTGTTTCTCGTCAGAAAATGCAAAATGATGGAAAAGGAGACCGCCGCGACCGCGGCGGTCTCTTTGATGAAATGGTTTCCGATAGGGATCGGATTCAGTTCGTATCGTCGCTCCCCTCTACGCCCTCCGGATACACGTCGAACCTGAAGCTGACGAATGCCGCCGCGAGTGCGGCGACCAACAGAACGAGCATCAGCGGGGTCCAGCCGTCCGTGGCGGACGCCGGCAGGCTCATGTCCTCGGTGAGCAGGAACACGATCGCCGAGACGATACCGAACACGAGTGCGGCCGCCCTGAGGGCGAG
>JAITTK010000084.1 GCA_031287135.1 Candidatus Methanoplasma reticulitermitis
TCAATTATACGTCTGATATCATCGACTACGACAGAGGAGAAGCCAAAAACGTCCGGGGGACTCTCGGGCTTGGAGATGCCGGAGTGAACAAGCTGTTCGTATATGTCGGCGGCATGCAGGGTATATTTGCAAAGACATTCACGGCATGAAGCGGTCATCGGTTTTAAGAATCCCCACAAACCGTTTGCAGTACCCTTCGCCGAAAGAATCGGCGTACTTTTTTGAAGACGCCGCCAATTCCATGTATCTTTCAGCGTCGGTAAGAAGCCCGTATGCCTTGTCGGCCATGTCGGATTCATCCGCACAGGGGATGGAGAACCTCGTGACATCTTCCGGTATCTCCGCCCCCTTCAGGTGCAATACCGGAGTCCCGCACCGTTGGGCCTCCAGAGTGACGAGCCCTATGCCTTCGTGCAGAGAGGCGTTGAATATCAGTGCAGAGCGGTTGTAGAAACGGACGATCTCCTCATTGCTCAGATCGGAAACGAATCTGACCCTGTCGCTTATACCGAGATCGGCGGTGATTCTGAGCAGCTTTTCCTTCTCCGGGCCTTTGCCGCATATCTCCAGACGATAATCCGACATGTACTCATGCTCGGACAGCAGTTTGAATGCGTTGATGACGGATGCCGTGTTCTTTCTCGGGATGAGCATGCCCAAACATCCGATCATCTTCTCTTTCTCCACACTCCCCAGTATGCGGTATTCGTCGTCGATCCTGTTGGTCACGCATATCACCTTATCCGGATCGACCCCGAATTTGTCGATTATCTCTTTCTTGGTCGGCACCGATATCGCGATCACTCTGTCCGCGGATTTTATGGCCATTGCGGTGACAAGGTTCCACAGCGCATAATACAGAATGCCGCGGTATTCCCCGTTCCTTATGACATGGTGGACAGTCAGTATTTTCCTGCCTCGTATCAGCGGGAAGAATATCCCGCACAGCTCGTCCGTGGCATGGAACGTCCTGTCGCGGCGGTTGTTCCTCAGCACGGACATCAGAGGCCTGACGAAACCGTTCACGAAAAGATTGAGCAATCCTTCGTTCAGACTGATGCCGAATGATATGGAATCGAATTCCATGCCCTCGTTCTCGAGACACTTCTCGACACTGTCGGCATACTTACCGAGACCTGTCTGATTCATCGAATCCGTTGACGGCCGACGCAGTATCGTTAGTTTTCCCATCTCTCTCAAAAAATAATAGGGGGTATCCCCCTTTAAGGTTTACTGGAACGCGTCGGACGCATCCGCTATGAATCCGTCCTCCATCATCTTCGCGGTGAGACCTCTCGACCTTGTTATCATGAAACTCGCCCTGTCGAAAAGCTCCTGCCGGCTGAGCTTCAGGCGTGCGACGCCCTGCTCCTGCGCCTTGAGGGCCACGGCCACCGCCTCCCTCGGGAACACTTCCATTTCGCTCATGGTCGGTATGATGTAGTCCTCGTGTATCCCCTTCTCTTCCGCGCATTTTGCCAGCTCCGTCGCCGCCGCGATGCACATCTCGTCGGTGATCGTCTTGGCTCTGACATCCAGAACACCGCGGAATATCGCCGGGAATCCCATTGAATTGTTGACCTGGTTCGGGAAGTCCGAACGTCCGGTCGCGAATATCCTGACACCGTTCTCCTTTGCCTCCCACGGCCACATCTCCGGTACGGGGTTGGCGGTAGCGAAGACCACGGGATCATCCGCCATGAGCCTGCAGTATTCGGCCGGAATGGTTCCCGGGCCCGGCTTGGATGCCGCGATCACTATGTCCGCACCCTCCATCGCCTCTTTGATTCCTCCGCTCTTTCCCGCACCGTTCGTTTTCTGGCATATCTCCCATTTTTGCCTGAAATCATTCTTGACATCCTCTCTGCCGAGATTGAGTATGCCCTTCGAATCGCACATGCAGAGGTGCTTCGGGCTGAATCCCGTTGCGAGGAGGAGCCTCGCTATGGCTATCGACGCCGCTCCGGCCCCTATGACGGCGATGTTCGCATCCTGCAGTTTCTTGCCGACCAGTTTCATCGCGTTTATGGCTCCCGCTACCTCCACCGTGGCTGTTCCCTGCTGGTCATCGTGCCAAACGGGTATCTTGCAGTCTCTCCTCAATTCGTCCAGGATGTCGAAACATTTCGGGTTGGATATGTCCTCGAGGTTTATCCCTCCGAACGACGGGGCGATCAGTCTCACGGTCTCTATGATCTTCTCGGGGTCCTTGGTATCGAGGCATATGGGGACACTGTCCACGCCGCCGAGGTATTTGAACAGCATCGATTTCCCTTCCATGACGGGCATCGCGGCTTCCGGCCCTATGTCCCCGAGACCGAGTACACGGGTTCCGTCCGATACCACCGCCACGGTGTTCCACTTGCATGTGTGCTCGTATACCATGTCGGGGTTCTTGGCTATGTCCTTACACGGCTCGGCGACACCCGGAGAGTACCATATCGCGAAGTCGTCGAACGATCTCACGCACGCCTTGGGCGTTGTTTCTATCTTGCCTCCGTAGAACTTGTGCAGTACCATCGCATCGTGTCCGGGCTTTTTTGCTTTCTCCAAACGCTCCTCGACCGTCATTTCTTTATCGCTTGTCATTTATTGTTCCCCATATTTTTACGAATTTCGTAATTTATCTTCGAATTGCAAACACCTTGATTACACTATTCATATTTATATCTAATTTACTCTCCCGATACCCGACATGCAAAAAGACATCAAAGTCGTCCTCATCGACGGCTATATCGACGACCCTGCCGCTTTGGGGGTCCCTCCGTACATATCGCCGATGATACGGGCGGTGGCCGGCGCATCGGCCGATGCGGGGGCCGATGTCGAATACATCTCCGTTGACATGATAAGGAGAGGCCGGAAGATACCGGATGCCGATGTCAGCGTGGTCCTTTCCGGGAACACCGTGCCCGGGAAGTACCTGAGGTCCATGCCCATGTCCCTGAAGGAACTCGGTTCATTGGTACCGAAACTGAGAGGATGGAAACTCATAGGAGGTTCTGCGGCATCCTCTCCTGTCGCGGAGATGTTTGATTTCGCGGTGAAGGATGATCTCGCGGCCTCGCTCTATGACGGCATGACCGGGAAGGAAGTGAACGAACGCTACCGCACGCTCGATGAATGGAACAGGTGGATGCTGCTCGGTGCGGACATGGTGAGCCAGCACCAGGACTTCCCACACCCTCTCATCGTTGAGATCGAAACATACAGAGGATGTCACAGATACGGCAGCGGGGGATGTTCATACTGCATCGAACCTCTGAAGGGCAGACCGTTGATGCGTCCGCCGGGGGACATCCTCGCCGAAGCGGAGAAACTCAGATCCATAGGGATAAGGAATATCAGGGTCGGGGGGCAGACCTGTATCATATCCTACGGATCCGAATGTGATTCGGCCGTTCCGAGACCGAATCCGGAAGCGTTGAACGAACTGTTCCGGGGCCTTAAATCTCTTGATTTCAGTGTCCTGCATGTCGACAACGCGAATCCGGCGGTCATATCGTCGTATCCCGATGAATCGGCGGAGATCATAAGGACTCTGAGTGATTGTTGCACCTCGGGAAATGTCCTGGCACTCGGTCTGGAATCGGCCGATCCCGTGGTATTCAGAGAGAACAACCTCAACAGCACGTCCGAGCAGCTCATGGATGCGGTCAGGATGATAAACAAGATCGGGGGCCGCAGAGGTGAGACGGGCCTCCCTGCCCTTCTTCCGGGAATAAACCTCATATGCGGCCTTGACGGGGAGACCGAAGACACCTACAGACTGAACACCGAGGTCCTGAAGAAAATACTGGACGAGGGCCTGATGGTCAGACGTATAAACATACGTCAGGTGATGCCTCTGCGGAAGGAGTTCGGGACCAAGATCAAAAAACAGATGTTCAGATCTTTCAAAGAATCGGTCCGCAGCGAGATCGACCAGGAGATGCTGAAGAGGATGATCCCCGGAGGCACTGTCCTGAAGGATGTGTACATGGAACTCCATGACGGGAATACGACGTTCGGAAGGCAGATCGGAACATACCCCATATTGGTCGGTGTGCCGTATAAACTCGATCTCGAGACATCATACGACATAACCGTGACAGACTGGGGATACAGATCGATAACCGGCATAAGCACGCCGTTCGATGTCAACGGTATGCCCATGTCGGCCATAGAGGGGTTGCCCGGGATAGGGAAGAAGAGAGCTGCGAGGATCGTCATGGGGAGGCCGTATGGTTCCGTTGACGATCTCAGGGGGATCATCGAAGACGATGCTGTGTTCGAATCCCTGCGCGGCATTCTGTCAGTGTCCCGGCGATCGTGATGCGCTCTTCGCGGCTAGCGATGTGTATTCTGAAAACAGGATATCTTTACAAACTCAACGATGATTGTCCGTGGATAGATAAACAACGTCCGGAAGACCGGGGAACCGTAAGATTCCGAATGGATATCCGGACGTTATCGACGGTCATCGGAAAATAATATCGGCTTCTTCAGAAAAACGATGATATCTCACGCTGATCCCCGCCCTTCCGTCGACACGCCTCCATCCGATCGGATCCGGAAGCCTCTCCTTCCGGTACTTCATATAGGTGATGGATCTCCCGACCGTCTCGGCGGCGATCCTATAGGGGATACCGTTCTCCGTCTCCCCGACTCCTCCGCCTGCTTGGCTTCAGATCTCCGTTTGTGCTCTCTCATATCGGGGTTCCTTCTTCGCATTTTAACACATTCCGATAAGGGATCCCGCTTTTCAACCCGACTCCGCCGAGAACACGGGTTCCTGAACCCGTTCCCGACTCTGTATGGTTAATCACTTTTCAAAACACAGAGTATGTTTGGTCAGAAATATTTTAACTGATGATGCTTTGGAGCATTCGGTGTCTGTATGAACAATATGGCCGATGTTCTGGAATCTGAAAAGCGTGTGGCATTGTACAGACACTTGACATCCATGCAGGACACAACTTCAGAAAATTTCTTCGAGAGGTATCCTGATCTGAGATATGCGGAAACTGTGGCACGTGAGGTCCTTCCATATTATATAGTCAATAATTGGAGCTACACACTTCATGATTTTTCCCATTCTGTGAGAGTCATAATGAGAATTAACGAGATTGTTGACATGTTGCCGATAAAACCGAATGACACTGAATTGAGAATCGTATACCTTGCGGCTTGGTATCATGACTTGGGAATGGTGCTGATGCCCAGATCCAAAGAAAAGGAAACCGCATGCTCTCACGGCGAAGTGTCAGAAATAATCGTACGTAAAATGAGCAAAGAGTGGAAAATCAAAAAAGAGCATGTTAATGCCCTTTGCAATGTCATTAAGTATCACGGAAGAGAGTTCGGTTTTGAAAAAGCAAAGAAAACAGTTATGATCGAGGGGGAAGTGATTAACCTGCGGAGAATCTGTGCATTATTTTGTCTGTGTGATATTCTGGATATGGGAAGGGAAAGGGTATCGAGGATACCATATGAACTTTTCACAGATGAGAGGCTGATGGTGAAACTGAGCGACATAATTGGCGGGCATGCATACCCATACATACATAAAGCAGCGCGCGAACATTGGATTGACAACTTTGAATCGAGCATGACCATAAAAGCGGATCGGAAGACCATAGTTATAGGCTGCGGCAACGAAAAACAAAAAAATAAGAAGGAACAGAAGGTCAGATATGCACGTGAATGTCTGAATGAACTGGGTCTCACGGATGTTTCCGTTGAATTAGTCATCGACACATAATTTTTTGGAATGGTTTAAATATAACTTCTGTGTACAAGGAATCCAGTACAATATTTCATACTGTCATCCATGATAATAGAGGTGCAGTCTGTTTAATTGTACTGGTATTAAATACTATGCAGTAGATATTTAATAAATCTCTTTACTGTCAAGACGGTGGTATTGGATGGACAAGATCTCAAATGATTTCCGCATCGCAAGTGAGATTCGGCTGTATAATATGAAGGATGAGCCCATATGGTTCAACAAGTTAGCTGATATTTTCGGTGACAGCGGCAACGATAAAATGGCAAGAAGCACCATGTCCAAGAACATCGACAAACTTTTCGATTTCGGCATCATCACTGGAGATTGGGAAAAAATTGAGGGCTCCTGGGTGAGAGTGTTCAAGGTCTCCGGAGAGGCGGAATCGCTGATTGACGGAATCATCGAGAAATACAATCTTAAAATCTGATCTCCGAAGGATAGCGGACCTTGGACGGAGGAGAATAGTTCGGCCCTTCCAGACTCCGGATTCCTCTGCTTTTGAGCTTATACATTATCGATTCTGATATCTCCCTGGAGAATGAGAGCGACGTGTGAAGAACCTCGCAGTGTATACACTCTTTTCCATCCATGTCAGCTTCCAGTTCGCACAACCTGTTTTCATGAATCCTGCCATCACAGGATCCGTCCAGACATTCAGGGTTGAACATGACTTCAAAGTGCATCAGAGTTGAACTCAAAAGAGGCGCAATGTATGCCCTTACCTTGTTATCATTATCGATGCACCTGCCATGTCTATCCGGCACCTCTTGTACCTCGGCCCGGACAGAGAAGTTCTGCCTCCAACCAGCCTCGCATTCAACATCACACTGGAACATATCTCTCAGCGATTCGCATAGAACCTGCTATATGGTTCCTATGGACACATTCGGATCGAATCTAATCTCCGTCGAAACATGTCCGATTCCATATTTTATGCTCACTCCATGGACCAGGCTTTTCATCCATTTTCCCCAGTAGTGTTCTTTCTGAGCATCATAGTCCGGGCAGGTGTACAGCGCCTCGACTTCAATTTCTTTCCAGCTTGCTTTTTTGGATTCGATGACTTGCTGGTTTGTTATTATGGTCGCCACTGTGATGGTTTTAGGCCAGAGTTGTTTTGAAAAATGGGAAATCACTTCACCAACCGACTTCCCCTGCTTCATCGAATCATCCAAAATCAGCACATTTTTTCCATACACATCGTCATCTGTAAAAGTGGTATCAAGGTGTATGTGGACATTCTTTGTCAGGTCCTCGTTATAATTGAAGACATCCTGAAATATCCTCCTTCCTTTTCTCTGAACCAGAATTATAACCTGTGGTTTGTATTTTTCGAGTAACCCCGAGGTATAAGACACGATCCTTTCGTATACTTTCTTGAACGTGTCATAGTCGACGTTTTCATCCAGCCCCCCTTCACAGTCAACATCGCCACTCATAAAAACCATAACTGCAGTGACCGGGATTATATGTGTGCTGTTTTTATATGTTACGTCAGACAATAACAGGTGCGAATAGATATGGACTCACTTCAAGCGGCAAGATATCCTTTTCTGAAGGAGGCGGCGCAGTTCGCCGAAGAGAATTCCGCCGATATCGAATCCCTTATCACATCCCCGTCTTATGCCGGTGCCAGAAAGAGAGGGTTGGAACGGGTTCTGAGTGCGATATCCCAGTATAAGGTGAGCGATGTCCCTCTGATTCAGGAATACGACCGCCTCATGGAAGTCCTCTCATACCCGTATGCCAGGATGATCGTATCATGCGTCAACGATCGTTTCCTTACTAAGAGATATGCGCTTGCGGAAGCGTCCCGTATGAACGACCTCCTGACCAACGACCGCGGGCATGTGGCTGTAGCGGAAGAACTCGAAGTCGGATCCACAGCTGATACGGACGGCACGGTGAGCATGCATTTCAGCGACTATCTGAGATTTTCTCATGTCATGAAAGCCGTGGAGTGGAAACTCATAAACACCGACATCAGGAACGGATTCGTACGTCTGAGTCCGGACAAATTCGGCAGACTGTTGCAGAATGCCCTCCAAGAGAGAATAGAATCGGAACTGCCTCTCGATATACCGGACGAATTCAGGAAAGCGCTGAGGAACGACACCGATCATGTCGGCATGATCCTGGCCGAAACCAAGAACAGACTGAGTCCGACCGGGGGCGAAGGTATGAACCCGGATTACCTTCCGCCGTGCATGAAGGCCATATTGGCGAGTGCTCAGAACGGCGTCAATCTCTCCCACAGCGCGAGGTTCGCTCTTGTCTCGTATCTCAATGCGCTCGGCCTCAGCTACGATCAGATCATATCTCTTTTCGCACAGTCGCCGGATTTCGATGAGTCGAAGTCGAGTTATCAGATAAAACACATAACCGGCGAAGAGAGGGGCAGGGATGGTTACACCCCGCCGGAATGCGCCACCATGAAAACGAACGGTATATGTTTCGATCCCGATAACCTGTGTGCGAAGATCAATCATCCCCTCTCATACTACAGGGTGAAATCCGGAAGGACCGAACGGCAGTGAAGCGCCGTCCCGATCATCGGTCCTGGAGTTTGGATATGTTCTTCCATGTGATGATCCCCCTCTGCACGGCGGTGAGGTTCCCGACCACGGCGAACCATATCATCATTATCTCCAGCCAAGTCACCGAATATCCCGCGATATCGAGTGACGGATGCCCGATCATCAACATCAGGAACTGTACTATCGGGAACAGTGTGCTCAGAACTACTCTGTCTGCTCTCCCGAGCAGTCCCGCATAAAGGCGGGGTGCACCTATCGCCTGCGCCTGTGTCCCCATGTATGACGTCAGCAAGACCCCGACGAGTGCCAGCATCCCTATGTATGGATTGCACCATGCGCTGATCGCCACACCGCCTATCATGAAAACATCTGCATATCGGTCGAAGACGTGGTCTAGGTAATCCCCCTTATCGGATGCTTTTCCCGCAAGTTTGGCCACTTTTCCGTCAAGCGCATCGAAGTAACCCGATAACAGCACGATGATCGCACCTGCGACCAGAAGATAATGGTGCTCGAAGCTCAGATACAGCAAGAGTCCGGAAACGAACGCCAATATCAGGCCTATCCAGGATATCACATTGGGGTTTACGCGGATCATCCTCTCGGCCACGGGAGTTATGGCGAAATCCGCCCTCTTCCTCTGCCCGTCTAGAACCATTTCTCCAATTCCCCCGTCCAGTCAATATTGCCAGGTCTGTATTTATCGGTATTCCCCGCGAGGATGTCCGTGACCTTGTCCGCGATGCTTTCCGGGGAGTCGTCCGAAGAATCGAGTTCGTATACGGGCATGTCGGCCTCGGATGCCTCGCACAATATGACGTCCAATATCTCCGCCTGTACGTTCTCGGCCACTTTTCCGTCGGAGTAGCCTCTGCACTTCAGTCTTTCCGCCAGAATATCCGGGGAACATCTCAGGACTATCGCCATATCGCAGGACACACAGTGCGAGATGTGTCCCTCGATGAACGTCAGGTCCTTTGTCCTGTGCTCATCCAACGAGATATCCAGAGAATCCACGTCGACGCAGTATGTGTCCCTTTCTTCATCCTTATCCTCGAGCAATCCGTTCCTCCGGATGTGGTCGTTGAGGTCAAGCACCTTGTAACCTCTCTTCGTTAACTCCTTTGACAGATGCGTCTTTCCGGTTCCGGGTGTGCCGGTTATGGCTATCATCATATGGATCACAGATACCTGTCCGCCCTCTCCAGGACGCTGTCCCATGTGGGAAGGTTGGTGAGTGCCCCCACTTCCTCAACGACGAAGGATGATGTTGCCGATGCTAAAACGAGTGATTCGCGGACATCATAGCCTTTATATCGGCCGCAGTAGAAACCCGCGCGGTAGGCATCCCCCGCGCCGGTCGCATCCTTTACCGCCTTTCCTTTTATAACCGGTATCCGTATGATCTCCCCTCCGATCTTGGCCACGCTGCCGTCTTCGCCCTCCGTGCACACGACCAGGTCCTTCTCGATATCCAGCACGCTCTTTATGCCGAGGTGCCTTTCGATCACCTTCGCCTCGTAATTATTGCAGAAGAGGGCATCGGAGAACTCCAGGGCGTTCTTTATCTTCTCGGTGTTCCACATTTTGTAGATCTCCTGTGCCGGATCCAGAGATACCATCGCATTGCTGCCGCTGATATTTTCCATCACGGAGATGTAGTATGCGGGGTCTCCGGTGCAGAAATGTACGTATCTTGAAGACGAGGCGTTCTTAGTGAGCAGATTATTCAGTTTGCTGGCACTTCCCTGCGGCCCCTGGTAGAATATTACTTTCTGTCTCATTTCAAGGTCATTGATGACCAACGCCTGGGATGTCTCATATTCTCCGACCTTTATCATCTCGTCCATTATGAGACCCGAATCCCTCATACGGCTCTCGTATTTGGCAGGGAAATCATCACCGACGAATGCGCATATGGCCGTGGGGACACCCAATGTAGCGGCGGCTGTGGCTATGTTGGTTCCGGTCCCTCCCAGAGTTGTGTTCTTGGATATGACATCCACTGATTCATTCATTTCGGGAAATCTTTCGATCGAGACTATCTGGTCGATCGTCACGTGACCGTACACGGACAGGAACGGTTTTCCGTCAGCCATGGGAGTTGTAGCGTCTGAAGATATTAATGATTTTACGGCCGTCTGCTTTTGCCGATGATTTCCTCATACAGGGATTCCATCTTTTTTCCCACTGTTTCCATCGAATATGATTCCGCGGTCCTTCTCGCATTGGCAGATAACGTCTCCCCGCAACCGAGACACCTTGATATCGCTTCCGCGCACTGCTCCGGGGTATCCCTGAAGAAGAAACCGTTCACGCCTTCCTCGACGACATCGAGGAAAGCCCTTCCGTCCGAACATGCAGCGGGGAGCCCGCATGCCATCGCTTCGGCGATCGTGAGCCCCTGCGTCTCGAACCGCGACGCGGATACGACGACATCCGATGCGGAATAATAGAGTGCCAGCTCATCATCCGGCACAAATCCGGCGAAGATCACCCTGTCCCCGAGTCCCTCGCTCCGTACGATCTCCTCCATATCCCGGAGCGCAGGACCTTTTCCCACGATCATGAGTTTCACGCCGTCGGGCAGGTGCCTCATCGCCTTTATCGGTATGTCTATGTTCTTCTCATAGGACACCCGCCCCACGTGTATAACCACCTTCTCGTCCGTCAGTCCGTGCCTGTTCCTTATACCGGAGCCGTCGAGCCCCCGTCTGAATCGGCTCACATCGATCCCGACCGGTATGACCTCGGTCCTCTTCGTCCTGACGCCGTTCTCCTCGAATTCGGTGAGGGTTGCATTAGTCAGCGCGATCACACAGCTAGGCCTCTTCAGCAGGTTCCTCATGTATATCCATGCCAGTCCGGCCTGCATATCGGCAGGCATTGGCAGCGGGGAGTAATATTCCAGGGTATCGACGACATTCGTGCAGTACGTCATGACCGCCGGTATGCCGATGGATCTTGAGACGATCAGACCCTTCAGCGCCATGAATGCTATCCCGTGTATGTGGATTATATCCACGTCAAGCGATTCGATCAGTTCTTTCTTGCCGGACGGGAACACCGGTAGGAAATAATCCGGGTATTTTCTGAACCTCATCGCCGGGAGATAACGGATACCTTGTTTCCTGTGGCCCTCTCCCGGGTCGGGAGCTATTATGAAAACGGTATGCCCGAGATCCTCCAGGGACTTGCTGAGAGTCATGACCGCCGTGACGACACCGTCCCTTGTCGGCAGATAACTGTCAGTTATTATCGCTATCCTCATATGCGCTCAGGTCCCCTCTTCCCACCCGGACATATATCGTTTCTGGTCCTCGGTCAGGGAGTCGATCGTTATGTCCATCGATCGCAATTTGATGTTCGCGATCTCTGTATCGATGGTTTCCGGCACATTGTAGACTTTATTCTCCATGCTGCGGCTGTTAGCGAGCATGTATTCCATGCCCAGTGCCTGCGTCGCGAAGCTCGTGTCCATTATCTCCACCGGATGACCCTGTCCGGCCGCCAGATTCATGAGCCTGCCGTCGGCTATGAGGTACAGCTTCCTCCCGTCTTTCATCCTGTACTCGTCGATGAAATCCCTGACCTTTTTTACGGAAACGGACATCGTATCGAGATCGTGTTTGTTGATCTCGTTATCGAAATGCCCGGCGTTGCCCATGAGGCATCCGTCCTTCATTGCATTGAAATGCTCCCCGCGGAGGATGTCCCTGCATCCCGTCACCGTCATTATTATGTCCGCGGTCCTCACCGCATCGGCCATTCTCATGACCTCGTATCCATCCATCCTGGCCTCTATCGCCTTTATCGGGTCGACCTCACAGACCGTCACCAATGCACCGAGGCCTTTGGCCCTCATGGCTATCCCCTTTCCACACCAGCCGTAGCCTGCAACGACCAGATGTTTTCCCGCGACGACCAGGTTGGTGGCGTTCATCCATCCGTCGAATGCGGACTGCCCCGTTCCGTATCTGTTGTCGAAAAGGAACTTCATCTTCGCATCGTTCACCGATATCACGGGGAACTCCAGTTTCCCCTCCGATGCCATCGACCTCAGCCTGACAACGCCCGTGGTCGTCTCCTCGTTCGCACCCCTGATGCCGCCTATGGCGTCCCTGCGGACGGTGTGCGCCATTGCGATGAGGTCCGCGCCGTCATCTATCATCAGGTCCGGCATAATGTCAAGGACCTTGTTGAGATTCGAATAATACTCTTCCTGGCTCTCTCCCTTTTTTGCATGGACGTCGAGACCGTATTCCTCCCTCAGAGCAAGGGAGACGGAGTCATCCGTCGACAGGGGATTGCAGCTTGCCAGCCTAATACGGGCACCGCCGTTCGCCAGCGTTATCGCCAGGACGCCGGTCTTGGCCTCGGTGTGCAGTGCCATACCGATCTTCATGCCTTCGAAGGGCCTGTCCCTGCGGAACCTTTTGTCGATCTCCCTCATCACCGGCATGTGCTCATACGCCCATTTCAGTCTAAGGCTGCCTTTTTCCAGAATCTCATCCATTTAAACATCCTCTGTGAATTCCGACCTGAGTGCGGAACATATCCCGTTCAATATTTCCCTTCTGTTGGTTTCATTGGAGAACATTCCGATCGATTCATCGATTGCCTCGTCCTTACCCTTCATTTCCCTGACGAACCGGATCATGTTCCCGAGCGCCCTCGTCATCTCATCCGAGATGGATACGGTTGCTGTCCTGGATGTCCTCGAAAGGGGGTTCAGATCTATCGATATGACGATCTTCCCCATATCCGCCAGGGCCTTTGCCCTGTCCCCGTCCTCTATCGGAACGAGTATGACATCGGAATCGTATATCCCCGATCTGGTGCATAGCGCACGATCGGAACTCAGCCCGGGTATCTTAGCATCGGGGTCCCTGCCCAGAACATCCTCGGCACCGTTCTCTTCCATGTGGGATATCAGGAGTTCCATCCTTTCCTTTGTTCTGTGGAAGATGTTGACCTCGATCTTTGCCGGAATCTCACGTGCCAGGACTATCAGGTTCCCGGGATCCAGGGCAGCCGCGTTGCCGTTCACGCATATGACCGGGTTCTTCGCTCTCAGCAAGTACGCGGCGGCGGCCTTCTCCGCCCTGACGGACGGCTCCAGGCTCTTCTCCCCCATCAGGTAGTCGAAGGCTTCACCTCTGCCGTGGGATATCAGCCCCGTTCTTGTCACCAACCCTCTGTCGACCATCTCGGCCAGTCTCTCCCTTGTCATCAGGGATCTGTAACGGGGGTGGTCCGTCGGTATGTTCACATTCTCACGTAAGCATACAGTTGATATAGATTTAGTGTCTAGCAAAGACCGCATGCCTGACGTCAGAGTTGTCCTGGTCGGTCCGAAGTTCGAAGGTAACGTGGGTGCCGTCGCCAGATCCATGGCTAACTTCGGCCTCGATGAACTGTATCTTGTGGACCCCTGCGTGATCGGTGACGAATGTTATCGCCGTGCCAAGCACGGCTCCGATATCCTGGATAAAGCCGTCACGGTCTGTTCGATGGAGGCGGCGGTCGAGGATTGCTTCCTCATCTCCGGTACAAGCGGGATAACGACCAAAGGCGACCGCAATTACACCAGGATGCCCATCCCAATAGAGGAATTCGCCCGGCATGTATCGGGATACGACGAGAAGATCGCCATTGTGTTCGGCAGGGAGGATATAGGTCTGTTCCAGGAAGAGCTGAATAAGTGCGATGTCCTAATAAGCATACCCACATGCGATGCGTATCCGGTCCTGAATCTGTCGCATGCTGCGACGCTGGTCATGTACGAACTGTTCCTGACCGATAAAACGACCAGAAGGGCAGAGCCGGCGGACAGGAAAGAGAAAGAGTTCATGTTCAATTTCTTCAGCGACCTGATGGATGCCATCGGGTATCCGGAACACAGAAGGGAAGATACCTCGGTCATGTTCAGACGCATGATGGGGCGCTCGATCCCGACCAAGTACGAGTACAACACGATAATGGGGATACTCGGCGATGCATCTAAGATAATAAAGAACGGTAAGAAATGGGAATGAACAGCATCACACCGTGACTCCCCTCGCATTTTCCGGACACGACCTCCGGCATTATCCCGGTTCTGTCGCTTATGCTCCTGTATATCTCCTCCGAATCCGCCTTGTTTATCCGGGAATCGGATGTCACGATTATTTTACCATAGTTGGGATCGGCATCGAACAGGTATTCTTTCATGGCCTGACCGGCAGCCGCGACTGGGTCATCGGACAATCGGTATGCTATGGTGTACACCTTCTCGCTGAGGGTGCTGAAGAGCGGTCCGTCGAGCATATTGTATATCCTCACTATCGCTTCCTTCATCATCTCGTCAGCCGATGATATCGCCGCGCTTATCGGGAGCACGTCCCCGCCTCGGGACGGCATCTTGTCTATGTCGAACAGTATGGTCCTGTCCGACATCCTGATTATCTCCTTCATCTGTCTGATCGCCGTCTCCCGGCGTGATGCTTCGAAGGACATGGGTATGCTCACGACCGATATCATCTTGGCATCGGACTCTTTCGCGCACTCCCCGACTATCGGGATGGTGCCGGACCCGGTCCCCCCGCCCAATCCGGCCGTCACTATGATATTCGGATAACCCGCCACGGCTTCCGATATCTCGTCCCGATAATCCAATGCCAGAGCCCAGCCGAGGTCGTGATCCCCACGGCAACCGTCGACACTGCCGTCGGCCATCGATATGGTTGATCCATGGGTCCCCGTGTTTATTGTTATTATGGGTATGCCGGACGCGTCCGGTATCCTGGACACGGTATTGCAGCCCGCGCCTCCCGAACCTATGACAAGGGTCCTCCCGGTCAAAATCATTCCTCCGGATTCATTCTCGATCTTATGTATTCCGCGACCGCTTTCTTAACGGCTTTGTCTATTGAGACGGGGTCCCCGTCCGTGAGCAGGGACTCCATGTCGAAACGCTTCTCCATCGAATGTTCATTCTGAATCTTGGATATCTCTTTCGGAGTGAACTTCAAAGAGATCATCTTGTGGATAGCGTCCGAAACAGCCTCGGACAGACTGCCGTAATCCCCCCTGTCGACAAGGGCCTGCAGAACAATCATCACGTCCGGCGTAAGTCTGACAATTATCCTTTCAGTCTGATCCATGCGAACATTACAAAATAGAAGAGCCTCAGATAAATATCTTACGCAGTCGGGGGGGGGGCGTGTATGCGATGGCCTATTCCTGTTCAGCTATAACTCATGGGAAAAACTCATTCCATCCGTATCAGGTCATTCAGCAACAGCTCCGCAATTGTGTTTTCTCCTGCACGCAGGTCCGACACACTGCAACTGACATTCTGTATCAGTTTCTCGATGTCTGACTCAGCATCGAATGCAACTTTGATCTAGTTTTTGTTTCTGTCACAGAACACTGTTTGAAAAGCAGTTAACTGTACA
>JAITTK010000104.1 GCA_031287135.1 Candidatus Methanoplasma reticulitermitis
CGATGACCTCATGATCCTCCATGCCGCGGCCTCGACCCCCGATGTCATGGGGCTGTATCCAAAGAAGAGCGATTACGACAGACTGTCCAGACTGGAGACCGAGTATGAGGATAGTTTCCTGGTCGAACCCGCAGACAGTGATGATGAATTCATGTTCGAGAGCTTCATGAGCGACTTCAAGGTTGCCGTGCTGCTCGATGATTGGATAAACGAGGTATCCGAAGAAGAGATAACGGCATCGATGGGTATCGGACCCGGAGATATCAGATCCAGAGTCGATATGACGGATTGGCTGCTCTATTCGATGAACGAGGTGGCATACATATTCAAACCCGAGGCGACAAAGAGGATCCGCCCGTTGCTGACCCGCGTCCGCTACGGCGTCAAAGAGGAACTGCTGGGGCTTGTCTCGTTCAGAGGTGTCGGCAGGACGAGGGCCAGGGTGCTGTATGACAGCGGCATATGTTCGCGGTCCGACGTCATATCAGCAGACATCGGACGGCTTTCGGGACTGCCGAAGATCGGACCGGCTCTCGCGAAGAGCATGAAGAACCAGGCCGGCGGGAACGCCTGGGGATTCGAAGCACCTCATGCGAACGAGGAGGATGAATACTTCCTCGACAGGATGGCCGAGGGGTATGACGGAAAGGCCAATCAATCGTATGCCGGGAAACAATCCAGTATAAACGATTACTGATGCTGTTCCGCAGGATAACACCATAACGTTATCCGTAAAAAAATTACGGACTATAAAAAACGGTATATACTGTGAACCAATACCATTCTGTGATTGACATGCTCAGGAATTTCTCTGTAAGCGGGTACAAAAATTTCAATCAAGCGGCAACTCTGGACCTCACCAAAGTCAGAGATTACGGTTTCAACACGAACTGCATAACCGATAATCTTCTTGGAAAGGTTTTGATAATGGGCCCGAACGGCAGCGGCAAATCCAACCTCGGCTATGCGCTGTTCGATATCGTGTACACGCTCACGGACAAACAACCCTGTCGCGAACAACAGAGTGCACAGAGTTTCATAAACGGAGATGCGAATCATAAGCACGCCACGTTCATATACGAGTTCCAGCAGGGTGAATCCGTCATAACGTACGAGTATCGCAAAAATCTGCCCATGTCGTTGCTGTATGAAAAAATGTCAGTTGACGGAAACATTCTGATAGAGTTCGATCATGCGAAAAATAAACTTATTTCCAACAATTCGAGCAAGACGAAAGTCGATGGACTTCGATGGGAGGGGCGTGACGGATCCCTGTCTATCGTCAGATACATAGCGAACAATACTCCTCAGGAAAAAGAGTCCCCGATAATGTTTGTCATGGACTTCGTCAACCGCATGTTGTACTTTAAGTCAACACAGGACGGCAACATGTTCATCGGATTCGAAAGGGCGGGAGACACAATTGAATCATACATTGTGAGGAACGGTCTGATCAAAGAATTTGAAGGGTTTCTTAAAGAACACTCCGAATTAGACCTAAATATCGAGTCCGCAAAAGTGGCAGGTATGCCCGGACTATTGGTGCAGAAACTGAATTCAAAGTCGTTGATCTTCCAAGAGGTTGCATCGAGCGGTACAAAGGCGTTGGAGTTGTTCTTCTATTGGAGTAAGCGCTTTAATGATGTGTCTTTGCTTTTCATCGATGAATTCGATGCGTTCTATCATTTCGAGTTATCAGAGAAGATAATGAAGTTCGTGGCAAAATATACCAACACGCAGATAATCCTCACATCACACAACACAAACCTTGTCAGCAACAAGGTCATGAGGCCGGATTGTTATCTGCAAATAAGAGGTGGGACGATAACTTCTTTCTCGGAATCCACGGATCGAGAATTGCGCGAGGGACACAATCTTGAGAAGATGTTGCGCAATGGTGAATTCGAATGAAGAACACACTCTTCATTACCGAAGGTGAGAAATCTGAACCGCTTTTCCTTGAGAAAATGTGGAAGTGCTATCGCGGAGATGAAGTCGAGATTTACTCATATCGGACAAATATACATGTATTAATCCGAGATTTGTTGAAATACGGTTGCATTGATGAAAATATAGATCTTCTGGGGCATCTTATCTCCAGAGAAAATAACCCGGAGGAAAGAATAAAATTGGAACGAAAGTTCACAGACATTTTTCTCGTTTTTGACATGGATATTCAAGATGAGAGGGCCAACATTGAGATGATGAATGCAATGATCGGGACATTCAACGACTCTACCGATAATGGAAAGCTGTATCTCAACTATCCTATGTTGGAATCGTATAAGCACCTCATGTCTTTGGATGACGAAAATTTCAAAGATAGATGCGTGGCAGTTTCCGATTGTTGCAGATACAAGGAAACCGTGGGCAGAGAATGCCATCGCAGCCTACGAAACGTCGGAGATTACAACCTCGAGATATTCGATGCCATAATACGCATGCACCTCCGAAAGGCGAATTATATCCTCGGAGATGATTTCGTCCTACCGCCGATGGATAAATTGGAATCGTTGAGCGGAGGCGATATCATGGACGCTCAGGTCGAAAAGATGCTCAAAGACGGATCGATATTCGTCCTGAATACATCTATGTTCAATGTTGTCGAATACAGACCCAGCGACTTTTTGAACACCTCGTGAGTGTCACCGTTCGGAAAGTATCCTCTCGACATCCTTTACCGAATTCCCGCACGGTATCGGCGAAGCCGAGTTCTTTATTATGGTGTCGGGGTCCTTCAGCCCGTTCCCGGTGCATATGCACACGACCCTCTCGTCTCTGTCAGCTATGCCCATGGATATGAGTTTCTTCAGTCCGGCCACGGATGCGGCGGACGCGGGTTCTACGCAGACTCCCTCTTTCTTGCCGAGTAATTGCTGAGCCTGGATTATCTCATCGTCGGTGACGGTGGTCGAGAATCCTTTGGTATCATAAATGGCATGCAGGGCCTTCCTACCGCTGACCGGGTTCCCGATGCGTATGGCGGT
The DNA here is from genome assembly GCA_031287135.1 of Candidatus Methanoplasma reticulitermitis. Classification (GTDB taxonomy): domain Archaea; phylum Thermoplasmatota; class Thermoplasmata; order Methanomassiliicoccales; family Methanomethylophilaceae; genus Methanoplasma; species Methanoplasma reticulitermitis. Next base: position 2,988 of record JAITTK010000104.1, read on the forward strand.
GGCTATCGTCTCGGGATTCTCCTCCTGGATGAAATCCCTCTTCCCGGCACTGAATGCTTTGGCCACCGGGGAGGACCCCTCCGCCTGTATGCCGGTCAGCATCGGTACCTTGTCTATCCATCCGACCTCTTTCAGTTCCTGTATCGCTTTGTAGACGGCCCATATATTGGCCGCATTGCCTACGGGCAGTATTATCCTGTCGGGCACATCGTATTCCAGTTGGTCCATGATCTCGAAAAGCACCGATTTCTGTCCTTCCGGTCTGTACGGATTTATGGAGTTGAGGAGATACAGTTTCCTTTCGTCCGCCATCTTCCTGGCGAGGTCCAGCGCATCATCGAAATTGCCATCGACTGAGAGTACCTTCGCACCGTAGAAAAGCGCTTGGGCGAGTTTGCCGGCAGCGACCTTCCCGGAAGGAAGGAACACTGCGCACTTCATGTCGGCTTTGGCGGCATATGCGGCCAGTGATGCGGACGTATTCCCCGTTGAAGCACAGCCCACCACCTTCGCGCCGAGTTCGTTCGCGCGGGATACGCCGATTGTCATACCGCGGTCTTTGAACGAACCGGTCGGGTTCAGCCCCTCGAATTTAACATGGACCTCCGACAGACTGAGTTCCCCGGCGAGCCTGTCCGTCCTGTAGAGAGGTGTCCCTCCTTCCTGAATCGAGACTTTGTGCGACGGGTCCACGGGCATGAAAGGGGCATACCTCCACACGCCGATTATCTCCTTTCTGAGGTCCTGCGGGCTCATCTCCTTCACAGGTTCCAAGTCCATCTTCACCGTCAGCAGTCCCCCGCATTTCGGACACGTATTAACAAAAGGGTCCTCGACATCCGACCCGCAATCCCAGCATATGACTTTATGATCCGCCATCTCAAATCCTCTTGCAGCCGATACCAGGTTTGGTGACCCACGTATCGCATTTCATGTTGTTGTCAGCATAAATCGCCTTTATGCTTTCCGCTATGTTGTCCCCGATCTTCGTGTTCCCGTCGTAGAAAGACATGATGCAGGGTCCGGACCCGCCGAGGAAGGATACCAGCGCGCCGTTGGACATGGCCTCCTTCTCCGCTTCCTTGAGGTATGGGACGAGCCTCGCTCTCGCTGGTTCGAATACCGCATCCTTGACCGATCTGCCTATCATGCCCAGGTCGCCGGTCATCATACCATAGACAAGCGTTGAAGCGTTGCCCACGTGGAAGACGAGTTTTTTCACTGAAACCTCCTCCGGGAGCACCTTTCTGGAATCGGATGTAGCGACCATCACGTCCGGGAGCGCGACCACCATCCCCAGATCCTTCGGCGGTTCTATCCTTATGACCTCGAACGGTTCATATGAACGTATGATCGTGAACCCTCCGAGTATGCAGGGGGCCACATTGTCCGCGTGGAGTCCGCCGGAGATGACATCTTCGGCATGCGCCGCACACAGTATGACCTCGGTGGAGCTGAGTTTCTCCCCGCAAAGTATGTTAGCGAGATATGCTCCGCCGGCCGCACTTGCACCGGATGAGCCCATGCCGCTGCACGGTCTTATGCCTTTTTTTATCCTGAGTTCCATGCCGAAATCCGCGCCGCATCTCTTAAGCACCTGCTCGGCGGCTATGCTGACCGAGTTGACCCTGGGATCGGTGGGGATGCCATCTGATCCCGACCCGGATATCTCGGTTATCCTGAAGCCGGAGTCTATCCTCCTTCCCTCGATAATATCACAAGGTTCGCTCATAGCGAGTCCGAATGTATCGAACCCCGGGCCTATGTTCGACGTGGTGGCTGGAGCTGCAATTTTTACCCATTCGTCTGACATGCTGATGCTATCCTGTTTGCCTATACCGCTACCCATATGATAAAGTTTTTTAGAGCGCCTCGGTAGGATTAAAGGACATGATGCCTTTGCGGTGATATGGATGTTCAGGTCATCGGCATCAAAGGAGGGGCCGGATTCAGCGATATTGTCAGGCACTTCACTGGAATGGGCGGGGATGTGATACTTATGGATCCGGATATGGTCTGCGGCCGGGACCACATACTCTCATCCGTGATGCATGCGGAGAGGGCATTCAGGAATGGGACCAACAGGTCCAAGACATTGCTGACAGAGATGATACTCTATGCCGCCGGCGACAGACAGATAGGCCGTGCCATGGAGATGATGAGGCCCAAGGATGGCTCGGAAAACATGGTCGCGGTGATTCTGAACATCAGCGACCCGAGACTCGGGGAAATAGGCATGGTGAGGTGTGATTCCCTCATGGAAGCATCTCCGGAAAAGGTTCGGAATCTGCGTGCGGACACATTCGACGGCATATCCTGCGAGGATGCCGCATTGGAACATGTGGCGATGACCGATCTTTTGAAACAATGAGCGACGGAATACCATATGAAGGGGCGGGGAACCCTTCACGGTATCGGTAAGAGCCTGGACCAGATGGCGGATGACATGGAACCCCCCGGATTACGTGCGGTCTGGCACGCATTGAGCACCAACATGTTCGAGGGCTGGGAGCCGAATGAAAGCGATGTCCTGCGGTTGAAGAAAAAATCGGAGGAATTAAGAGAGGAGTCAAATGCCGCGCAAACAGTGTGGAGATAATAAACGAGGCCGTTCTGTTCAAGTGCATTGCTTCGATAATTGAAGATCGTAAATCCCGCATTGAAAGCCATGTAAATGCGGAACTCACCAAGATGTATCGGGAAATTGGAAAATACATCAATTCAGTCATATCGGATGGAAAGCATGGTGAATACGGAAAGCAGGTCTTGGCGACACTGTCGCCAAAATTGAGCTGGTCACACATTGTGGAGTTATTGCCGCTCAAAACTCAAGAGGCGCGGATGTACTCGCAAAGGATGTAGCTTAACGCAGGTACGGCGTAAGGGAACTCCGCTGTCAAATATGGGGCGACCCCATAGTCACGGAGTTTTCAAGGTTCATTCAGTCGCACTATCTCGGAATCAAGGGCTTTTCGTCCTGGAATATCCGGGTATGAAGCAATTCCATGAAACATATGCCAGCAACGAAAAACTCTCGCCACCGGTGAGAGAAATTTCCCGGACGAACAACATCATGATAATGACGCATTCGAAATCCGATGCGGAACTGGAATTTTATGTGACTCCGGCACAAAAGAATAACTATTCAAAGCGCGAGCTCGAAAATCAGATGGACAGCAGGCTTTTCGAGCGGGCGATGATTTCAGACATCAAGGATGAATCATCTCCGGTACGATTGTAAAGAATGGGATCCCGCCTTGCGGCGGGAAAATGGTTTTCGAGTGTTGTCGTCAAAGGGCGGGTACGAACTTGAACCCGTAATGTATGACGCCGGATGCTCCGTCCTCGTCGAGTTTTCTGAGGACCGCGCGCACAGGCATCCCGATGGATATCTTGTCGAGCTCTACGTCCACGAGCTGTCCCTCCACGAGCACGCCGTCCCCGGTCTTCACCATGGCCACCGCATACGGTTTGAGGAAACTGTTGCATGCGGGGGCATCATGGATTATCGAGAACGAGAACACTTCCCCATCCTTACGCACCCTGTACTTCTCCATCTTGCCGATGCTGTCCCTGCGGCACTTGGGGCAGAAGTCACGGCCGGGGAAGAAGATCATCCCGCAGTTCCCGCATCTGGTCCCTTCCAGATTGTACTTGCCCGGGTACTCTCTCCAGGCTCTTGCCACGGACGACATCAGATCGCCTCCATTATGCTCACGGTGACGGCCGAACCCGTGCCGCCGACGCTCTGCGCAAGTCCGTATTTGGCATTGGGGACCTGTCTCTTGTCGGCTTTTCCCCTCAGTTGCTCTGTTATCTCCGCTATCTGTGCGACGCCGGATGCCCCTATCGGATAGCCTCTTGCCTTGAGGCCGCCCGATGTATTGACGGCGATTCTGCCGGCTCCGACACGGGTCTCTCCGTTGAGGAATGCTTTTCCGGCCTCCCCTCTCTTATAGAACCCAAGGTCCTGGAGTGCGAGTATCCCCGAGATGCTGAAGTCGTCATGGATCTCGGCGACGGATATATCGGATGCCGTTATCCCGGCCATCTCATATGCTTTCTTCGATGCGGCAACCGTTGCACCGAATGTGGTTATGTCGCGCCTCTGCGACAGGGCCAGGGTATCGCTGCCCTGTGCGACCGCCGCCACTCTGACATAGTTGTCGGTGTGTTTCTTCGCCTCCTCCAGAGGACACAGCACGACCGCCGCCGCACCGTCGGTTATAGGTGCGCAGTCGAACATCCCGAGGGGCTCCGCGACCGGTCCGGATCTGAGGACCGTTTCGAGCGGGACCTCTTTCCTGAACTGTGCCCCTGGATTGAGCGCACCGTGGAAGTGGCTGTTCACGGCGACCGATGCGATCTCCTCGCGTGTCGCCATGCCTTCATGCATGACCCTTCTGGCTATCATCGCATACAGGGATGCGAGGGTCAGACCCATGCCCGACTCCCACTCGGCATCGGCGGTCGCATCCATGACCGTGTTTATCGAGGTGTCGTCAAGGTCCGTCATCTTTTCCGCACCTCCTACAAGGACGGTGTCATGCACGCCGGAGGCGACTGCCATGACCCCCTGTCCGAAAGCGACCCCTCCGGATGCGCCTCCCGCCTCTACCCTGACCGCCGGTATGTTGTTCGTCGCCATTCCGGAATAGTCGGCTATCAATGCGTCGATATGCTGCTGGTTTATGAAACGCCCCGCGGACATATTACCTATGAAGAGGCAGTCTATCTCCCCCCCGGAGAGATTCGCGTCTTCTATCGCCTTCATACCGGCCTCTATGCCTATGCTCCTGAATGACCTGTCCCAGAGCTCTCCGAATTTCGTTGCTCCGACTCCTATTATCGCTACGTCTCTCATGTTATCACTCCGGCATTATGATCATTTTCTTGAATTTCGTATACAGGCCGTAGTCCAGACAGACGGTGTCCGCCAGGACTTTGTCCAAGGTCGGCGCGTTATCGCGCTTGTAGTTCCTGATCTCGTCCGTGACCGTGATGTCGAATGCATCGCTGCCCGCACCGGAACCATAGGATGTCACGAAGATCCTGTCCCCGGGTTCGGCCTTGTCCAGCACAGCCGACAATCCCAGCGGCACAGCGCCGCTGTACGTGTTCCCGATGTTGGGGGTCAGAAGACCGGTCTCGATCTGCTCGGGCGTGAAGCCGAGCATACCCGCGACCCTTGTCGGGAACTTACCGTTGGGTTGGTGGAATATCGCGTGCTTATAGTCACCGGGAACGGTCCCCATCTCGGTCAGCATCATTTTTGCAGCCGATGTTATGTGCTTGAAATAAGCGGGATCTCCGGTGAACCTTCCTCCGTGCAGAGGATAGGGCTGCCCCTCCCTTCTCCAGAAGTCGGGGGTATCAGTTGTGAAACTGATCGTCTTGTTGATCTTGGCGATGATCTTCTCACTGCCGATGAGGAATGCCGCCCCGCCCGCCGATGCGGAATATTCGAGTGCGTCGCCCGGTGCTCCCTGTGATGTGTCGGCTCCTATCGCGACACCGTATTTTATCATCCCCGAGGCTACCATCCCCATGCAGGCCTGTATGCCCGCGGTCCCCGCCTTGCAGGCGAATTCCATATCGGCGGCCGTAAGGGCCGGTGTGGCCTCGATGGCTTCCGCGACGACCGTGGAGGTCGGTTTGACCGCATATGGATGGGATTCCGATCCCACATAAAGCGCGCCTATGTCCCGGGGGTTCACATAAGGGACCCTGGACATCATGTATCTGGCGGCCTCCGTCGATATCGTTATGACGTCTTCGTCGACACCCGGCACGGATTTCTGATGAATCATCAGACCCTTGCCCATTCCTTTCCCGTCCACTCCCCATATCCTTCCGATTTCCTCGGGTTTTATCCTGTACCTGGGGACATATGCCCCGTAGCTCACAATTCCTACATCCATTTATTTCCCTTCCTTGAAAACATTCATTTTCTCCACAATCTCTTCCACGCTGAATTTGGTGGTTATCAAAGGTATCCTTTCCAGTTTTGCAAGTTTTATTGCCAGAGGGTCCGTCTGTTCCGGCCTCTGGTATACTACCATCGCGGGTGTCAGCGGGTGCGCTCTTATCGCGACCATGGGCGAGCGTCCGAAATGCACGTTCGTGAAGATCAGCGCCCGTTCTATGCTCCAACCGTATATCTTCAGGTAGTCCTCCGAACCCAGGCTGAGGATGGCCTTGAGGGAATCCACTATCGTGTATCCGTAGATCCTCTTGGTGGGCATCCGGTCGGTGTTCAGGTTCTTGCCGCCTATCGCCTCGATGAATCTCTGCTCGTCGATGCCCTCGGAGAACTCGTCCATCGCAATGATGCAATCGAGTTTCATATTGGGCAGGTAACGTGAGGATATGGGAGAACCGTTCTCCGTGTCGAGCTTGATGAAGGCATCCACCATCTTCCGGATCACACTGACGCCCGGGGATTTCCTTCGTCCCGATTCGTAATCGCTTATTACCGAATGCGATATGCCCATCGCATCCGCAAGCTGGTGCTGGGACAGTTTGAACTCCTCCCTCCATTTGCGGATGGCTTTGCCCGGGTCCGAGGACAGGGTTATCTCTCCCGCTATTTTCTCCTTGAACTCATCTGCCATTGATCGAACATTGAATTACATTATTTAATAATGTCGAAAATAGTTAACGTCAATTGCCGTATAATTCAACCTTCCAATTCCTCTTTCAGGGCTTTCACGACCGTTTTGAGGACTTTCACCCTCGAGTATTTCTTGTTGTTGGATTCTATCACGGTCCATGGGGCGTGGCGGGTGTTCGTGGATTCGATCATGACATCCACATGGCCGTCGTACTCATCCCACTTCGATCGGTTGCGCCAGTCATCGTCTGTGATCTTCCACTGTTTCCGGGGGTCGTTCTTCCTCTTCTCGAATCTTCTAAGCTGTTCGTCCTCGGTTATGTCCAGCCAGAACTTCAGCAGTATGGTGCCGTTCTCGGTAAGGGCCCTCTCGAAATCATTGATCTCCGACGGCGACCTCCCGTACTCCTCCTCCGTGCACAGGCCTTCGATGTGTTCCACCATCATCCTGCCGTACCATGTCCTGTCAAAGATGGAGATGTGTCCTTTCAGCGGGACGTTGTTGCCGAATCTCCAAAGATAGGTGTGTCCGAGTTCATCCTCGGTCGGAGCCTTGGTCTGGAACACGGCATAACCCCGGGGATTGAGCGCATGGCAGAGATGTTTTATACACGACCCTTTGCCGGCGGCATCCCACCCTTCGAAGCACACGATCAGCGAACGGTCGCTCATGGACAGGTCCATCTGCAGTTCCCCGAGTTTCTCCGAGAATTCGTTAATGGCGTTCTCGTACGGTGTGCATTCCCTGTCCAATTCCATATCATCCCTGGGATTCGGATATTTGCGTTCGATCTCGGCCGGGATGTAAACCGGTTCGGACCCCAGCCGCCGTTCGATTATTCCGGTTATTTTACCGACTGTTTCGAGTACGGTCTCCTTCACGCCCCTCACGGCGATGCTGTTCCACGGGGCGTGCTCCGTGTCCGTCTTTTTGTAAATGCGGTCGAACATGACCTCCCTGTACTCCGAAGGGTCGATATGGTCCGTCGAGAGGAATGATTTCTTCGGTCCGCTGGGACCGTATTCTGGCCCGTGTTCCTTCAGCACCGAATCCGAGGCCCTGAGGATTATTTTGATGAGCAGGACACCGTTGTGCACAAGATACCGTTCGAAATCGTTGCAGATGTCAAGCATCCTGTCCAGTTCCCTATTTTTATCATCCTCGTTGTATCTCTTCACTATCGAGGAATACCAGGACCTGTCATATAGGGCCATTTGACCCTTTTTCGGAGTGTATCTGAGGAAATCCATCATGGGCCTGGGACCGTCAGGGTCGGCGGGATCGAAATGTATGTAGCTCACCCCTCTCGGCTCAAGGCACCTTATGAGTTCATTGCAGACTCGGCCGATAACCCTCCCGCTGCTTCCTTCGAACAATACCAACACGGGTATGTTCTTCTGCAACAGATGCTGTTGCAGTTGATTCAGACGGTCTATCGTCTCATCCGGGATCAATGCATACATGTGCGGACGATAGGGATATACGTATTAAATCAAACGCCGTCGTATCGGCCGGATCTTCAGCATGAATCTGATTCAAGTGAATAATACGGCATGCACATCGGCAAAGCGAATGGAAGAGGAATCGAATTGCAGAAGCGGGGATTTAAGCCGAATGCCGCCCGGAGGCCGTCGGCACTACGATTCACACATCCGTGAACGGTGCTGAAAGGCTTTTCCGGCCCGGGGGAGGCGGATACCCACACGTATCTGCCTGCACCTTACCCCGATCTTGGTAGATTAAGATGTTCATTTATATACATAAGGCGTTTCCTAAACCATGTCATGCGAAGATCCGGACAAACACTACTGCGAGATGTGCGCTGAGATGGGCGGGTTCGCACCGAAAACGCTCAAGAGCATAAAAGAGCTGAATCCTGGATTTATTGAGAATCTTCACAGGATGGATAAATTCATGACCGAGGACATGGCGCTCGACAAGAAGACGAAGAGACTCATCGCTCTTGCATGCGTCACCGTAAAGATGTGCGATGACTGCATCTATCCTCAGGCAAAGGTCGCCAAGAACTACGGTGCGACGAAAGAGGAGATCATCGAAGCGATCCAAGTATCGGTTCTGACCGGCGGGGTTCCCTGCTGGTCGTCTGCTAAACAAGGCATCGCTAAACTGTTCGAAGAATGGGACGACTGAGATCGGACATACCCGGGCATACGGCCGGATGCGGCTGGTCAAACTTGATATATCTATCTATTATTAGCAATGCAGCAGTGATAGCATCATGGTGAGGATCGGCAGCTGTATCAGGAAATTGAAGACGGATGAAGGCGAGGTCACTGTCTACAGTCTCAGAGAACTCGAGAAACAAGGCATAATAAAAGATCTCGGAAAGATGCCGTATTCCATTAAAGTCATAGTGGAATCGATGCTCAGGAACAGGGACGGCGGTGTGATAACCGATGACGATGTCAGGGCTATAGCGTCATGGAGTCCGGAAACCGCGAATGATCACGATATTCCGTGGATGCCCGCAAGAGTGTTGCTCCAGGACCTCACCGGCGGTGCGGCGGTCACCGACCTGGCTTCGATGAGGGAAGCCGTCTCGACGATGGGAAGGGATCCC
>JAITTK010000110.1 GCA_031287135.1 Candidatus Methanoplasma reticulitermitis
AGGAGGGTGAATAGATTATTTAGTCTATATATGGTCAAAGGCTCAGAAGTTCTTCGAGGATCTCTGTCGCATCTTTGACAAGATCAGGACAGATGCGCTGTACCTGCTTGGCGGCAAAATCCATATCTCCTGTTATTAGATCCACATCCAGCAAGACTTTGCAGTCGGTCGATTTGTTACGATCGATGAATCTTTCCGAGAATTCCTGCACCATCTCATATGTTTTTTCTTTATCGTCTCCGTGTATGAGCCCGATTAACATATACGCACCCGTGACAGCACCGCAGGTTTTGCCGAGCCTCCCCATTCCCGCACCGAAACCGCAGGCTATTTTCTGTGCAAGTTCAGCGTTCAATCCATATTTTTGACTATATGTCGAAAAGATAGCTTGAGAGCAGTTGTATCCGTTGTTGAAACAGACCAGTGCATCGTTCATAAGGATTCCATGTATGCGGACTTATTTCTATTTTTGGTGGGCTCTTTGGAGGGTGAAGATTATGATAGACAAAAGTCTGGAAACCTAACAAGAACAATACCAAGATAATCTTCCGAAGTCCCATTTGAGAAATTGACTGAATAGTATGGTCACGATAAGGGGATGCCAAAAGCGGGCCTGAAGGGATTCGAACCCTTGGCCGATCGATTAAGAGTCGATCGCTCTACCTAGCTGAGCTACAGGCCCCGTGGGTCTCTTGATTGCATTATTGTAGATAAAACTGTCTGTTTGAGAAATAAGCGTCCGCGGCGGCGTTCCCGTACTATACATAGCGATCGGCTGTCGGAACGGGTTCCGTCAATGTCCGACGGCCCTCGGGATACCCTGCGGCGAGACGGCCTTCCGGCACAGGATTAAAGGCCGTTCCCATAACACGGCGGACAAACCGGACACGGTCCGATACGGGTTAAGCCGCCAGACCAATAAAATAAACGGTAGTCGATACGGACATCGGTTGCATATGCGGATAGAGAATGCCGTGAGGGCGAAGGAGCGCGGAGTCGAAGCGGACGTGCTGGTGTCCCCGAGGTCCAGCAGGTCCGGCATAGAGGGCGTGGACGGTTGGAGGAACAGACTGATAGTCAAAGTGCAGTCTCCCCCGCTGGACGGCAGGGCGAACAAGGAGGTCGAGAAGGTTCTGACCGAGGCGACGGGTTAGCCCGCACATGTCATATACGGGCATTCTGGCAGGCAGAAGACGGTGTTCATAGAAGGCAGCCCGGAGAGCATAATGACAAAACTGAGGAAGGCCGATGAATGACGATGAGAGGCTGGCCGAGGTCGAGAAGGTCCTGGAGGACCTCGGCGAACTTTCGGACGACCACGTAATCCTGGTGGAGGGCCCGAACGACAGGAGGGCACTCGAATCGTTGGGGATAACGGGGGATTTCTTCATGATACAGTCGGAGGGCGGGCCCATGAAGGCGGCCGAATACGTATACGGCCACGGCAACAAAGCGGTCATACTCACAGACTGGGACCGCCGCGGAGGGGTGATAGCCCGCGAATTGGGATGCCAGCTGTCATCTTTGGGATCGGATTACGACATCGGGGTCAGGGCGAGGCTCTCCGCCCTATGCAAAAAATACATCAAGGACGTGGAGTCCTTGGATGCCCTGTTGGAAAGGCTCCGCTGCAACGCAATCGGTATTAAGGGCAGGAAATGATACGGCTACGGAGAGTGGAGCACTGAGAGGCGGTTTCCTGGTCATAGAGGGGATAGACGGAGCGGGGAAATCCACGCTGTGCAAGATGATAGGGGAACGGCTGGAATCCGAAGGATACAGCACGGTCATAACACAGGAGCCGACCTACGACGAGATCGGGAGTTTCATAAGGGAAGACAGGGTCGCTGGCATATCGCAGAAGGCGGAGGCGCTTCTTTTCGTCGCCGACCGCGCCGTCCATACCGAAAGGATATCCCGGCTCGTTGAGAGCGGGAACATCGTCATCTGCGACCGTTATTTCGCATCCACCGTGGCATACCAGTCCTCCGGGCTGGGAGGGGAGTCCGTCGATCGCGAGTGGCTCATAGAACTCAACAGGCCCGTGATGATTACCCCCGATCTGACGGTCCTTCTGGACATCGACCCGCGTAAAGGCCTGGCCAGGATCGGGGAAAGGGGGATCACAAGTAAATTCGAAGAATCCGGATACTTGTTCGACGTGAGAATGGAATTCCTCAGGCTGGCCGAGGAGTTTGGTTTCATGGTGGTCGATGCCGAGGAGGATCCAGCATCGATCGCGGAAAAAGTTATCAAGACGCTGAAGGAGAGGATTTGATGCACCCATCGGAAGAGATATATTGTGAGAAGAGCAGCAGACTGAGAGGCAAGACCATCGTCCTCGGCATGACAGGGAGCATAGCGGCAACGGAGTGTTTCTCCGTCGTAAGGGAGCTCATAAGACACGGGGCGAAGGTGATACCGGTAATGACTCCCAGCGCGGCTAAGCTCGCGGCACCGGACGCGATAGAGTTCGCGTCCGGATCCAAACCGATAATCGAGCTGACCGGTCAGACAGAACACGTCACGTATCTCGGCAGCCCGACCGCGGCAGACCTTTTTCTTGTCTATCCGGCGACGGCGAACACGATATCCAAGATCGCGAACGGGATAGACGATACCGCGGTCACCTCCATGGCCACCGTGGCGCTGGGGGGAGGCATACCGGTCGCCGTGGCACCGGCCATGCACGAGCTGATGCTGAACAACCCCGCAGTGTCCGGGAATCTGGACATCCTGGCCTCGTGGGGGATCCATATAATCGGGCCGCACAGAGACGGTGTGAGGGCCAAAGCGGCATCGAAGGACGAGATAGTATCATGGGCGACGAGGCTGCTGTCGAGGAATGATCTTTCCGGCCGCCGTATACTCATCATAGGGGGGAGGAGCGAGGAGCCGATAGACTCCATGAGGATGATAACCAACAGGTCGACCGGGCACATGTCCGTCGCGCTGGCCCAGCGTGCTTTCGAGCGCGGGGCGGAGGTGGAGCTGTGGATGGGGGGATGCAGTGTCACGCTTCCGGATTTCCTCAAGATACGGAGGTTCTCGGCCGTCTCGGAACTCGTGGGCATGGTCGACGGGATAGATCATGATCTGGTGATAATGCCGGCGGCCCTGGCTGATTTCACGCCGGAGAAGAAGACGGAGGGGAAGGTGCCCAGCAACAAACCCTTCGACATGAGGCTCAGCCTGGTCCCGAAGGTCCTCCCGCTGGTCCGCGGGAAATGCGACAATGTCATAGGGTTCAAAGCGGAGTCCGGACTCAGCCTGACCGATCTGGAGGCGAGGGCCAGAAAAAGGATGGAGGAGTACGGCCTCAAAGCAGTGGTTGCCAATGATATAGACGATGCGGGGAGATCGACCTCTTCGATAATATTGGTGACCGGGGAGTCCTCGAAGAACATAACCGGCACCAAGATGGATGTGTCGAACGAGATACTGAATTATTGTGCGGAAATATTATGATATCCGCGTTCTGCCCGGCGCACATAACTTGCTTCTTCAGACCGGTAAGGTCGCAGGACATCATGAGGACGGGTTCGAGGGGCGCGGGGATAAGGCTCAGCCTGGGGACGACCGTGCATATGGACGAGACATCCGGCCGTACAAGGGTCGTCATCAACGGAAAGGACAATAGCGCCGATGTCACAAGGCATGTCCTGGAACATATGGCACCGGACCGCGGATTCGATGTCGGTGTGACATGCGACCTGCCCATGGGGCAGGGGTTCGGCATGAGCGCGTCAGGAGCGATCGCCGCGGCCCTCTGCGCGGCGGAGATCACCGGTAAGAGCAGGGACGAGGCATTCGCGGCGGCGCATGCCGCGGAAGTGATGTGCGGCGGAGGGCTGGGGGATGCCGCCGGGCTCATGAGCGAGGCGGACGTCCCGATACGGGTGAGGGAGGGGATGCCGCCGTTCGGAGATATAACGGATGCGGGGTTCTCGTTCGGGGACATGACCCTGGCGGTCATGGGGCGGAAGATGAACACGGCGGATGTTCTCGGCGACGGTTCCAAACTTGAAATCATATCGGCCGCAGGCGACGTCGCCATACGCAGTTTCCTCGCGGAGATGACGAAAGAGTCGCTTTTCAAGGTCTCCGGCAGATTCTCGTCGGAGACCGGTCTGAGAGCGGCCGCGGTGTCAGGGGCCATCGAGATCCTGGACGGCAACGGTATAAGCTCCGCCATGTGCATGCTTGGTAACAGCATATTCATAAACGCTTCGAAGAAGGAGGTCGAAGGAATCCTGGACGGTCGCGCGCACCTTTACGGCACCGCATCGACGGCCGAACCGGCGCGGATCATTCGAAGAGGGTGAACAGGACGTCATCCCCGCCGACATCGAAGAGCCCGATCCTCGCACCGCAGTCCAGCCATCCGTGGGCGTAGTTAACGGCAGCGAACGCGGTCACAAGATCCCCGGATTCGCGGAAATGCACGGCGTCCCTGTGGTATGAGGAAGCCATGTTGAGGAAATCATCGGCCAGTCTCCTGTTGTAGGACCTGTCCGGTGCCGCGACCCTGATCTTATCCAGCGCCTTCCGGGTCAGTTCCAGGTATCTGTCGATCTTCTCTTCCGTGATGATGTCCTGCATCCTGTCCCACATGCGTTCGTTATGATAAAAGAATTCCCTGAAAATCCTTTAATTATCTCCCTTCCCCGGCCATCGGTCGGAATAAGGCCTTTGCAATCGACATCAGATTTTCGGAACGCCTATCAGGCCGCTCCGTCGGTTTTGAAATCGAAAACTGGATATCGGTATCGGAACGGCCGACAGCGAATCCGTGCAGACGGATCATCACGGGGTGCAGATGCGCATATAATTATAATACCAGGCGAATTAAGGAAACATG
>JAITTK010000005.1 GCA_031287135.1 Candidatus Methanoplasma reticulitermitis
TCGGTGCTTCAGAGGCAATGGAAACGATAAATTATGCCATGGACACGATCGGAGGTCTGCTCGGGGACGATAACCAGAAGAGATATCCCAAAGTGATGGTGGCGCTGTCCACGGCGAAATCCCCGTGGGTTTCCGGCAAGGACACATATATCGATGACATATTGTCATTCTGCGCGTCGCACAACGCATACGATCGGGTATCTGGCTGGATACAGGCTAACAGTGAGACCCTGTCAATGTACAATCCCGATTACATATTCGTGGTGGGTTACGAGGGGACCCCAACGAAGGAAGGATATCAGAAGATTATGGATGGGCTGCCCCCCGAGTGGAAGAGGACGACGGCCTACAAAGAGGGCAACATCTACATATTCTGCGAGTCGGCCGCGAACCTGGCATCCAGATGCGCACCGCGTTTCGTGCAGTTGACGGAACTGACGGCCAGGATACTGCATCCCGGGTCGTTCGATGACGGGATCGAGGTCCCGAAATATTTCGGTGATGATTTCCATGATTATCTCACCTATACAAAAGATATGAATTTCAGCTGAGTGGATCAATGAAGACGAAAAATACATTGGCGGTTCTGTTTGCGGTGGTGATGATGTCCGTGACATCCATGGCACTTGTCTCGGACGGATCCGACGCGGCGGGCACGCCCAATGTTCTGGTGGACATGGGTAACGGCGAGACCCGCTGGATCCGGACAGAAGGTTCGGGTTCGGCATTCGATGTGATATGCGAGGCCCTCGACTCGGAAGGTATAACTTACAGTACCAGCGGTACGGCGTTCACGGTGGAGGGCATATCCAATACGACCATAGGGGCCGTGAGATCGGCCTGGAATTATTATGAGTGGCACGACGGCTGGGAACAGAGGACCCTTGCTTCGGGCACGGCGTACAACGGAACCGCCGTCGCACTCGGGTTCTATCCCGCCGGCGCGGTCCCGACGGAGACCCCGGACCACATGAGTTCATGGACCATGACCCGCGGGGATTCGGCGCAGAGCGCCCATCAGTACGTTGTCCGCGAATCGGAGAAGGAAGCATTCACCGCATTCGAGGTCAACTACAGAGAGACCGGTGACAACTTCGTGTGCGGGTCCGTTCTGGTGGGGGGCAACACGGCATTCGTCATAGTCGGAGGAGGGGCAGGCGTGTCGGCCCCGGACCCGGCACTCATCGCATACGATATGAGCACATTCAAGGAATTGTGGCGGTTCGAATACCCCAAAGGGGTGGGGTATGAGACGGCGACGGGTGTGATATACGGAGGTTATTATTTCCTTCCCGCAACCAATGGGCACATTTACAAGATACCGGTCAGCGGTCCGGGCACGGACGTGGAGACCATAGACATCCCGCTCACCAGGGATCATGCGCTGATCGGGAACACATACGCTTCCGGCCCTTCATCCATAACATATGACTCCGGGGTCCTGTTCTTCGGTACGAGCAACGGATATGTATATGCGGTGGATCCCGGCCTGACCTCGGCCGACGGCGGGATGAAGGTCATATGGAGGACGCAATTGGGCGGGTGCATATACTACACCAACGTCACGATAGACGGCGGTCTCCTGTACGCCGGTGCGCTCAACGGTCACTTATACGTGCTGGACAAAAAAGACGGCACGATGCTTGCCGACACGGAGGTCTTCACGTACACCAATAACAGAGGTGTGGTGACCGGGTCCGTATCGGTGCCGGTCGTCTCCGGGGGGGATATCTACATGCCGTTCTCCGACGGTCGCGGAATGAATTCGGTGCTCGGAGGCATAGCCGTTTACAGATATGACCGGGACACTGGAGTCCTGACGCAAAAGGCCATCAACATGGACATAGGTCTTCCCGGAAACTTCCTGCTGCCCTTTGAAT
Organism: Candidatus Methanoplasma reticulitermitis; assembly: GCA_031287135.1. Taxonomy (GTDB): domain Archaea; phylum Thermoplasmatota; class Thermoplasmata; order Methanomassiliicoccales; family Methanomethylophilaceae; genus Methanoplasma; species Methanoplasma reticulitermitis. The sequence goes on from JAITTK010000005.1 coordinate 1,881, forward strand.
CGCAGGAGTTCACCGGCGTATATTTCGTATCCATGAAGATCCCGTTGGGGAGGATGGCATCGGATGGCACATACACGGTCCTGAACGATGAATTGGAGACGCCCAAGGCAGGTTTGGTGCTCGTGAACGACGACAGGATATTCATGGCCGATTACAAGCCGGGCGGATATGTTTCAGCCATTGATCTGGAAGGCAACGTTATCGGCAGATATCAGCAGCCGGAGTCCGTGCGGTACTTCTGCATGTCCGCCCCCACAGTGATGGATAACATGTATCTGGTCGGGACGGACGGCGGATTCTATGCCGTCGCGGGGTACATAACGCTGGATGGGGAGGAACCTGCGACGGGTATATCGCCGGCGGCGGTATTCATGATAATACTGGCAGTCATCGCGGTGGCCTTTGCCGCTGTTCTAATATACATATCAAAGACGAAAGACGGCCCTCCGGCGGCATACATAAAGAACGCGGTCGCCAAGAGGCTGGGACTCTCCGCCGATGGGGTATCGCGCACTAAACGCAACAAACGCAGGCTGGCGATAGTCCTGATAATCGGCCTTATACTCGCCGTTGCCATGTTCATGCTGTGCATCTCGTTCGGTCCGTACGGCTCCGTGTCCGTCCCCGATGCATTATCCGCGTTGGTATCGGCCATAGGCAAGCACGGAAACAATCTTACCGACCTTGAGAGTGCGGTCTATGATTCAAGGCTGCCGAGGGCCATCGCGGCAGCGGGTGTCGGGATGGGTCTGGCGATCGCCGGGTCCGTTTACCAGGCGGTCATAAGGAACCCGCTCGTCGACCCTTACATAATGGGAGTGTCATCGGGGGCGGGCATGTTCGCAGTCGCGGCGCTTGCCGCGAATTTCACATTCTTCGGTCTGTTGGAAGTAAGCAATTACAGCACGCCAATATTGGCGTCCTTCGGAGGTATAACCGCATTCTTCATAACCATGCTCCTGGCATCGAAGGCGGGAGGTTCATCCTCCAGCTACGTCCTTGCCGGAGTGGTGGTGGGGCTCGCATTCTCATCCATAATGACCATCATGCTGGTGACGGCCGAATCGGACAAGCTCCACAGTGCCCTCACGTGGCTCTACGGCAGCTTTGCCAATGTGGGATGGGACATCGTATGGATATTGTTCTTCCCCGCGCTGACAATGTCGATCATACCGCTTTTCTGGGCCAAAGAACTGAACCTAGTCCTTTTGGGGGAGGAACAGGCCCAGCAGATGGGACTCAACGTCAAGAGATTCAGCCGCTGGATGCTGATATTGGCATCGGTCCTGACGTCCGTGTGCGTCGCGTTCGTCGGCATAATAGGGTTCGTGGGGCTGGTGGTACCGCACATATGCCGCATGTTCCTGGGGGGGGACCACAGACTCGTCCTCCCCGCGTCGATGGTGGCGGGGGCCGCACTGATGCTCTTCGCGGATCTCCTTGCAAGGATGGTCATGATGCCGATGGAGCTCCCGGTCGGAGCGATAACGACGATAATAGGCGTTCCTCTGTTCGCATATCTGCTGATAAGGAAGGGGAGGATGTACGATGGATGAAACGCCGCTGTTGGAGTTGAGAAATCTCAACAAGTACTACGAGGACGGATACCATGCCGTGAAGGATGTTTCGCTAAAGATCGGTTCGGGCAAGCTGGTCGGACTCATAGGGCCCAACGGGTGCGGCAAGACATCCATGATGAGGTGCATCAACAAGATGCATAAGCTCAGCTCAGGGGATGTCCTCCTCGACGGCAAGTCGATACTGTCATGCTCCTATGCGGACATAGCCAAGAAAGTATCCAATGTGCCGGCCGAGCTCAGAGGGAGTTTCGGGCTCACGGTATATGAGACGGTGATGCTCGGCAGATATCCGCATCTCCGCAACCTGTGGTGGGAGACGGACCATGACGAGGGCGCGGTGGATGATGCGTTGGAGAAATTCGGCGTCAGACATCTGAAGGACAGACAGCTCAACATGCTGTCATCGGGGGAGAGGCAGAGGGTGCTGATCGCGAAAGCATATGTGCAGCAGCCCAGGCTCATGCTTGTCGACGAGCCGACATCCCACCTCGATATGAAGTACAAGCTGGAAGTCATGGAATATCTGACCGCCATGGTGGAGAAGGATATGACGGTGCTCGTGGCCGAACACGACATATCCCTGATGGCGAGGTATTGTCAGCAGTGTATAATAATGAAGGCCGGGGAGATAGTCACCATAGGTGACCCGAAAGAGGTCATAACGGAGGAACTCATACAGGATGTGTATGAGGTCAGTGCGTCCGTGGGATTCGACCGCGACGGTGCGCTTTTCGTCCTCCCCAAGAAATACAGCTCCCGGCGGGTATGACGCCATAATACGTCCGGCATCGGTCAAGGGTTTCAGTGCACGTGCGATCGCAGCGGCAGCCCGGACGGACCCGGGACATCCGGATATCATCTCCCGCCAGGCACACGAGCGCATGGAAAAAGGGAAGATGTCATACTCGGCGGAGACGGGAAGTTCTATGCCCGCCAGGCACACGAGCGCATGGAAAAAGGGTGCAATAATCAATATCCATATCCGATTTGCATAAAGTCGTTGATATGCCCGTATATTTATATACAACTATCATCAATATATGTAGCATAGTCCGATACATCGTGACTTTAACATAGGGGATGAATATCATTAAGGACAATATTGATAATGAGAGAACAACTCCATATGCAAAAACCAAATCCAGAAGCGTTCTCCTCTCGGAGAAGAGGGGATATCCGAAGAAGGGCAATGGCAAGATGTCCCTCTCCCGCAGGAACACGGCGGTGATTTTCGCCGTCGTACTGTTCGCGGCCGCCGCTTTCATGGCAGTTTATGAAACACCTGACGAGTCCGATGCCGCACCCGCCCCCATCCCAGGCACTAACGTTTCATGGGAACTTGTCGGCGGGACACTCACGATCTCGGGGGCCGGCCAGATGCCCGATTATACCACGGCAGCATCGGCACCGTGGCATTGGGACAGGAGCCTGATAACGTCCGCCGTCATAGATGCAGGTGTGACATCCGTCGGAAAGAACGCATTCTCCTACTGTCCCAACCTCGTGAACGTCGATTTGAGTGACAGTGTGAAGACCATCGGGGAGAACGCATTCTATTACTGCACAAACCTCGGGTCCATAGACCTTAGCAAGGTGACGACGATCGGAAAGACGGCATTCCTGAACTGCGACAGCCTAATATCCGTTGACTTGAGAAGCGTCAAAATCGTCGAAGATGAAGCATTCCACTATTGCGACGGACTTCTGACCGTAAATCTGAGCAGCGTCGAGGAGATCAAACAACACGCATTCGGCGAATGCAGGAAACTCCAATCCGTCTCTTTGGGAAACAGTGTTAAGACCATCGGGAATTGGGCGTTCGAGATATGCGGTGACCTCGCGATCATAAATCTGAGCAGCGTCGAGGATATTGGATATCAGGCATTCCTCAGCTGTTTTGATCTAAAATCCGTCGAGTTGAGCAGTAAAGTGAGAATTGGAGGTTCTGCATTCCAGAACTGCAGATTCATCGAGACCGTGACCGTCACAGGCGATCACGGCAACGGACAGATAACGGGCGGTGTAGTGGATAAGTACTTCAAGAACGGCAATACATGGGATCTGGAAGGGGCCGATGCCATCATGAACCTTCGCCTCCCTCACACAGCCTACAGGGATTACCTCCCGAACAACTCGGGTATAGTCGGGGATAGGGGAATGACCTTGGCGTACTCCGATGCCAAATTCGGCTGGGATACGGCAGCATCGCGATGGGGATATTCTGTGTCGGGAACCCTCCGTGTGATCGGGGGTCCCCCATCCGCCGCGGAGAACGTCTCCCTGACACTCACGGACAGTGTGAACAATGTTAAATACAATGCGACCACCGGATCGGGCGGTGTCTATGAGATATTCGGTCACGGTCTGCCCATGGGCACCTCAGGCAGCGTGACGGCGACCCTCTCCGGATATACTCAGGATACACCTGCACCGTCCGTGTCCCTAGCATCGGCGGGTGCGACGGGCGTCGACCTCATATTGAGGATCAACACCTATACCGTGACGCTTACAGCGGGGACGGGGATAAGCGGATTCACATACGAGATCAACGGTAACGGCACGGCCATCAATTACAACGGACCTTTCGCGGTCAATCACGGGGATTCTCTGAAGATAACCGCAGCGATCAACACGGGATATGTGTTCGATAGATGGTCATCGTCATCGACGTCCAACCCCCTGACGATATCAGGTGTGACCGGAAATATGGATCTGACCGCAGCTGCATCGACATCCGGTGTCGTTTCGGACTTCACAGTGACCTTCGACTCCGATTCAAAATACACGGTATATATCGGGGATTCCCCTGTACAATGGGCGATAAAGGTCGGACCCGGAGGGAAACTGATCTTCGAGATACATGTCTCCGACGGATATACGGCATCTCCAGCATTGGACGGCATAGCGAAATTATCCGAGAAAACGAACGGATGGGAGATATATGACATACTCTCCAACGTCCACGTGAAGATCTCCGTGCAGTCCGACGGCGGCGAAGGTACTGGCGGCGAAGGTACTGGCGGAGACGGCACCGGAGGCGGTTCGGGTGACGGAGAAGGGTGGGCGGTCCTGAACCTGGCCCTTGCGCTCATGGCCGTGATAACGGGTGTCGTCGCGCTGGTGACGGGAAGGGGCGATTGGCGCTATACGGAAGATGATACGGAAAGGGGATCGATTATACCGTTCATAATGAGGATGGCGGCATTAATAATCGGTATTGTTTCCCTGGTAATATTCTTCCTCACGGAGGATATCAGCCTTGACCCCGTGATGATGGATGCATGGACTCCCCTGTCTGCGATATTGCTGATAATCGTTCTTATAGTGACGATGGTCAGCTTCAGGGTGACAAGGGACTGATAGAAAGCATCCCCACCCATCTCCGCAACCTCTTTAAAAAAACAACAGGAGACCGCAGCGAACGCGGCGGTCTCCTCCCCATTTAATTTTTTTCATTCTTTCCTCCGATGTACCGCCATTCGGATGACGGTGACATCGGACATGTCCCCGTGAACTAGCCGTCGGAACACCGCTCGGACAGAAAGGAGCGTGGATCTTGCATACATCCGTATTTGGATACATATGATTCATATCCTGTGCATATAAATCGATTATGTGTATGACAGTATTGATGGCCATGTCTATTTATATGTACAAATGAATTTGCATACATACGATGGTCCGTCAAGACAGATGTTCCGATAATATAACGGGAGATGAATAACATCAACGACAATGCAGGTAAGGAAATCCGGGAGGAAGAGCGATGAACCTCTCGCGCAAGAACATGATGATAATATCCGCCGCGGTACTCTTCGCGGCGACCGCGTCCGTCTCATTATGTGAAACAGCGGATGAGTCCGACGCCGCCGGAGGCGCATCATCATACAGCTTCGATGACGGTGTCCTGAAATACAGCATAATCTCTTCGGCCCCTGCCTCTTCCGTGTCCGTTGTCGGATGGGTCGGCAACCCGACAGCCGTCACCATACCGAAATCCGTCAATCGCTCGGGCACCGGCTACGGTGTGACGGCGATCGGGGACTCCGCATTCGAAAATTGCACCTCTCTCAAGACCGTTGACTTCGGAAACAGTAAAGTGGGGAGTATCGGATGGGATACGTTCCGCAATTGCACCTATCTCACGACCGTCGACTTCGGAAACAGCGATGTGAAGAGTATCGGGGATCGCGCATTCGAAAATTGCACCTCTCTCAAGACCATAGACTTTGAAAACAGTAAAGTTGAGAGTATCGGACTGTGGGCATTCACAGGTTGCTCAGGTCTGACCGTCGTCGATTTAAGCAACGTGACGATCATCGGGTCGTTCGCGTTCGAGGGCTGCGTTCTTCTCGAGTCCATCACGATAGACAGTGCCGTTAGAATCAAGTCCGGCGCATTCAACGGTTGCTCCGGCCTCACTACCGTGACCGTCACAGGCGATCATGCCGGAGGAATATCGGGCGGTGTCGTGGATATGTACTTCACGAGCACCGGGAACTGGAATCTGCAAGGGGCCGATTCCATAACGAATCTTCGTCTACCCCACACGGTTCACAGAGATTATCTCCCGAACAACTCTGGGATAGTAGGGGCCGAGGGCAGGATTCTGACGTATTCCGACGCTGAGTTCGAATGGGATGTCACGACATCTTCCGCGCCCAATCAGGTGAGGTGGGGGTCTGACAGCAACGGAGACAACTCCATCCTGTATTGGGTACTGGCACTCGCAATAGCGGTGATCCTCTGTTGCATATTGCTGCTACTTGTATTCCTCCGTCGCAGGAAGGGCAAAGGAAAGGATTGAATCACCTTCCCCCATCCAACATTTTTCAAAACAAACAATCGGGGGCCGCCGCAAAAGCGGCGGCCCCGATCATTCTTTCAAATTCTCCGTCACAACCCCATTCCGAAGGATCATTTTTCCGCAGATCCAAATGCCGTGACAGCGTACATGGTGTTTACAGTTGCATTACATCAATGTCCGCTCTTAATCACCGCAACCGAGAATATCCCCGTTGAGGGATAACTTCCCGAACAGGCAGATCCATGCGCCGGAGCAAGACATCGGAAATAGCCGATTCTTTCCTTCGAGGTCCACCGGAACATGAGGATACCGTAGGATTAATATTCCAACCATGATATATCTGATGTATAACATGAAATACGGAAGAGAGGTTCTGGCAAAGATCCCCGTGACCGTCCACGGCGGGCAGGCATGGAAGATCGGAGGCATAGAGGACTACAGTCATAACCTGAACCCTTTCGGTCCGCCCGGGTGCCTCGCGGAGATCATTGCTCTTGCGACGGACGGCGTGGACCATTATCCGGATGACAGCTGCGCGGATCTCAAGTCGGTGATATCCCGATCATTGTCTCTGAAAGAACAGAACATCGTCATAGGTGCCGGCTCGTCCGAGATCATAAGGAACTTTCCGAATGCGTTCATGGACAGGGGGGACAGGGTGATGATAAGCAACCCGTCCTTTGCGGAATATTCCCAACAATGCAGGATCATCGGCGCGGATATAAAATATAACGAACTGACCGCCTCGGAGGATTTCAGGTTGGATCAAATAAAGCTCGCATCCTCATACGGCGGTCTCAAGGCCCTTTACATCTGCAATCCCAATAACCCGACCGGCAGGATAGAACCGAGGGACAAGATATTGGACATCGTCGGGGAATGCGGCGATGAAGGCATACTCGTCTTCCTAGACGAGACACTGCTGGAACTGGTAAAAGGACATGAAAATATATCCTGCATGAGGTATGTGAACAAATACGACAATCTTGTCGTTGCAGGATCCCTGACGAAATCCTTCGCAATACCCGGAATAAGGATAGGCTACGGGGTATCGTCCCCTCATCTGGTGGAGGAGATGGACAAAGTACGGATGACCTGGAACGTCGGTCACATCGAGCAGAATGTCGGCAGAGTGCTGCTGTCCGAGCACATGGACCACGTCACAAAGGCGGCATCGGTGATGGCGGAAGAGTCCGAACGCATGCATTCCGAGCTCGATGATATGGGATTCCCCGTCGGAAATGTATCCGACTCGTTCTTTTATTTCTGCTCTCTTGAGGAAATCGGGATGAACGGTTCGGAGTTCCAGCGGCTTATGCTCAGAGACGGGATAATGGTTAGGGACTGCTCGTCATTCGGCAAAAGATTCGAACCCTATGTGAGGTTCAGCGTCAAAGACCGGGAACGCAACGACATGTTCCTGAGAGCGGTCGAGAACACCATCAGGTCTGCGGAGTGATGCAATGGAACCATGGTTGTCCGCTGTTCTCATAGTCGCGGTCTCTCTGCTGATCGACAGATTCGTTGGAGAACTTCCGAACAGGTACCATCTTCTGAGATGGATAGGCAATGTCGTGGACTTCCTCGACGGCAGGGTGAGGAACAGGGCATCCGGTATGACAAGGGTGATTGGATTCCTGTCTTACGCGGCCGTGTTCCTGATGTTCTGGTTTGCGATGATGCTGATATGCAGCCTCGTGCGCAATGGTCTCGGCCAGTACCAATGGGAGGTCGTCGGGATATCGATGACGCTCGGGGAGATCATGTGGATATTCGTTCTCGCGTTCATGTTCAAGATAACCTTCGCGGTGTTCTCCTTCAGGAAGCACTGCAAACCCATAGAGGACGATCTGGCGTACGGCGACATACCCGCCGCGAGAGGCAAAGTGCAGATGATAGTCAGCAGGGACACTGGCGGTTTGGACAAAGAGCACATATCGTCGGCCTGCTGTGAGACCATATCCGAAAATCTGGTGGACAGTGCGATATCGCCAACGTTCTACTTCGGGTTGCTGGGTCTTACAGGAGCCATAATGTTCAGGTGTGCAAACCTCATGGATGCGATGTGGGGGTATCTGAATGATAAATACGCCCGGCTCGGATTCTTCGCGGCCAGGTTCGATGACATCCTCGGCTATCCCACGGCAAGGATATCCCCCCTTTTCGTATCGATGGCAGCTTGGATGTTCGGATACGATCACAAGGGGGTGATCGCGGCGGCAAAGGAGGAACACTCGAAAACGCCGAGTCCGAACAGCGGATGGCCTATGGTATCCGTCGCACATGCCATGGGAATATCCATGGAAAAAGAAGGCGTATATGTGATGGGGAAAGGGGATATGCCGTCGGTGGACGATATCTCCCGATGTTACAGGCTTGTCGAACGCACATCGGTACTGTTCATGATCATAGTTACGATGCCGCTTTTCGCGTTCATCGGCATACAGATACAGATCACAGTAGAGGATGCGATTCTCGGCCTTGCAGGGGTGATGATATGAGATACGTTAAAGATACGAGGATATTCGAGGATGGAGAGCTGGCTACGGCTGTCATCTATCTTAAGGAGGAGATGGAGATCCTCAGCAATGCGGTGAAGAACGGCGGGCACACGAAATCGGATGTGCTGTTCATAACCCAGGTCCCGCACATGTACAGGATAGAAGATCCGCTGAGCGATGTTGAGAAGGTTATGAGGAAACACAATATCCCAGGCAATGCGGTCGGATTCATGACCGCGGCAGAGGTCAGGTACGTGTTCTCGACGACCGAGACGGAATATGAGGGGATGACGACATATGCGGCCGTGACCGCGGGACTGAGCAACCATGTTGTCGCGGGGGAGCTTCTGGACAACTGGGATGAGAGATTCAGGATATCTCAGGAAAGATACAGGATGCTAGTCGGCGGGACGATAAACATAATCGGCATATCCCCTGTGCCGCTCACCGATTCCGCGAAGGTCAACATGATGATGCCCATAATCGAGTCCAAGTCCGCCGCGATGGGCATATTGGGATACCGTGAGACGGGAACGACATCGGATGCTCTCGCCGTGGTATCCCCGTCAGGCGACGGGAGGATTGATTATACGGGTACCGGGACGCCTATCGGGATCTCCATGTCAAGGTCGGTGAAAGCGGCCGTCATAAGCAGCCTGGTGAAGAGGGGGGACCTCCCGTACATGGGCACCTTCCTGGATGTCCTCAGGAAGAGGGGTATAGAGAGAGAGGACATGTGGGATGCGGCACTTGAACTGTACATACCCAATCCCGACTGGGACACGAACGACATAAAAAGAAGGTTCGAAATCAAACTCGATATCCTGTCTGCGGACATAAACATATCATCGCTCGTACAGGGTGCCGCGGCTTTGGAGGATCTCGGTTGCAGAGACTGCATATGCGCCATGCCGAAGGGGATGTTCGCGGAGGACCCGATACACCTGATAGCGGACGAGATAATAGGCATGCAGATAGCCCAATATATCGCCGGCACCAGAGGGATATTCGAGTTTCACCGTTTCGACAGGCACAAGCCCGGCATAATATCGAAATTGGGGCCGTTCATGGATGATATGCTGTGCGGACTCGTCGGAGGAGTCATGTCATCCGTGTATACAGACCTTTTCGACGGGCGCATCTGAGGTAGGTATTAATTATTTCAAGACCTTTAGGAGAACTGATACAATGCCAGACGATAATAACGACCGGTCGGGGAACGAAGATGCCTCCGAAGGGACCGACGACCGACAGAAGGAAACATCCGAGGTACGGAAATCCGCCGAGGACCAAGCGACGTACGGACAGGGTTCGGTACAGAACGCCGCCGGAACGGCCAAGGCACCGGATGAAGAACCTGTGGGGGCCAGGAGGCCGGACCCGAGGGTCGTCCGCAAGATGAGCGCATCGGATTTCAGGATAAAACAGGAACCGAAACCGACCGTGTCGGAACCGATACAGCGGCCGGTACCGGAGAAACAGCCGGAACCCGCACCCCAGCATGAACCGGTGCGTCAACCGGCCGGGAATGAACCCGTGACCTCAGCGGCGCGCGACCCTCCGGCGGAGGCTCCCGTTCAGCAGAGGCGGGAACCGCCGATTGCGGAACCTGTACGCGCACCGATCGTTGAGCATCCTCCGGTCGCACCCGGGAACACGCAGATGCCTCAGCAAGATGAACCCGCTCCGACTGTTTACAGGGCGGAGCCGACCGGGAATCCTAACAAGCCCGGACCGACCGGGGCAAACAGCGCATCCGGAGGATTCATGGATGCGATCAAAGGGGTATTGTCATTCTTCACGATACTGAGAATAGATGTC
>JAITTK010000049.1 GCA_031287135.1 Candidatus Methanoplasma reticulitermitis
AGGAGGGGGTTAAGTGGTACCGTCTCGCGGCCGAGAGGGGGAATATGAAAGCCCAATGCAACCTCGGGGTGATGCTGAGATACGGCAACGGGACGCCGCAGGACTTCGAAGAGGCGGCCAGGTGGTACATTCGGTCGGCGGAGGCCGGGTACTTCCGCGCCCAGGCGACGCTCGCCGCGATGTACCTGAACGGCGAGGGGCTGGAACGGGATGCCCTGAAGGCCGCGTTCTGGTACACCAGAGCGGCGGAGAACGGATCATCAAGGGGCATGTATAATCTCGGACTCATGTATTCGGAGGGGACCGGGGTGGAGAAGGACATTACTAAGGCCGAGCGGCTCTTCCGGGAGGCCGTCTCGAAAGGTTATTCCAAGGCGATGTTCGCGCTCGGGGAGATGCTGATGTCACGGGGGGAGGAGGACGCTGCGTTGGAACTGTTCGTTTCCGGCGCATCCAAGGGAGAGCCCCGGTGCATCTCCGCGCTCGGGTCGAGGGGTCTGCCGATACCCGAGTACACCGGGAGGATGAAGAGGAGAAGATCCTGATCGGGATGTTTCTGTACGGCAGACGGGGGGATCACAGGAGATCGAGAGCTATCGATATCGCGGAGACTGCCGCGACCCTCACGTCGCTTGCGCCGCTGATGATCATGACATCGCCCTCCTCCATCCCTTTGCTTCTCAGATGCCGGGCGAACTCCGGATCCCTCGTGTCCATGTCCCAATTCGTCGGCATGATCAGCCTCCCTTCTCTGATCATGAACACGGACGCCCCGTTTGCGCCGGCTATTATGCCCCTGTCCCTCTGATACATCCCGTTGGTGATCTTGTCCGCCACCCCTTTCGCCAGAACGCCCTGGTGGTACGCCCCCATGACATATTCGAACCTCTCCACGTCGACCAGCTTCACGGGTATGCTGTCCCGCAGTTTAAGGCCCGATTCCGATATCCTTATCCCGGTCTGTCTGATCTCGACCGCTTTCCATTTCTTCAGGATCCCGACGATGTTCCTTATGCTGCCCTCCCCTATTCCGGTCATCTCGGACAGCTTCATTCTGCTGGTCGGTCTGCTCTCATCCAGCAGCGTGAGCACGTAGTATATGTGCGTGTCCCCGAATCTGCTCGGGGGGCCGTACTCCGGATCGTCGGTGAGGCGCATTCAATGTACCTCGCCGGCCGATCCGTCGGAAAGGGAGATCATGATCATGACCACCTTATCCAAGGATGCATCGGTACTCTTCGCGATGCTCACGGCACCCTCTCCGTTACGGCAACGCACGAGTATCTCCGCGTCAAGCGATTCGATGTTGCATTTGTTGGTCAGTTCGATTATCTTCCCTGTATCGTCCGCCTCGGACATGAGGACCGCCATCACCGCAGGGCTTATCTCCGAGACGGAACGGTCCCTCTTATGTTCGGGCCGGACTTCCTTCGATATCTTCGGGTATTTAACGGACCGGTCGATGATCGAGAGCTTGGTCCTGCATACGGGGCATCTGCTGACGCATTTGGGGTCGGTGTTCCCGCTGTATCCGCATTTCCTGCACATGGACTCCAAAGTATCCCGCGATATGCGGCCGGAACCGCATGCCGGACATCCGCCCGGAGACCCTCTGGCGGATCTGTTGATCCAGGCGTTCCCGCAGTTCGTGCATATGAACTTCTCCGTCTCCTTGTTCCACAGCTTCGATCTGCAGCAGGGGCACATCGTCGGCTCTTCGAGTTTGCTCATCCACCTGTGCGAACATTGTTTGCAGGTGTGCCTTTTCAGACCGTCCGCGTTCCAGCGTATGCTCGCGCATGCCGGACATTTCTTCGGCCCGTCCTTCCTTTCCGGGTTTACGCCCCACATGTACCCGCAGACCAGGCACAAGTGCTTCGCTGCAACCTCCGGCCTTTCGAAGTCGCCGTCACAGCCTTCATGGGCGTTTGAACGGCTTGTCTCCGATATGGCAATCAGTCTCCTCATCCCATCCTCGTAACGGGATTCCTGCGGATTGCAGCTGTTATCTTTCAAGTCTACCACCAGTTGGATGATACATCCAAATATTTAGCACAATAAAAAGATTATCCGTACATATATGGTAAAGCAGGTAAATCATGGACCGGAAGCTTTGATTATTCTGTAATATGGCAGGATATTAGGTAAGGATATCAGTACAGGGACATGGGATCGTCGGTGAATAAGGAATCGTTGACCACGATACCGCTGTCAGCATACGCCGCCATTATCCTGTCGAAGGACTTCCTGACATCTCCCGGGGATATGTCGAACCTGACGGCTATCGCCTCCGGCCCCATCCCCGTGAAATGTATGGCGAGCACTGTCGCATCGAATTCGCAGATGTTGAGGCGTTTCATGAGATAGGGTATGTTCTCTTTGTAATCGTCGCGGTGCCTGTGCATATGTTCCGCGAGCTCCATCCAATCCCGTTCGTACCTCTGGTCCGACAGACGTGCACCGAACTGTTCCGCGGTTATGTCCATGCGGTTCAGCAGATCATGGAAATACATCGTCGCCAAAGGGGTGTTCCCGTCCCACAGATATATGGAACAGAGATCGTCGGCATGCACGTACCTCAGCGACTTGACGCCGTCCGACCACATCTCGAACGTCCTCCCATCCTCGGCGCCGGATCTGGGTTTTCCGCATCGGGGACACGTGGTCCAGCCATCGGCCGTCGAATTCCACGAGGATTTACAGAAATCGCAGGTCTTTCGGAACGATTTTTTCCCTTTGCTGCAGGAGGGGCACCTGCTCCCCCCTTTATCGGACCGGTTGATGTAATAGGTACCGCAGCTTTCGCACATCATCAGTTTGGGGGTCTCGTTCCATTTTCCGGATTTGCAGGAGGGGCATATCCTGACCTCATCCGATCTCCTCTCGCCCCTGGATATCCACCTGTGGCCGCATCTTCTGCATTGCAGTTTATACGCGGGTATGTTCCATTTGGCGGATTGGCACTTGGGGCATTTGAGCGGGCTCTCAGTACGTATCCTGAACACATGGCCGCACCTATGGCATGCCTGCTGCGGCACTTTCGTCTCGTTCCATTTCGATGTCTTGCACACCGGACACCTCTTCGGCTGGCCCGCGGATCTTTTGATCCATTCGTGGTCGCATTGATTGCAGCGGAGTGCTTCGGGTGCTGTGCCCTCCCGGCCCGTGAGACCGCATTCCGGGCAGGGCTCGTTTATCTCCGTCCTGCACCATTCGTTCCCGCATTTCCCGCAGACCGCGTCCCTGCGGATCGGGACGTTCCATTGTGATGATTTGCAGCGGGAGCATAGCCTCGGCACCCCCGCCTTCCTCGGGATCCACAGATGCCCGCATCTGTGGCAGTACCTCTCCGGTACCGGATCCATGGGGCGCTTTGCTGCGTCCCCCGTCTCAGAGTCCACCCCTTTCCCCCTCGATGTACTTCTTCGGGAGGACGTATATCTCCCCGTCCTCGTCCAGGCCGACACGGGAGTCCACTTCGTACACATCCCTGATCAGTTCCGGGCCGATGACCTCCTTCGGGTCCCCCGCCGCGACTATCCTCCCTCCCTTCATTATGATGCACAGGTCGCAATACCTGGCCATGAGGGATATGTCGTGCTCCGCGACCATGACCGTCATGTCCGTCTTGGACATGGATTTCAGGTATTCCATTACCTGGAGCTTGTATTTCATATCCAGGTGCGCGGTGGGCTCGTCCACGAGCATGAGCCTCGGTTCCTGCACGTATGCCTTGGCTATCATCGCGCGCTGCCTCTCCCCGGACGACAGCAGGGAGACCTGTTTCCTCCTGAGATGGTCTATCCCGAACGTCTGCAGGGCTTTCCTGGTCATCTGCTCGTCCTCGGGGTTTTCCCACCAGATCCTGTCCACGAAGGGATATCTGCCGAGCATGACCATATCCATCACCGAGAGGCCGAACGTCGGTCCGGGTTCGGCGGGGACGTTGGCCACGAGCTTGGCCGCATCCAGCGGCCTCATCGCGGTCACATCCCTGCCATCCACGCATATGGACCCCGATGTCGGGTCCTCTATCTTGCATATGCATTTCATCATCGTTGACTTCCCGCACCCGTTCGGCCCTATCAGTCCCACCAGCAGGCCTGTGCCCAATTCGAGGTCTATGCCGCCGAGGGCACGGAAGCCGCCGAAGTCCTTGATCAGGCCGCTGATCGAGAGGATCGGTTCAGCCATTGTACTCACGCCCCTTCCTCATGAGCATGTACGCGAATATCGGCGTGCCGATCATCGCGGTTATCGCACCCACCGGCAGTTCCACCGGGGATAGAGCGGTCCTCGCCACCAGGTCGGCGAACAGCATAAGCATCGCGCCGAGGACGATCGATGCCGGCATTATCAGACGGTGGTCCCCTCCCAGCGCCATGCGGCACGCGTGGGGTATCACCAGCCCCACGAACCCTATTATCCCGCAGAACGCCACGCACACCGCCGTCAGGACCGATGCGACTATCATCATTGTGACCTTGAACCTCCTCACGTTGAGGCCCAGCTGTTTCGCCTGGTCCTCCCCCGTCATGAACAGGTTGAACTCCCTCGCCCACAGCATGGCTATGAACGATATCCCCATCGCGGGAATGAACACCAGCCAGGCGTTCTCCCACGTCACGTTCGCGAACGAACCGTACAGCCACCACATGGTATCCGTCAGATTCTCCTTCGCCAGCGAGAGGAACACCGTCTGCACGGAGGAGAACGCGAATCCCACGATCACGCCGGCCAGGATGTAGTTGATGGCCGATCCCCCGGAACCCTCGGCCACGGTCATGGTTATGCCGAAGGCTATGAGACCTCCGACGATCGCCGCCACCGGTATCATGTATAGGGCGTTGTCGCCGACGAACGGTATCGATACGCCCAGAGCCACGGCCGCCATCGCGAAACAGCCCGCTCCGGACGACACCCCCGTTATATACGGATCGACCAGCGGGTTCCTGATCACCGCCTGGAACATGCAGCCGGCCGTTGCCAGCCCGGCTCCGACCGCGATGGCGGCCAGCACCCTCGGCAACCTCGACTGGTATATGTAGAGTTCTATCGTGCTGAGGTCGTGCCCTCCCTTCGATATCGCCGACACCATGGCGGACAGCGCCTCGCTGACGGGTATCACACCCCCTGACGATATCGAGATCGATATCAGGAACGCTATGGCCGACATGGCCGCTCCGAATACGCATATGACCCGGAACCTCCTCTTCTTACGTGCTATCTCGCTCTCGTCGTCGTCCGGGGGCCTCTCCATATCGTTCTTCATCCTGCGATAGCCTCTTTTCAGGACCCCGATGA
>JAITTK010000083.1 GCA_031287135.1 Candidatus Methanoplasma reticulitermitis
AGCTTCTCGAAGGCCATGGCGGCCTCCTCGATGTATGCCGACGTTTCGATCACACCGTATCCCTTATCTGTCATCTTGGTGTGGATCGAGGTGGCCTCCACCTTCGGGACCATCATTCCCATGATGCTCTTGCTGCCAAGTTTGACCTCCGGCTCCGTCTTGAGCGCGTATGCCGCGCTCTTGACGGCGATCTCTCCCTCGACCGCGCGGGCTATGGTTATCTTCTCCATTGCCGCATCGTAGTCGGAGGAGACACCCTCACGCATCTTCCTGGCCTTTTCCAGCACCTCGAAGAATTCGATGATGAGACCGTCTCTCTTCATCTTCATGATCTTGTATCCGCTCTGGGACAGTTTGATCCTTTTCTTGAGGTCCAGAAGGACCGAACGGTTCGGGGTGATGTCTTGGCTTCCCATGAGAATCACTTCTTGAGGTACTTCTCGATGTACTTGCGGTCGATCCTTGTCAGCTGGTCGATATCGAGTTCCTTCATGATCTCCCAGGAGATGTCGAGCGTCCTCTCTATCGAACGGTCCTCGTCGATACCCTGGCGCACGACGCGGTCCTCGAAGAGGTCCGCGAAGTCCAAGAGCTTCCTGTCCTTTGCCGAGAGCGAATCCTTACCGACGATAGCGACCAGGCCGCGCAGGTCCTTACCTTCTGCATATGAAGCATACAGCTGGTCGGAGACCGCTTTGTGATCCTCGCGGGTCTTGCCTTTTCCGACACCCGAGTTCATCAGACGGCTGAGCGACGACGACACATTGACCGGAGGATATATGCCGCTGCGGTGCAGCTCCCTCGACAGGACGATCTGTCCTTCCGTTATGTACCCGGACAGATCGGGGATCGGGTGGGTTATGTCATCGCCGGGCATCGAGAGAATCGGGATCTGGGTGATCGATCCTTTCTTATCCTTTATCCTTCCCGCGCGCTCATAGAGCTGTGCGAGGTCGGTGTACATGTACCCTGGATAACCGCGTCTTCCCGGAACCTCTTCTCTCGCCGCGCCGACCTGGCGCAGAGCTTCGCAGTAGTTGGTGACGTCGGTCATTATCACGAGCACCTGCATCCCCAATTCGAATGCCATGTACTCTGCGGTCGTCAGACCCAGACGGGGTGTGACGATACGCTCTACAGCCGGGTCATCGGCGAGGTTCAGGAATACCACCGCATTCTTCAGTGCGCCGGTCCTCTCGAACTCCTTCATGAACATCTGCTTCTCTTCATTTGTTATGCCCAGTGCGATGAACACGACGGCGAATTCCTCGTTCTCCCCGAGGACCTTCGCCTGCCTTGCTATCTGAAGGGCGATCTCGTTGTGGGGAAGACCCGATCCCGAGAATATCGGCAGTTTCTGCCCTCTCACCAGCGTGTTCATGCCGTCGATCGTCGAGATGCCGGTCTGGATGAAATCCGCCGGACTGTCCCTTGCCCATGGGTTTATCGCGGCTCCGACGATGTCCAGTTCCTGCTCCGGGACGATCCTGGCCCCTCCGTCGAGAGGTTCTCCCGCCCCGGTTAGGACCCTTCCGAGCATGTCCCTCGAGACGGGCATTTTCATCGTGTCGCCCAGGAAGCGTACGGACGCCTGCCTGTCGATACCGGATGTACCCTCGAATATCTGGACCACCACGATCTCATCGGATGTGTCCAGGACCTGGCCTCTCTTCATGGATCCGTCGGAAAGCCTCACGCTGACCATCTCCTGATAGCCTACGGGCTCGGTCTTCTTGACGAATACGAGAGGGCCCGCTATCTGGGAGACCGTCTTGTATTCCTTGGATACTTTCGCTTTTGTCATAGTTCTCACGCTCCGAGTCCCGCGAACTGCTCGTCCATATCCTTGGACACGGCATCCAGTTCGGCATCGACATTCTCTTCGTATTTGGCCTGGTTGAACCTCTGCCTGACCGGGAGGTATGCGATCTTATCGACCGGGATTCCCGATGCGAGCGCGTTGCCGGCGAGATCGGAATACTTCTTGATCAGAGTCATCATAACATACTGCCTGTTGATGGGGCAGTACGAATCCACCGGGTGGTATGCATTCTGCTGGAGGTATATCTCACGGATCATCTTGGCCACCTCAAGGGTCACCTTCTGCTCGTCCGGGAGGGAGTCCGATCCGACCATCTGCACGATCTCCTGCAGTTCGGCCTCTTTCTGGAGGATCTGCATGGCCCATGCCTTCAGTTCGGGGAAATTCTCGGCCACATTCTGTTTGTACCAGCCGCTCAGCTGTTTGTCGTACATCGTGTACGAGGTAAGCCAGTTTATGGTGGGGAAATGTCTTCTCTCCCTCAGCTTCGTATCGAGCGCCCAGAACACACGCACTATGCGCAGCGTGTTCTGCGTTACAGGCTCTGAGAGGTCTCCGCCCGGGGGCGAGACCGCGCCTATAACGGAGATTGATCCTATCTCGCCGCTCAGTGCTTTGGCACGGCATGCGCGCTCGTAGAACTCCGAAAGACGTCCTGCAAGGTATGCGGGATATCCTTCTTCCCCGGGCATCTCCTCGAGCCTCGACGATATCTCACGCATTGCTTCAGCCCACCTTGAGGTGGAATCGGCCATCAATGACACATCATAACCCATATCCCTGAAGTATTCGGCGATGGTTATGCCCGTGTAAACGGACGCTTCCCTTGCCGCGACAGGCATGTTGGACGTGTTGGCTATCAGGACAGTCCTGTTCATAAGGGACTCCCCCGTCGTAGGATCGACCAGTTCCGGGAACTCGGTGAGGACCTCGGTCATCTCGTTTCCGCGCTCACCGCATCCTATGTACACCACGATCTCGGCATTGGAATACTTTGCCAGAGACTGCTGGGTAACGGTCTTGCCGGTACCGAAAGCACCCGGGATCGCCGCCGCACCGCCCTTTGCGAGCGGGAACATCGTGTCCAGGACCCTGAGTCCGGTGACCAACGGTATGTCCGGCTGGTATTTCTCCGTCACCGGTCTGGACACACGGACGGGCCATTTCTGCATCATGGTCATCTCCTGCCCGTCGATCTTCGCGACAACATCGGTCACGGTGTGCTTGCCGTCCGATATGCCGCTTATCTTCCCTTTCTTGAATGTCGGGGGCACCATAATCTTGTGGACCATCGAACCTTCCATGACGGTACCGATTACCTGTCCCGCCTCGACTTCTTCGCCGTTCTTGACAGCGGGCTTGAAATCCCACTTCTTCTCTCTGTCGAGTCCAGGTGCGGAAACGCCGCGGAAGATGAAATCCCCCATTTTGTCCCTGAGCACGGGCAGAGGCCTCTGTATTCCGTCATAAACGGATGTAAGAAGCCCCGGACCGAGTTCCGCGACAAGAGGGAGTCCGGTATTCGTGACCGGCTCTCCGGGCTTAACACCCGAAGTATCCTCGTAAACCTGGATGATAGAGTACTCGCCTACAATCTTGATGACCTCGCCCATGAGACCCTCTTTCCCTACATGCACGACATCGTACATCTTGGGAGTGATCCCAGTTGCTGTCACCACAGGACCTGCGACCCTGTAAATTACACCTTCAGTGCTCATTTATTCATCCTCTGTCTTGTATAAATCAACGCCAATTGCTCTTTTGACCTTCTCGCGAAGGTCGCTCTCATCCCCGCCGACCGGTACGACCACCGGCTGGATGGAATCCAATATCTTTGCCCTGATGTTCTGCGGAAGGTATTTGAGATCCTCCGCGTCAACAGCCAGGATACCGATATTGGTATCGGACATGGCTCCTCCGATCACGCTCTGATAGTTGTTCTCGTCAGCCACGAACACACGTTTGAGTCCGGCCAACCTGAAACCCAGTACGAATTCCTCGCTGCCCACTACTGCTATTTCCATCAGATCACCAAAAGTCCTTTGATCACATCTCTGTCCAGTCCGCTCTCCGTGCCTCTGGCGATCAACCTGATATTCCTTACCTCGCTCTCCTTGTGAATCATGTAGTCTATGACCGGGATCACCGACAGCGGGTACAGGTGCGAGAACTTCTTCGCTTTCTGCATCTCGTACCTCTTAAGGCCGGACACCATGTCCCTCAGGTTGTTGGACTCCAGTGCATCCTTTATGTTCTCGTAGAAATCGAGTTGCGAAATATCGGATATCAACGATTCCGCGTTCTCCGCGTTCGCGAACAGCGTGAGCTGTCTTCCGTCGATCTTCTTCCCTCCGGGGATGATGTACTTCATGACCTGTTCTCCGATTATACCTTCTGCTTTCAGTTTGAAGATCGTCTCGAAGTTCTTTATGTCCACTTCCTCTCTTATGTAATCGAGGAAGAGGCGCGATGGTCTGGATGACGGATCTATGCTCTGTATGAGTTTCTCATAGTGCATCTTGTCCAAGAAATCCTCGATATCCCCCAGGTTCCCGCTCGCTTTGTATGCGGACAGCACATCCGCCGGGAAATTCACACGCGCCATCTTTCCGAAATTCGCGATGATGTCATCATCCGTTTCCAGAGCGATCAGCCTGTCCAAAGATTCGGCGCTTAGGCTGCCTGCGGGCACAAGATCCTCTCTTATTCCCTCCGCATCCAGACCGTACGATTTTCCGCGGAGTATGACTTTGAGGTTCCAGATGTCCCATTTCACGAGATATGCGGAGACCATGCCGTAAAGCTCCCCCGTTGATGAGGAAAGGATGCTGCTGAACACTTTTGCCATGTTGAGATACGTGGCATGTTCCAGGAGAGCTAGACCCGACATTCTTCCTGCCAGGTCCGCCATCTCCTTGCCGTAGCCGATCTCGCTTATGTAACGGGATATCTCCGGCACAGTCATCATCATCATCTTACTGTAGTCCTCTTCGCCCATAAGGAGGGATTTCTTGGCCTTTACCCTGGCGACCGTATACGCATAGTTGCCTTTCCTTCCATTGCGCCTGAACATTGTCTCACCCGAACAGGATGTCGGACAAAGCCTTTATCTCACGGTCCCAGATCGTCTGGAGTATGGTCTCGTATTGCATGTCGACCTCCACGGTGCCGTCCTCGCTCTGGAGGATCAGTCCCGCACGTATCCTGTGATCTTTCTCGACCGACTTGACGCCCAGATCCTTCGCTGTGAAACTGTCTTTGGCGGACATCAGAGCCTTGGGTTTGTCGATGACCGTCTTCGCCGACTTCACCATCTTCTTGTACTGCTCCAGTTTAACGCTCTCCGGAGCGGATTCGAGATCGGCGAGAACGGTCTCGAACGCCTGGGCCAGGATCTCCTTCCTTTTGGACAGGACGATCTTCTTGCTCTCCAGTTCCGAACTGGAGAGCTCCTGGCGCCTGAGGCGCTCGATCGATTCTTTGAGCTTCTTATCCTCTTTCTCTCTCATGTCGGAAATCAGTGCATCCGCCTCGGCCGATATGGCCTTCACTTCAGCGGCGGCCTGCGATCTGATATCGCTTGCCTGCTTGTCGGCCGATGCAATGATCTCCTTCGTGACGTTATCTAATGCCATGAGACGGCCTCAGATACTTACATCACGAAGATTCCCATGATAGCTATAACAAGACCGAAGATGACGATGGTCTCGGGAAGAACCATGAAGATCATTGCTTTACCGAAGATTGTTGGATCCTCGGTTATGGCTCCTACTGCCGCTGCTCCCACGTCTTTCTCCGCCATTCCCGCTCCGAGACCCGTGAGTCCGACAGCAAGTCCTGCTCCAATAGCGATAAGTCCGCTTCCTACATCTCCTTCTATTGCCATTTTTATACCTCTTTGTCAGCTTTTGCCTGTGTTAAAATTGTTTTAACGCGTTTGACCTTCAACGGTTCGTATCTTATCCCGCCTCCTTCGAAGAACTTCGTCATCAGTTCCACGAACTGCAGCCTCAGAGCATGCAGCCCCGCGGAAAGGATTCCCAAGGTCCATACGACCAGATGCAGGAAAGCGAACAGGAGCAGTCCGATCACCAGGAAACCTATTCCCGGCCAAACGACCGTCTCGCCCATCCCCATTATCATTCCGAACACTATGTAGTTAAACGCCATCGCCATGCCGGCCTTGGACATACCGATGGCCGCCAGACGCGTATATGATAATATGTTTCCGACGATGCCCGGAAGTTCCAGTATCGCCATTATACCTTCCACCCTCGACGTTATCACAACACCGACGACGGTCATCACCAGCCCGGCCGCCAGAAGATACATGACCATGCCTTCCAGCGGGGCGCTGTCGAACAGCATCTGAGTCAGTGAATAACAGAACACGACCATCCCGGTGAACATGATGATCCATCCGCCCTTCTCCATGAATGCGTGCTTGTTGTCGTGCTGTCTCCTTATGTTCAGATAGCCGCACACGTATCCGATCAGGAGGTGGACTATACCGACGTAAACAGACAGCTTCAGAAGCATGCCGACATGGATGCCGAGCTTCGATATTCCGTGATCGTCGATCATTATTCCGCTGAACCATTCGGGAAGATGTATGCCCAGCAACCCTTCCCATGTTATATTCAGCGGCGGTTCCCAGTGACCTATGAAGTGCATCCCGAGCGCTTCTCCGAAGAAGAAGAACCCGAACATGAACGCCCATATGCCTCCGAAGAACAGCACTGTGGCGATCGCACGCCAATCCTTATGGTGCGTGACCTTCAGGCCGTACGCCCCCAGGATTATGAAGGGTATCGCATAACCGCAGTCCCCTATCATAAAACCGAAGAATAACGGGAGGAAGAACATTATCAGGACCGACGGATCGATCTCCTGATACTTCGGTGTCGAGACCAGACTTGTGGCGTACTCGAACTCCTTTGCTATTACCCCGTTGTTACTCTTCGTAGGTACTTTCTTGAATCTTTCCTCTGCTTCCTCTTCCTCGTGCAGGTTCCTGCCGCGTGTCTCCTCGAACTCCACATGAATGTCATTGCCGAGTCGAGATTCCAGCTCGGCGGCCACGGACTGAAATTTGTTCGTGGGCACCCAGGAATCCATTATATACGAATATTCCCCGACCGCTATCCTGAGAGGCACCTCGCCTTTCTCGATCTCGATGGACAGCTCTTCGTCGGATGCACGCAGGAAGGTCTTGTGTTTCATCCGAAGTGCTTCGACTTCCTTCTCGACGGATTCCAGCTTGGCATAGAGGTCTGCCAGGCCTTCATCGGCCAGTAAAAGTGCTTCGGACACGGGGCCTTTGCCCTCGGGTACCGCGATCTCCGTGAATCCGTACTCCGAAAGTATCGATGCCGCCCTGTCCTTGTCCTCGGTCTTCACGAACACCGCCGCAACGCCGCCTGCCTTCTTTTTGAAGGATACGAACGCCTCGGAATCGGCAAGTGATTTCAATGCCTCGGACGGGTCTTCCTTTACTGTCCCCACGATGACCGCCAGACTCTTGTACCCCGAATAGAGTTCAAGGTCCACCGGTATCGTTGCGAGAATTTCCAAGCTCTTCTTTTTAGCGTTTAATTCAGTGATTCTCTGATTAAGATCATTCCTGGCATCAAGAACCTTGAGAATCTCGGCCTCGGTACTCTCTACGCTGCCGGACGATATTTGGTCCCTTATCTCCTCCACCGATACCCTGGCCGTTTCGGTCGTCTTGCCTACTCCGAGCTCTTTTTCCATCGCCCTGACTTTCAGCAACCTCTCGGATGCCTTGGAGTTCGTGGGCAACGGGGCCCCGATGGACATGTCGTCTGTGCCAGTGGTGTGATCGATCAGGTGGAGTGCCTTCGCGCTGTAGAAGGCCTCTATTGCCTCCTCCATGCGGGATTTGGTACCCACGACCACGATCCTACTCATTGACTCAGGAAGTGACATTTATGGTCCTCTCGAATTCTTCGACCAGGAAATCTTTCACTTCCTTGATTTTCTTTGCTGAGGATTTCTCGATGCTCTTGGCTTCCTTCTCGCCTGCGGCGAGAAGTTCGTTCCTTTTCTCATCGAGAGCCTTCTGCTCGGTTGCAATGGAGGATTCGTGGCTGCCGCGCATCGCTGCTTCGGCATCCTGAATTCTCTTCACAGAATCTCTGCGGGCGTCCGCTATGGCCATTTTTTTGTCCGCCTCGGCCTTTTCGACCTTGGCATCAGCCTCTGCTTCTGCCTTCTTTATTTCCGAAAGTATGTCAGTTCGGCTCAATTTACACTCCCCGACTATCTGCCGAGCATGGTATTGAGTGGGCATACTTAAGCGTAATTGTCCGATTGCCCCTCCGGGCCGTTAGAATGTGCATTATCAGCATCGCCGGAAAAGCTGCGTACCTTTATGGCGGTCTCGGCAAGCAGCTGTTTGGACAGATCGTCCACATATCCAGTCTTGTAAACTACTTCCGTTATCCCCGAATTTATAAGGATCTTCGTGCACATCGAACACGGAAACGTGGTCGTGTACAATGTGGCATCTTTGACGCTGACACCGAAATATGCCGCCTGGGCCACGGCATTCTGCTCCGCGTGCACGCCCCTGCATAATTCGTGCCTGGTCCCGGACGGTATGTTCATCTGTTCCCTTATGCAACCCAGCTCCTCACAGTGACGCGTTCCCTTGGGGGACCCATTGTATCCGGTGGACAATATGTGCTTGTCCTTTACGATTACCGCCCCCACTCTTCTTCTCACGCATGTGGACCTCTGAGCAACCAATTCGGCCATGCTCATGAAATATTCGTCGCTCGAAGGCCTGTCCATATCCTTTGAGATGCTGTTTACCCTATAATTGTTTTTGGACCGTTCCGTCCGCCGAAAGAAATCACACATATACCTGGCTCACTCCGCACGTCTTAGAGTATGAATAAACCAAAGCCGGAGGATGTGTCAATCACAGATCATACGGATGGTCTGTTCGCCGGCGTCCCTGAAACCGGTGATAACCGGGTTTGCAAACAGGAAATCTTCTGCTGCACTGACCGTTGTTTTTTGTTATCCTGTCTTTATCCGGCCGTGGATCCCGTGTCTTTTCCGGGGAATTAAATTAATAATCAAAAAAACATAATGCGGAGCATGGATAAGAGTACCAAACATGCCATTGTCATAATGGCTGTCGCCGTGGCGGTCATAGTCGCGGCATTTGTTGGTATTTCAAAGGCCTCCGGCGTGAGCCCGTTTCAGACGGTGGTCGAATCCGGGAGCATGCAGCACGGCATAGGCTCGCAGATAGGCGTGATAGATACCGGGGACATGGTTGTCGTAAAGAATAAGGACAGCATGGTCATACAGTCTTTCATAGACGGTTACAAAACCGGATACGAGAGATTCGGAAATTACGGGGATGTGATCATATACAATCGCGGGCCGGATCTGAATCCCGTAATACATAGGGCCATACTGTGGCTTGATTATAATGGGAACGGAACATGGAGCGCTCCCAGTTTGGAAGGATATCCCCGTGAGCTTTGGTTATGCAGCGGCAGTCCCGACGGCGACTACATGAATTTGTCAGGGACCCTTACCCTGAAGAACATAGGTTATGTGGATACTCCCGACGCGAGCATAAATTTGGATACCCTTGCAGCGGGCAGCCCCACCGATGGATACCTTACAAAGGGGGACAACAACTCCAGATTCGATCAACCGTCCAGTCTGGCCGGTGTGAACGGCCTGATATCCTATGATAGAATAAAATCGGTGGCTTGGTTTGAAATACCGTGGGCTGGTACTTTTAAAATGGTATTCAACGGAAAAACAAATATCATCGATTATTGGGTTCCCAACACGATACCTTGTATCGCAGCATCGGCACTGCTGTGGATATTTCTGATCGTCAGTATAAGTTTCCTTTATGATTACAGATATTATCAGAAAATCAAAGAAGAGTTGCGTGAGGAGATGAACGCCCCCACCCCTTTATTTCCAGTGGAAAATAAAAAAGAATGAAATCATACCGTGGGCAAAGTCGTTTGCTTGGCGGGTTTGTGTTTTGAAAGAGGTTCAAACAATTCATCTTTCGTGACAAATTCAACTATGTCCTTATTGATATTGAGTTCTATTTCCCTTGTCCTGCCGTTCCTTCCGAATGACTTGACCCTTGCATGTATTATACCTAACATATCCAATTCCGATATTAGATCGGAGACCCTTTTCTCTTTCAAAATCAGACAGCTCAATGCATTGCATATCTCTTTGTAAACGGAATATACATCACCGGTTGTGACCACGGTATTCTTACACTCATGATTCCTTATTATACTCATAAGGACTATCTTCGATTGTGCCGGCAGGGTCTTTATCACTTCAATGACAGCATCCAATTCTATTTTACTTCTGGCAAAATCAACGTGAGCACCCGTGATTATATTATCTCCGTTTCTTTCGGCTATTTCAGCGGAGACTTTAAGGAAATCCAATGCCCTTCTGGCATCCCCCGACATTTGAGCCGATATCGCGGCACAGTAAGGTATGACACCATCTTCAATTACCCCGGGTTCAAATGCCAACTCCGCTCTTTTCCTCAGTATGTCCTGAAGCTGTTCGGGATTATAAGGAGGGAAAACGACTTTTTCCTCACCGAGTCTGCTTTTTATCCTCGGTGTGAGAAGTTCTGTGAACTTCGTATTGTTTGTTACGCCTATTATCGATATTTTTGATTCTTTGAGAATTTCATTCATCGTGGTCAGGAAATAAAATATGTCATCCCCGTTCTTTTGGAGTATCCTGTCTATCTCATCGAGAACTATTATGAAAACCTTATTCTCCCTGTCTATGTGAAACAGCAGTGTCTCGTATACTCTGTCCAAGCTCCATCCGGTGAATGGTATCTTACTGTTCTGGTCCGTTATTATCTGATTAGATATGTTATAGAGTATTCCATAAGGGTTATCGACGATCTCACAATTGACATATATGAAACCGCAATTCTTTTTTTCGGAATCCGCTTTCATAAGTTCTTTTCCTATGTAATTGAGGACAGCTGTTTTTCCTGTCCCCGTTTTTCCTATCACGAGTATGTTGGAAGGTTTGTCTTTGTTGAGGGATGGGGTTATTATCTCAACGATATTATTGATTTCGTTTTCCCTGTGAGGCAGCTGATCTGGTATGTATGTAGTCTGAAGAATGTTCCTGTTTTTTATGAGAGTATTCCTTTTGTTTATTGATTTGTCAAATATTGATTCTCCCATTTTCGGACCTCTTTTTCATGCGCCGGGATATATGGCGGGAGGTTTGTTATAATGATTTCTTAACCCGGTTTTTTCGATGTTGAAAAATCGGGATATTAGTTTTATAAGATGAATGATGTTACCGAAAGCAGTTGCTTAATGCAAAGGAGAAATTCAATGAAAGGATGGCTTGTCATCGGAGCTTGTGTACTCGGTATAGTGGCGTTCATAGCACTTATATGGGCAATAGGCACGTTTTTCTGAAAATCAAATATTTTCAAATATAAATCATTTTCATGATCAATCATCCTGATATGTTTCCACTGGAAATAAAGGGGTGGGGGCGTATTATCGGATTACGGCCATAATTGTAATTTTTACGTATTGAATATGACCGATCGGAATAACCGCTCATGAAAATCATGGATAGATACTCGTTGTTGTGCATAGCGGCTTCGATGATCATTTTGACCGTGCTGCTTACGGAGGATGAGACTGTGAATAAAGAACGCATAGGTATCATCCACGGCATCGAAGAAACACAGAACGGTTATACATTCACATTTGAAGATTCCGACGGTGAAGATATGAGATGTTTCAGCAGGAATGAGCCAGATGACAATGGGATCCATAAAATCATCGGAACCATGTCCGAAGATGGCAGTATTTTCTTTGTGAGTTCGATGGTCTTATTGTCATCAGAATGAATTATATCATAAGTAAAGAATGACCGGACATGTATGTGGCAGTGGATGACACCGATTCCGTCAGCGGCAACTGCACAACATTCCTCGCAACGGAAATAATATCCGAATTCCGCGATGAACTGGATTTGATAGGATATCCTAGATTGGTCAGGCTAAATCCCGCGACTCCGTGGAAAACAAGGGGGAACGGATCCCTCGTGATGAGGTTCGGCAAAGGGATAGGCAAGAAGGTATGCATAGGTAATGTGGACGACAGGGACATATTCTGTTTCGAGAGAATGGGTACATTTGAACCCGACGAAAATACGGTCATCAGCAGAATAGTCCCTCTGATAGAGAAGAACAGTGAGCCCGATGCGAATCCCGGATTGGTTGTCAGCAGGAAAAGACCTTCCCAATCGATGTATTGGAGAGGAGTACGGACGATATTGGATAAAAAAGCGGCCGAGGATGAGATTGAAAGGATCGGTGCTTTCAAGTATGAAATCGGGAACGGCCGCGGTATAATAGGCGCGGCATGCGGTATGGCCTGGAGGCCTAGGGACAGTACGTTGGAACTCCTGACATACAGGCCGACCGGGAGATGGGGGACCGAACGGATATTCGAACCCCTTTCCATAAGGGATATGGATACGGCACTGCCTTCGACATTCAACAGCTGGGAGGAGAGGACGCAGAAGGTGACGATGATTCCGTCGACACCGTGCCCGATAATGTATGGCCTCAGGGGCGACAGTCTCCGGGATCTCATAAAAGGAAAAGACATCATAAGAACGGAACCAATAGGCCGCTGGATGATATTCCTGACAAACCAGGGCACAGACGATCATATAATGAATAATCCGAAACAGCTGATACCGAACCAATCATATTACGTGGAAGGCAGGGTCGTGGCCGGCGAGCATGTAACAGGCGGACATGTGTTCACGGAAATAACGACAAAATACGGATCGATCACAGTCGGGGCGTATGAGCCGTCAAAAGAATTCCGTTATCTTTTTGATAATTTGTCGGAGGGAGATACGATAGGTGTGATGGGTGAGCTCAGAGAGGAACCCAGGACACTTAACGCCGAGAAAGTCAAAGTGATAGATGTTGCGGATGCTTATGAGAAAATATCGAATCCGGTCTGCCCCGGGTGCGGCAGGACCATGGAGTCTGTGGGCAGAGACAAGGGATACAGATGCAGGAGATGCCATACTTCTTCCCCGGAACCTCGGTTGTTAAGGTCCGTGAGATGGGTCAGGGAGGGGTGGTACGAACCGCCCGCGGCGGCACGGAGGCATCTGTCGAAACCCCTCAAGAGGATGGGGTTGGAACAACCTGTTGATTTCGTCAATAGACGTATATGAATACCGACACCAATAAATACTGAAGTCCCCACTTATGCCCGTTAAACCGGATGAGGTATGCATATGGAAGAAATTGTTATAATCGGCGCGGCGAGGACTGCGATAGGGAAATACGGTAAAGCGCTCAGCGGCATCAAGGTGACGGAACTCGGCGCCACCGCGATAGGAGAGGCTGTGAAACGTGCGGGACTCGCCCCGACGGACATAGAGGAATGTATAATGGGGAATGTGATCTCGACAGGTCTCGGACAGAATCCAGCCAGACAGTCCGCCGTCGGAGCCGGACTCCCGGTCGAGATCGGTTCGTATACCGTGAACGCCGTCTGCGGCTCCGGACTGAAATCAGTCATGAATGCCGCGGACGCCATAAAGGCCGGGGAGTACAACGTCATTGCCACGGGCGGCATGGAGAGCATGAGCAACATCCCCTACTATGTGGACGGTGCCAGATGGGGATTCAAGATGAATGACCAGATCATGACGGATACGATGGTCCATGACGGTTTATGGGATATCTTCAACAATCAGCACATGGGTTTCACGGGAGAGATCGTCGCGGAGAGGTTCGGGGTAACGAGAGAAGATGCCGATCGGCTCTCGGCGGACAGCCACAGGAAAGCCGCGGCTGCACAGGCAGCCGGCAAGTTCAAGAAAGAAATAGTCCCGTATGTGATCAAATCGAGGAAAGGTGACACGGTATTCGAGGTCGATGAGGGGATAAGGGCGGACACGACCCTTGAATCCCTGGCCAGTCTGAAGCCGGTGTTCAAGAAGGACGGCGTGGTGACGGCGGGGAACTCATCACAGCTCAGCGACGGGGCATCGGCCGTGATCGTCTCGTCAAGGTCATGGGCCGAAGAACGCGGCATAAAGCCTATGGCCAGCATAATCGCATACGGCGAGAGAGGGGTTGCACCGGAGTTGATCATGGAAGCCCCCATACCGGCGACCGAGCATGTTCTCAAGAAAGCGGGGATGACCATTGACGACATAGATCTCTTTGAGCACAACGAAGCATTCGCAACGGCATCATGTGCGGTCAAGAAAGCACTCAATGTACCGGATGAGAAATTCAACGTCAACGGAGGGGCGGTCGCTCTCGGGCATCCCATAGGCTGTTCCGGTTCGCGTGTCCTGACAACACTGATACATGCTCTTCAGGACCGCAACAAAGAGACGGGTCTGTGCACACTGTGCCTCGGCGGAGGGAACGCAGTGACTATGATTGTCCGCAAAGGATGAACGATCGTTCTTTCAAAATACGTTAACAAACCCTTTCCTTTTCCGATACCGACAGCAAACATATTATGAATCCCCGATGATTCGTATCACGGAGGGAGATAATGGAACTGAAGAACATCCTTGACAGCATCGAAGAATCCAGAGATGACATGGTGAAGATAATGTCGGAGATGATACGCATTCCGGCACTCGCTCCGATAAACGGCGGCACAGGGGAAACCAAACGGGCGGAGATGCTCGAAAGATATCTCGAGGGATATGACAGTGTGATGAGGATCGACGTCCGGGATGACCACGATCCGGGCGTTATGAGGCCGAACATCCTCGCCAAAAAAGACGGGAAGGAGAAAGGTACGGTTTGGATCGTAGCTCACACGGACACCGTGCCCGCCGGGGACCTGAAGGACTGGGACACCAATCCTTTCGAGCCTGTCGTCAGGGACGGGAAGATATACGGACGCGGCACAGAGGACAACGGCCAGGCTATAATATCATCGATGTTCGCCTCCAAGTTCATCCCCAAGGAGATGCTCTCAAAGAGGTCTATAGGCATAGCGTATGTCGCGGACGAAGAAACCACAAGCAAGATGGGGATAGAGTATCTAATCAGAAAAGGTCATTTTTCGGAGGATGATGTGTTTATAGTTCCGGATTGGGGTACCCCCGAGGGCGACCTCATCGATATAGCGGAGAAGAATCTGATATGGTTGCAGTTCAATGTGGCCGGGAAGTCAACCCACGGATCAACTCCCGAGAAGGGGATAAATGCGTTCAAGGTCGGGACAGAATTCCTGACGGATCTGATCGCAGAGTTCGGTAAGGAGTTCCCGAAGGCCGATGAGATGTTCTGTCCCGGCATATCCACATTTGAGCCGACCAAGTGTGCCGGCACGGTCATGAATGTTAACACGATACCCGGGAACTTCGAATTCTCAATGGATATAAGGGTGCTCCCGGAATATCGTCTGGATGATGTGGCGGCAGTCGCTGAGCGCATCGCAAAAAAGCATGAAGAGAAGACAGGTGCCAGGATACGTATGCGCGAGTTGCAGAGACATGATTCCGGCAAGATCTCGTCGACCGAGGGCGCAGTCTTCGATGCTCTGATGGATTCCATAGAATCGGTAACCGGGGTAAGACCGAAACCCGTGGGGGTCGGAGGGGCTACATGCGCGAACTTCTTCAGGAAAGAGGGCTATGATGCATATGTGTGGGAGTGTGGAGGGGGAACGCTCCACGGTCCGAACGAGTATGTCGTCATCGACAACATGGTAACGGATGCTAAGGTATTTGCATCGTTGTTCTATAAATTGTGCGTGTGACGGAATACGGGTCACTCTTCGAAAAGGCGGTCGAGCATCCAGTCCGAATCGAAAACCTGCAGATCATCATAGCCTTGGCCGTCTGATACGAATGCTATGGGTTTCCCGATGGTATGTGCTATCGAGAGAGCGGCACCGCCCTTTGCGTCTGTATCTATCTTCGTGAGAACTATCGCATCTATCCCGATCGCGGCGTCAAATACCTTCGCCTGCTCTATGGCATCGTTCCCCGCAAGGGCATCCCCAACGAAGACCTTCAGTGCGGGCTTTGATATTCTGGCTATCTTCTTCATCTCGTCAATGAGATTGTTGTTGGTCTGCATTCTGCCGGCCGTGTCAAGAAGGACCACATCTTTCCTTTTGGATTTGGCATGCTCTATGGCATCGAATGCCACCGCGGACGGATCCGCGTCCTGGCCCTGTTTCACTATTTTAACTCCGAGCCTTTCGGCATGGATGCTGAGCTGCTCGATTGCCCCGGCCCTGAATGTGTCGCATGCCGCTATGACAACACTCTTCTCTTTGTCCGAGAGCCTCTTGGCTATCTTGGCTATGGTTGTCGTCTTACCCGTCCCGTTGATACCGACGAACATTATCACGACAGGCTTCGGCTGTTCTTCCAACCATTCGTCGAAGTCGAAAACGTTGACTTTCAGGACATCTCTGACCGCTTCTTTCACGGCTGTCTCGACGACCTCTTCCAAAGTGTACTGTCTCCCGTATTTTTTGTTGATCAGGTTATCCCTGACACCCAGGATTATATCCTGGACCACGGGATAAGCGACATCGGATTCCAAAAGGATGACTTCGAGTTCATCCAGCAGATCGTCGAGGGAATCGTCTTTTATCTTCTTCCCCGAATCACCGACCATTCTTTCCATGGGAGAGTCCTTCTCCCGAGGTTCTGATTTTTTCTTCTTGCCGAGTTTCAGTTGTTCTTTTCTCGAGATCGGCTTCTCCTCTTCGATCGGAATTTCTTCCTTTGCCTCGGGCACATCCCCTTCCGGCTCCGGAAGGTCCACGCTCTTGTCGCCCCCCTCATAAACCTTTTCGGGATCCAGCTTAGAGGATGACTTGCCGAGAACATTTTTGAGTTTGGATTTCAAAGAGTCGAACATAACAAGGCGTCACTGTTCTTCTAACAACTGTCTGTTTCTATACTCGTTCTGGATGGCCATCGTCAGATCGGTGGTGATCTTCTCCATCTCGCCGAGGGTCTTCATCGCGGTTCTGAGGGTCTCGGAGATCTCATTGCCATTGGTCTCCATGAATGCTATCGCCTCATCGAGGTCCTTCTCGGCGGATAATCTGCTCCCTATCCCGACTATCGCCTTCTTCTTGCCGGTCACTTTTGCCGGTATGAACGACGATGCCCCCACGGGGATCAGTATCTCGTCGCCCTCCTCCGCACCGGATAATGCTTTGAATGATTCACGAGCCCTGACGGTGTCTTCCAGGGAAATCTGGAGCAATCGGACCTGTCTGCTCAGAGCCTCCAGTTGGGCATTGTAGGTCTCAAGGGCCGCCATCGCCTGACGAAGCTCGTCATCTTCCATTTCTCATGCCCCGACTTCGTATTTTACGACGTGGTCCGTTATCTGATCGGGAGAGAGCTCTGTCACCTCTGTTATGTCGATCTCCCGTCTCTTGAGTCTGTGTTTGCTGCCGAGAGTCGACAGTACCCGCTCTCTGACCGCTTCCTCAGTCTCTGCGGAGACCTCTATGGAGAAAGGCTGTCTCTTCCTCGGGTCAGCGTATGAACCTACCACACGGAATGCTTTCATGATGTTCGGGAGTTGTATTAAATTAATAAAGCTTTGGTAGGGCATCCGTGTGACAGCGGCATAGTACTATGTCATCATATGCCACATACCTGTTCATACACAGATGGCGCCCGGATGCGGCGTCCGTAGCTCCGATATCCGGCATCATGTAGCCATCTCGAACTGGCTGTTGTATAATTCAGAATAAAATCCTCCTTGTGCCAGCAATTCCGAGTGGGTGCCGCTTTCGATGATGTCGCCGTCTTTCAGAACCAGGATCATGTTTGCGTTCTTGATCGTTGACAGTCTGTGTGCGATGATGAAGGACGTTCTGTTCTTCGTCAGAGAATCCATCGCCTCCTGCACTATGCGTTCGGTGCGCGTGTCCACGGAACTGGTCGCCTCATCCAGTATGAGCAACGGGGAATCTTTTATGATGGCGCGTGCGATGGTCAGAAGCTGTTTCTGCCCTTCGGAGAGGTTCGCCGTGTCATTGAGTACGGTGTCATAGCCGTCCGGCAGAGTCTGTATGAAGTGGTGGAGCCCCACCGTTTTGCAGGCGGCGACAACCTCTTCGTCCGAGACGTCACGTCGCGAATAGATTATGTTCTCCTTTATGGTGCCCTCGAATAACCATGTGTCCTGCAGCACCATGCAGAATTGATCGTGCACATCCTCGCGACGGACCTCATTCGTGGGTATGCCGTCAAGCAGTATCTCCCCGCCGTCGATCTCGTAGAACCTCATGAGCAGGTTGACAAGCGTAGTCTTGCCTGCTCCGGTGGGGCCAACGATCGCAACCTTGTCCCCGGCCTTTACCTTCAACGAGAAATCGCGGATGACGGTCTTGTCCGGAGTATATCCGAATCTGACGTTCCTGAATTCCACATCGCCTTTCACGCCCGTGAGGCGTTTCATCTTCCCGCCTTCATCCTCCAGTTCTTCCTCTGTCAGGAATTCGAATACGCGTTCGCTCGCGGCGGCAGTCCTCTGGAGACTCGTCGCGGCCTGTGCCAGCTGAGATAGAGGCGATGTGAACAGCCGTACATAAAGCATGAATGCGACGATGACTCCGAACGATATAGTACCGTTCATCGTCAGCACGGCACCGACGATGCACACAGCCACATATCCGAAGTTGCCCACGAATGACATCAGCGGCCACATCAAACCGGAAAAGAATTGTGATTTCCATCCGCTCCTGTACAGTCTGTCGTTTATCTCCTCGAATTTATCCCTGAATGCTCCGCCGCCGTTGTATGCCTTTATGATGTTGTGCCCGGTGTATGCCTCTTCAACGTGGCCGTTCATATCGCCGAGTTCGTTCTGCTGTGCGACAAAATGTTTCTGAGAACCTTTTATGATGGCCGCCATCAGCACAAACCCCAGAATGCTGGACCCAACCGCGGTCAGCGTCATCATCCAGTCCGTGATGAGCATCATCACCACGGAGCCGATAAGCATCGCAACGGCCGTCACAAGTGTGGAGACACTCTGGTTCAGCGTCTGTCCGATCGTGTCGACATCGTTCGTCATACGGCTGAGGACATCGCCGTAACTGGTTTTTTTGAAATAGCTGAACGGCAGACGGTTGATCTTGTGCGACATATCCGTTCTCATCTGTTTGGATATCTTCTGCGTGACGGTCGCCATGATCCAGTTCTGCAGGAATGTAAGCACGGCGGCACCCGCGTAGAAACCGATAAGCACCAGGCCGATCATCGTCACCGCATGCATATCTATGGCATCTATGACGGGAATGCCGTCAACGAGTCTCGGTATGCCGTTCGTTATCTCGTCCGTCAGATCCTTCAGTTTGTCCGGGCCGATCACCTGCAGCACCGTTCCGATTACCGCCATCGCCAGTGCAATGACCACGGTCGGAATGTAAGGTCTGCAGTATCTGATCAGATTCGTCCAGGTCTTCTTGAATTCTTTAGGCTTATCGTCAGTGATCGCGGAGCCCCCGTTGTAAAACGGACCTTTGCCCGGTGTCGGTTTCACGCTCATATCGCCAACTCCTCCTCGCTCAATTGCGACATGGCGATCTCCCGGTACACTTCGCATGTCCCGAGGAGCTCCCTGTGTGTTCCGGTGCCCGCAATCCTTCCTTCGTCAAGCACTATGATCTTATCCGCATCCATTATGGTACCGATACGCTGAGCCACGATAACGTTCGTGATGCCGCCGGTCTCTTTTTTCAGGGCGTTTCGGAGGGCGCGGTCCGTTTTATAGTCGAGCGCGGAAAAACTATCATCGAAAATATAGACCTCCGGGGATCTGCACACGGCCCGCGCTATCGAGATGCGCTGTTTCTGACCGCCGGAGAGGTTGGTGCCTCCGCGTGCGATCTCCGCTTCATATGAACCATCCATCCCCCCGACGAAATCTGCTCCCTGAGCGATATTAACGGCTTTCATGATATCGGCTTCCGTCGCCTTTTCTCTCCCGTTATCACCGAACGCCACGTTCGATGATACCGTTCCGCTGAACAGGACGCTCTTCTGCGGGATGTATCCGATCCTGTCGTACAACGATTTCAATCTGTATTCGCGGACGTCCACCCCGTCCAACAGAACGGACCCCTCGTTAACGTCATAGAATCTGGGTATGAGGTTTATGAGTGTGCTCTTCCCGCTACCCACCGAACCTATGAATGCTACGGTCTCGCCCTGCTTGGCAGAGAAACTTATGTCTTTCAGAACATAATCCGCCGCCCCGGGGTACTTGAAACTCACGTTCCTGAATTCGATCTCCCCTTTCAGTGAATTCCCGGGATCCGTTATGGTACCGTCCTTAATCGATGATTCCGTATTGATGACTTCGTTGATACGTTTCGCAGACACCTGTGCACGCGGCATGAAGATGAAAAGCATCAGGATCATTATCACCGCCATCATAACCAGCATCGAATAGGATGAGAACACGATCATGTTCGAGAACAGCGGCAGCGCATCGGCCGCCCCGGCGTTGCTGATGAGCATCGCACCGATCCAGTATATCGAAAGGATAAGCATGTTCATTATAAGGCTCACGAACGGCAACATCACGGCCATGGCACGCGTTGTGTAGAGCTGGGTGCCCATAAGGTCGTCATTCGCCTTCTCGAATTTGGATTCCTGGTAGCTCTCCGCGTTATATGCGCGTATGACGGGAAGCCCAGTGAGGTTCTCTCTCGTCGCCTTGTTGATGTTGTCCGTGAGGATCTGCATCTTCTTGAACTTCGGAACGACCTTGGCCACTATGATCGCGAACATCAGGGCGATGACAATCATCGCGACAACCGTCGCGAGTGTCCATTCGAAACCTTTGTCCGAAATCTTGATGATCGCCCATACCGCAAGTATCGGTGCATAGATGATGAGCTGCAATCCTATGGTGATCACCAGCTGCACCTGTGTCACGTCATTTGTCGAACGGGTGACCAAGCTTGCTATGGAAAATTTATTGATCTCTCCCATTGAAAAAGAGTCGACCTTGTTGAACATCAGACTCCTGATCCTTTGAGAGAAAGATGCGCCCACACGGGATGAGAGGAGTCCTATCGCCACAGCGGCCGTGAGGCTTCCGAATGCGCACAGCAGCATGTATCCTCCGTTGATCCACACATCGCCGATCAGACTTCCCTCGGTTTCGACGAGCGTTGTTATTATTGCCATGTATTCAGGCAGTTTGAGGTTAAGCCATACCTGGACCACCGTGAAGACGACGATCACCCCGATCATCGCCCACTCTTTCCGCCTCAGATATTTCAGAATATTGTCCATGTGATTACCTTGCGCTGTTTTGCTCGATCGTCCGCCGCCGATATCAGTAAATCGGGCATCCCGTGTCGCCATGTGGGTACCCATCGCTGAGAAGATCCGCAGAATGCGGCCGGACTCGGATTTCAGAGCACCTCCGAGAGCCTGCCGATGATCCGTACAAGTTCTCTCGAATCCTTTTCTCCGAGTGCCATAAGTATGTTCTTCATCTTTTCGATCTTCTTATCCCATTCCTCCTCCACGCAATCTTCACCCTTCGGCGTCAGCCTGACGATTATCTTCCGTCTGTCCCCGCCGTGGATCTCGCGGGTGATCAGTCCTTTGTTCTCAAGGTTTTTAAGAGCCGTCGCAATTCGGGCCGAACTGACATTCAGTGCGCTGCCTATCTGGCCGGGAACGGCTTCGCCCCCCGTTTCCCGGATGAAAAAGAGAATGAAGATTTCGCCGTGGAATTCGTCCCGGATATGCTTTCTCTGACCGGCTGTTCTGATTGCCAGCATATTGCGTATGAATTCTTTCGCAAGGTCATCGTAGTCCATATTCCCGCTTGTCCTAATTTTACTAACAGCATTAGAAATTAACTATATAAGCTATTTTATGTAAAATTATCCCATACGGTTGCTTTACCCCGGGTTCACAGAGGAGCTGCAGATGTATTACGTGTAGCTGGGCCGGAGTCGAAGATCATGGAGTACAGATTTATTCTCAGGGTCAAGTCTGCGCCCGACATTTTAATCGATATGTTGGTCCCCGAAGACATCATCGTTTGGACGTATCCGATTATAGTCGCCGTGATGTCGCCGGATGGCCTGCCTGTTGGAACACTGTGCAATCGCCGTGCCGAGACGTTAATCTTTGCGCTTCGCGCAGTCGATTTCCAAATCTCAGTATTAAAAATACATCCGTCACATCGTTTTCATATCGCCTTTTTCGGGCAGACTTTCGCGCATTCGAAACAAAGTATGCATTCCGTCCCATTCTCGCGGGAACGCTTCGGGTCGCGCATCTTGACGTTCATCGGACAAACACGTTCGCATTTACCGCAGTTTATGCACTTCGTCTCGTCAACCTTGATGCGTGTCAGCGAGAAATAGCTCGCGGGTTTGAGGAACACCGTTATCGGGCAGACATACTTGCAGAACGCACGGTTGTCTTTCAGCGCGGCGGCGAGCGCAATCCCTACCGCGTAATACAGCGCATTGCCCACGATAAACGCGTACCAGATGATCCGCTCCGCGCTTTCGCGGTAAAGCAGAATGACGATCAGCGTGAACACGAGCGACAGCGCGAACACGGCATAGCGTATTGCCCCGAATCTCTTCACCCGCGGACTTTCCGGCGTTTTCCATGGTAAGAGGTCAAACACCATTGCCGACCAACAGGCATAACCGCACCAACCGCGCCCGAACAGAAGCGGCCCCACGATCTTCGCCACGAGATAGTGGATGACCGCCGCTTGGAACAGCCCATTAAAAAGATAGTACCAGAAGCCCTCGATCTGCACATTCTCGCGGCTTATTATGCCGAGATACACGAGCATATACAGCCCGACAGCCAGTTGCACGGCGATACGAGCGTACCTATCCCCGCGCCCGAACAGGAATACGCCGATGGACACCGCCGTGCCGATGTACAGGAAATTCAGCAGGTAGAACAGATTATCGAACGCAAGCCACAGCGTCACCGCTACTGCGGCGAATGCGATCCACATAATCAACGGTACCGTTTTCTTCACCGTTTAGCCCCCAAACAGTATTCAGTCACAGCTGAACAGGCGGCGGCTCCAAGCATGCGCAGGGCGTTCGTTTCAGTCAATGCGTTCTCCTCTTTTCGGCACATCAGGCAATACGATCCGCCTTCGACGAGCGTGGATTCAGCCCGCAGCGCGATACTGACGTGAACACGACGCGCCTCTATGCTGAAGCGCAACTATTTGCGGTATCATTTCACAGTCAAATAGTCTTCGCATAAAAATTTTGGCTTCTCGACGAGTTAACCCAACAGAAGTACAAGTCCTCCATGATTCCGCCGTCTTGAAAATCAACGGCCATCGGATCATCCGTCTTCCTTTGTGATATGGGTCGGTAGCACAGCTCCATCATGCCGCACGGCGGCGATGTCCGCCGAAACCCGTCGGATTCAGAACAGCGATTCTTTCTTCTCGGACGCATATCCGTAGTCGGCCGCTTTCCTGCCCACAAGGAAGACGGCAGCGAATTCCGGCACTTCCGTTTCCCCGGAAAGCGAGAAGTGCTCTCCTTTCATATCGAACTCGTAGTCCTTCTTCAGAGTTATCCTGACGGGCCCGTCGGAGTAGGATGACGGAACGGCATCCCGGAGGGGATCGAAGTCCGTCAGCTGATGCCTTGTTATCGGCGTCACTCTGAGCCCGGTCTTCCCGTGGACGGACCCCGGCAGGCGTATTATCCTCTTTATGTCAGGGGTGACCGGCTTGTCGACCTCTGCGGACAGGGAAGGCGCCACATCCTCGGCCATTATCCTAACCAGCATCTCCTGGGTGTTGCGGTTCATCGAAGCCATGTTGTTCTTATCGAACAGCACCTTCCTCGATGATCTGATATCCTCCTGCATCTTGATCACCGTACTGTTGTTCGATGATAGCGAGGGGTATGTCCTGCGCAGTACTTTGGGGTCGAGGTCGCAGAAATCGTTCACGAGGTCCATCAGCCCGTTCCTCATCCTCCTCTTCCATCCCCCCGCCTCGGGCGGGGGTATCAGACGGTCCTTCGCAACATTCGTCCTGCTGCCGGCCGAGGTCTTCATCTGGGACGTTGCAACCTTTTGGAACGGGAACACCCAATCTATGTCGAGTCCGGAACATGTTATGTAGTCCACGAGCTCCCTTCTCTCGTGCGTCCCCAGCGTCAGGACATCCTTGGAGGGGATGTGCGCATGGTAACCCCTTCCGCCGGAGAATGTTATGTGGACACTGTCCTCGCCGAACCCTAGGTCCGAGAACAGGAACGAGTCGGTCAGGTTGATCATCTCCTCCTTTATTTTTCCGAGCATCTCGGAATAGGACATCCTGTCCGCCCCTTCAAGATGATCGGCGTCGAGATCGAATATCAGGTCCGCGCCCAGCCATTCCTTCTCATCCATGGTCTGAGCGCCGGGTT
The DNA here is from genome assembly GCA_031287135.1 of Candidatus Methanoplasma reticulitermitis. GTDB lineage: Archaea > Thermoplasmatota > Thermoplasmata > Methanomassiliicoccales > Methanomethylophilaceae > Methanoplasma > Methanoplasma reticulitermitis. The sequence continues at coordinate 24,331 of JAITTK010000083.1, forward strand.
TCCTGTAGTATGCCGTCGAATAGTAACTGTGGCTCGGCACCTGCGCGATCATGAACCGGTTCAGGTCCTCGGGGTTGGGGAACCCCATGTGTCTCTGGACCATCGGTCTGTCGAAGAACATGAAACCGAACTCCCTCTTGGTGAAACGGTCCGGCATGATCGGATGGTTCTCCTTGTAGTATTTCCTGAATGATTTCAGCAGGAAACGGGAATTGGTGTCCATTGCGTACTCGAATCGGATGACGTATAATTATATTGTCCGCCGCCGGTGTCTCGGTGAGATCCTGATGGAAAAGGACCCGGGGTCCGAACTGCCCCCGTTATGCGGCGGCAGGCCGTACGGCGGGCTTATTCAGGCGCATTCCGGATCATCCGCATAGGGGGTATATCATGCCGGAACTCCTACCGCTCCGATAACGGACGTCAGAACCATCTGGCGATTTCCGCCCGAATCCGAGAAGGACCGAACAAGGGCCTGTTCAGACCGGCCGTCTGACGGCATCCGCAACGCTATGCTGAGATCGCCGGATCAGACAGAGGGCATCGAAAATAGTCGGATGTATGAATGGAGATATACCACATAGATATATGTCTGTTTGCAGATGTCTATCTATGGCCAATAAAACAGAACAAATGACTCCGGCGAAGATAGTGATTCTCATATCCGGCATAACCATCTCCATGTTACTGGCAGTGTCTTTCAGAGGGTCGATAAACCATGTTCTGGCAACGGTATCAGCGGTGACGCTGGTGCTGATGATATTGATAGTCAGACCGAATGACGGAAGCTGGTTTAAAAATTGGTGGGGAGAATCGAGGTATGTGTTTGTTCTTGGGTTGGCAACTGGGCTGATGCCAGGAGCAATGATTGCACTGTCATATAACTTCGGGAGTAATTCTCCGATAATTGCGAACATAATAATGTTGGCAGCAGGTGTCATTCTCTTTGTCGTGTGTATGAATGAACAATCGCATCACAGAAGACGAAATGCCGGCAGATGATTCCCTCATAACAACGTCCCAAACCGTTGGCTGTTCCAATTTGCAGTAGTAATGTGTCAGAACATCTCTGAATCCCGAGTTCGACATAACCTTTTGAGAATATGTTGTGAAGGGAGCAATCCGGCAGTAAGGCAGAAGTGTCCCTAACGAATCGCTTATCCATGACAGTAGAACAATCTCTGTTCAGGATGTCCGTCACGGATCCTAACGAGAACGGATAATTGCCGATCGGTACGACCGCCTGCGTGAAGGAACATCTCGGGGGATTGGGCTCCGATGGTTTATTCGGAGGAATCAATTGACGCGGAGAACGCGTCCGAAGCTTGATGCGATGGGTTAATCAACACAATAACCGTTCCACAGATATGGCCGAGAAGATCCCCGTCTACGACAATCACGTACACATGGATCCCGCAGGCAGGAACGTCGGCGCCGCGAAGGAGTTCGAGGCGGCCGGGGGGACGGGGATGACGCTTGTCACTCTTCCGTACAGACAGGTGCAGATAACGAAAGGGGAGGATTTCGGGCGTTCCTACGGGATAACCTTTTCAATGGCCGACAGGACCAAAGAGGCCACATGCCTCGAAGTCAACATCGCCGTGGGGCCATACCCCGTGCTTATAATCCCGCTCTCGGAGCGTTTCGGCATCGAGAAGGCGGAGGAGATGATGATCGAAGGTATGGAGATCGCCGCGCGGGCCGTTGCCGAAGGGAAGGCATGCGCGATAGGGGAGATCGGCAGACCCCACTTCAGCGTTCCGGATGATATATGGGACGCGTCCAACAGGATACTCCTCAGAGGAATGGAATGCGCGAAAGAACTGGACTGTCCCGTCATAATCCACAGCGAATCAGGGACCGCGGATACGAACATGTCCCTTTCGGAAATGGCCAGGGATGCCGGCCTGGATCCGGGAATGGTCGTGAAGCACTCGTCTCCCCCCTTTGTGACGGATGAGGAGACATACGGTGTGATGCCCTCGATCCCCGCGTCGAAGAAGAACATAAACGAGGCGTTGGACAAGGGCTCGACCAGGTTCATGCTGGAGACCGATTACATAGACGATCCGGAAAGGCCGGGCATGGTCATGTCGATAAACACGGTGCCGAACAAGATAAAAATGCTGCTGTCGACCGGCAGGATGGATCAGGACGGCATACACAGGATATGCAAGGATATACCGGATTCCCTGTACCGCCGCTGAAACATTATTCAACCCGAACACGATATGCGGGCGATATCATGCAGGCAAAGATAACCAGCGTCTACGATGAAGGTTCCCTGGAAGGCACGTCCCTGATCGGGGCGGACGGATTCGCGGTCCTGGTGGAATCGGGGGACCAGAGGATACTTTTCGATACCGGGAGAAGGGGCAGGTACCTGTTGAATAACATGATGTTCCTGGATGTTAAACCGGATGATATAAGCAAAGTGGCGATATCGCACGGACATGCGGGCCACACAGGCGGGATAGAGGGCCTGCTGAGAGACAGGGAGAACAATCTCGGCATATATGCTCCGGGTTCCGCGATAGGTGTGAAGAAGCTGTTCGGCCCGAAAGGTGTCCGCATACCGGAAGACCTCTCCGACAGGGCGGATGTTTATGAGGTCAGGAATTGGATGGAGATCGCCTCCGGCATCTTCATCTCGTGCCCGATGGATATCGGAAACGGTCTGACGGAGTCTTTCCTAACCCTGCTGTCGAAGAAGGGGCCGGTCGTGGTCGCGGCATGCTCCCATGCGGGGACAGATGCGATAATGGATGCGGTCAAGGAGAAGTTCGGGGCATATCCCAAGATGTACATCGGAGGGGTCCACATAGGCAAAAAGGAGAAGCGGAAGGCGGAGGCCATCGCATCGCTGTTCGCCGAGAGGAAGTGCAATGACCTCTACCTCAACCACTGCACCGGCGTGAACGGGATGACATATCTCAGAACGGTCCTCGGACTGAAAGGAGTCAACGATTTCTACGTCGGATCGTCGGTCAGTGTGGAGATGTGAAACATACCGCAATTCGATATGCGCGTCAGAGCATGCATTGTTTTTACGGATTTGCCATGATCGGCACGGACGACCAATACTTATTTTTTCGTCTGTATCCCCCGATAATCGAATGAGAACATGTTTTAATCATCTCTCAACGGGGTTGTCCTTAACATCAACGCGGATCCGGCGAAGGTCATTCGTATCCGGGGGCATCTATGGGATCGATTGAAGATAATGATTAAATACAACCGCAATTGTACCTGAATCGAGTGATACCGTGAAATGGCATCTTAAGACGGCTATGATGTTCGCCGTCATGACCCTCATTCTGCTGGCAGTCGGCACTGCGATAGGATACCTGTTTGACAGTATGTGGCTGGGTCTCGTGATAATGCTCGGCCTCGCCGTTGTGTTCAACCTCTATGCATACTTCTTCTCCAAACGCAGCGCACTGAGGGCCAACAAGGCACGCATCGTGACCGAAGCCGAGGAACCCAGGCTTTACGGGATAGTAAAGAGTGTCGCGGAGAAAGCCGGCGTGCCGATGCCCGAGGTCGGTGTGTCCGAGTTTCCGATGCCCAACGCATTCGCCACCGGGAGGAACCCGAAGAACGCGGCCGTTGTCGCGACGAGAGGTCTCCTCGGCCTGCTGCCGGACGATGAACTTGAAGGTGTCATCGCCCACGAGATGGCACACGTCAAAAACAGGGACATCCTGGTCATGTCGGTGGCATCGACGATGGCCGCGGTACTGTCATACCTGTCCAGGTATGCGATATGGATGGTCATCCTCAGCGGCAACAACCGGAATGCCGTCAACTATGGCATCGCGATAGCCCTCAGCATAACCGTGCCGATCGCGGCACTTCTGGTCCAGCTCGGTGTGTCAAGGAGCCGTGAATACCTGGCGGACGAGACCGGGGCCAAGATAACAGGCAATCCGCGTGCGCTCGCCCGTGCTTTGAAGACGATCGAGACCGGAGTGGGCTCTCCCCGCAACGAGTATGACAACAACAGCTATGCGGACATGTGGATCTCGAATCCGGTAAGGAAGAAGAAAAGCCTGTTCTCACGCATGTTCAGCACCCACCCCCCAATGGATGACAGGATCGCCAGGCTCAACGATCTCGCGATGAAGATGGACAGCGGCCGGATACCGAGGTCCGGGTCATTCGTCGAAAGAGACCCTTTCCGCAACTGATCTTTATTTCACCGGCTCCCATTTGGCAAGTTCGTTGACCTTTGATAGGGTGGAGCCGCGTTTTATTTCTTCCCGGGTACGGTTCTCCCTCTCGTGGACATCCATTGTCCGATTGGCCACCTCAACGGCGACCTCTTTCGGGATCACCATGAGCCCGCATTCATCGCCGACGATCCAATCCCCCGTACGGACCGTCTGCCCCCCTATCGTGACCTCTATCCCTATGCCTCCGTAACCCTTCGGTTCGCCGGCGCAGGGAACCACCGATCTGGCAAAAGCCGGGAAATTCATCTTTTTTATGTCGTCGATATCTCTTATCGCTCCGTCGATGACGACTCCGGCCACACCCGCGATCATCGCGGAATGGGAGGCGAGTTCCCCCCAGACGGCGACAGGTGCATTGCCCACATCTATGACTATGACATCCCCCCGCTTCGCGCGGTCTATCGCCTCGACCGGTTTTGCCCAATCGCCGTTGGCCGTCTGAACCGTCAGGGCCCTGCCCACCATCCTGGTACCTTCGGCGATGAATGGATGCAGGCCCATGATCACCCCTTTTTTATGGAAAGCGTCGGATATGTTGCACGTGGATGCACCGGAGAACGCCTCGAACAGCCCCTCCTCGTTATATTTCTTCGACAGTGCGGAGTCCACACTGCATCCGGACATGGCGGACACCATGTCCGCAGCGGAGCCTTTGATATCCGCCGCTTTTATTATGCCCCCGCCGACGATTATTATCGATGCCCCGGCCTCCACGAATCTCCCGGCCGTCTCGGCGGTTATGCCGCCTGCCGCGGCTACCGGCACGGATGTCGCCTGCACGATCTCCCTCAGGATATCGATCGGTTGCCCCGCGCCTTTCATCTGGGAGTCTACGCCCATGTGCAGGCAGATGTATGATACGCCAAGCTTCTCGACCTCTTTCGCCCTTCCGACCCTGTCCGGAACGTTGATCATATCGATCATTATCTCCGCGCCGTACTTCCTTCCGGAGGAGACGGCCTCGGATATCGTGGAATCGTCCGCGAGCCCCAGAACCGTCACGATATCGGCACCGGCTTTCGCCATCATCTCGACCTCGAGCCCGCCGACATCCATTGTTTTGGTATCCGCTATTATCTTACTATCCGGAAACTCTCTGCGGATTTCCCTCACCGCGTCCGCGCCGTCACTCTTTATCAGCGGGGTGCCCACTTCAATCCAGTCCGCCCCGCCCGCGACCGCTTCATGGGCTATAGCTACCGCACGGTTCAGCTGCATCAGGTCCAGAGCGACCTGCAGGATCGGTTTCATGAGAGTTTATCGGCGGGGCGTTATTTACTTTTATTGAGGAAACCCGACATCGGAAGCATCTTCCTGCTAACCCGATGTCCATCAGATCTTTGAATGAATATCAATATCAATGGGCATTAAAATATAATTGATGAGGGGCTTGTTATCGGCAATGCGGCAGAATGTCCGCCACACGGCAAGAAACTCCCGATACCGGAATATATGCGCCGATCGACAAAATCAAAGCTTATGGGCCGGTAATCCGCGGCCCACCCATCTGTCTGTTGCATCTCATCCCTCTCAGCATTTTCAGACATCTCTACGTATCATTTTACAAGTCATATCCAGTATATAATCTGATATCTGGAACACAGAGCCATATATCTGGTAGATATGAACCTGTTCTAAACATAACAATCGAATAAGATATAGTTTATTTATACATCTACGCCTTTATCATAATACAGCAACGGTCGGGCCGACTGTTTCTTGAATTATAAGGGGATGAACATCATCAGAAAATACGTATTGGAAGGAGAGGAAACCCCTCTCAACGGAAAGGGAAGGATGGGGGGGGGATTGATCTCCCCCAGGAACCTCGCGGTTATACTCGCGGCGGTACTGTTCGCGACGGCAGCGTTAGCCGCGGTGTATGAGTCGGACGATTCCGATGCGGCTAACATTATTCCAATAGGTTCATATGAGGACCTTATCAAAATAGGCGATCCATCCCATCCCCTTTTTCCCTTAAACGGGGACTATATGCTGACTGCGGACATCCAAGCCGCCGGCGAAATCTTCGTTCCGATAGGAACATCCTCAACTCCGTTCACGGGTACATTCGACGGCGACGGTCACGTGATCGAGAACCTCACGATCGAAAGCGGACGGGGCCTTCAGCAGGCAGGACTCTTCGGCTATGTCAACGGAGCCACGATCTCCAACCTCGGAATGGTCGGAGGAAGCATCAACGCTGATCAATCCGCAGTTGAAGCTTATGCCGGAGGTATCGCCGCATACGCATACGCCTCATCCGGAACCACTATCATAGATAACTGCTACAACACGGGTGCTGTATCGGCGACGACGGCCGGACCGGCTTCGTATTCAGGCGGCATCGTCGGATACGCGAACGCAGAGTTAGGCGCTGAAATAAAAATAGATAACTGCTACAACACGGGTCTAATATCAGCGATGGGGACCGCATATAATTCGTATTCAGGCGGCATCGTCGGATACGCGAACGCAACTTCAGGCGCTGAAATTAAAATAGAGAACTGCTACAACACGAATAACGTGTCGGCGACGGCGGGAACTTCGTCTTTGTCCAATCCGCATTCAGGCGGTATCGTCGGATACGCATACGCAGATTCAAGCGGTGCAACGACCATAGTGAACTGCTACAACACGGGTGCTGTATTGGCGACGGGGACGCTGGACGCGCCCTTCTCGTATTCAGGCGGCATTGCTGGATTTGCACGTGCGGGTACAGTTGGCGGTGCAATAAACATATGGAACTGCCACAACACGGGCGTTGTATCGGCTACGGCGTCGGTGAACACATCCTATTCGTATTCAGGCGGCATCGTCGGATACGTATACGCAGATTCAGGAACTGGAACAATAATCATAGAGAACTGCTACAACACGAATAGCGTATTGGCGTCGGGAACCGGGCCCAACAGTCGTTCGTATTCAGGCGGTATCGCCGGATACGTATCCGCAGATCCGAATACACCAATAATTATAAGGAACTGCTACAACACAGGTGAAGTTTCGGCGCAGGCGACGTTGACCCAATGGGAGTCACATTCAGGCGGCATCGTTGGACATGCAGACGCATTTTCGACAAATTCAACAATAACCATAGAGAACTGCTACAACACAGGTGAAGTGTCGGCGACGGCTAAGAATATGCCGTATTCAGGCGGCATCGTCGGAAAGGCAAGCGTATATGGCGGTGCAATGGAAATAGAGAACTGCTACAACGCGGGTGTCGTATCGGCGGAGGGAGCAGCTTCAAATAAACGTGCCGGAGGAATCGCAGGGTTTGCGAACGGCACAGGGAATTTCATCACCAGCAGCTATTATCTTGAGGGTAAATTGGTAATCGAAGGCAGTCTTGCCGTTGACAAACTCGTAGGCAATCAAACATCTGCGGCGACGGGAACCTACGACGGCGATGAATTCAGAACAGATGGTCATTCAACGTTCAAAACGGATGGTGAGAAAAAAGTTCATGGCACTTATGTCGATTGGGATTTCGGATCATCTTCTCCGATATGGGGTATCGATGCGAGCGGAATCATCAACGACGGGTTCCCTTATCTCTTCCCCCTAGGCCCCCTCGGCCCTCGGGGATCCTCATATGATGGATGGACGGTGTCAGTGGATTATGTAAACTACACAGGTTCCTCGACCCCTCCGGACGGTGCATCCTTTATCGTCAGGGGAGGGAGTGTGTTCTTCCTCGATATCAGGCCCGACAATGTGATCTACCGCGTGTTACTGAACGATGACGATGTGACCGCCAGTATAGAACACAACAGATATACCGTAGACCAAGCGGATGACGATCTGAGATTCGTGATTATAGTTGACGTACACCTCACGATACGATCGGGAACCGGAGGTTCTGTGGACTATGAGTACGATGAGGGGTGGGGAACCGTATCGCCCGGAACCGTCTCCGCAGGGGGATTCAGAACCATCGCCGTCCTCCCGGGAACAACGGTCACCCTGTGGTCCGATGCCGATGCCGGTTATGTGTTCGACAGGTGGGACGGCATCTCCGGAATACCGGGGTCCGTCCTCGATTTGTATTCCTTCACCCTTAACGGAGATGCCGAGATAAGGGCAGTGTACGATGCGCGGTCCGGCGGAGGAGGCTCCGGAGGCAACGGCAACGGAGGCGGAAATGGCAGTGGCAGCGGAGGAGGCTCCGGAGGCAACGATAACGGTGGCGACGGCGACAATGGCGTGGTTTCCGATGTAAGCGGCAATGGAGTATCGGACGGCGAATGGGCCGTCATGAACCTCGTCTTCGCCATCCTGGCAATAATCTCTGGTATTATCGCGCTCATCGCGGGAAGGGACCTGCGGAGAGATGCGGATGACGGTACGGGAAACGGTACGGAAGAGAGACCGAAGACATCGTTCTTCCTGAGGATAGCCGCATTCATCATCGGAATCGCTTCGATCATCATCTTCTTCCTCACCGAGGATATGAGCCTGACACCGATACCGACGGATTCATGGACTCTCCTGTCCGTGATACTGCTGATAATCGTTCTGATAATGACGATGGTCAGTTTCAGGACGGCAAGGGACTGAGTGGATGGTTTACCTCTCTCTGTCCCAGATCCCAATAAATCTTTTCAGCAAACGGCAAGAGACCGCCGCGACCGCGGCGGTCTATTCCTTTTCAATATCCTTTTGATGATTTTCCGTGATATATCGCCGTGAAATCCGAAAGCCACTCAGCTCGCCCGTCTATCATCAGATGTCAGCTCGAAAACGTTCATCATCGTGGCGAATCTCCGATTGCGCAATAAGGATAAATGGTTGTCTGTCCGGTAAGTGCTAAATCCCACCATACTATAAGGGGTCATTCGGCAGAGTGGTCGCATGTTCAGGAAGAGAGAAAGGAAAGCCCGTGTGCTGTTCGTCGACGAGAAGAACGATCTGGTATCGCAGCTTGCAGAATATTTCACCAGGGAATACTTCGGTGACATGTATGAGGTGTACAGCGCGGGTCCTAAGCACGACCTTGTCGACTGCGAGATGATATCCGTCATGTATCAGAGGGGAGAGGACATCAGACGTCAGGTGTCGAAGGACTTCAGGGACAGGGATCATCTCAGGGACGACGAGGACTACGACATCGTGGTCTTCCTCAGGAAGGACGTATTCGACGAATGGGCGGGAAGGACGCCCTGGCAGGGTAAGCAGGTGCTCTGCGAGATGGGATCGGCCGAGGATTTCGACGCGACCGACGACCTGGAGCTTGCAAACTGCTATTCCGATCTGATCGACAGGGTAAGCAGATGGGTGAAGGAGAACATGGACGATCCCGGCAGACTGGGATCGATGATAAGCGCATGATCCCGATAATAATACATGATAAATGTCAATGCGACCCGAAGAAATGCACGGCCAAGAGGATGCTGAAGTTCGGGATCGGGAAGGAGGCGAAGACTCTGTCGGCGATACCGTCCGGATCGGTGGTCCTCTCGCCGTTCTCCCGGACCGCCCTGTCACCGGCCGATGCCGGCCATGCGAAGAGAGGGCTCGTCGTCATGGATATGACATGGACCAACATCGATGATTTCCCGAAGGTCCGGGGCGCGAACGAAAGGGCCCTCCCGTATCTCCTTGCGGCAAACCCCGTGAACTGGGGGAGGCCGATGGAACTCAACAGCGCGGAAGCGGTGTTCGGGGCTCTCATCATATTGGGAGAGAAGGAACAGGCGGATGTGTTTCTGGAAAGGTTCAACTGGGCCCGGGAGTTCCTGCGTCTGAACGGCCCGCTTTTGGAGGATTATTCCCGGGCCGGGGACAGCGCGGAAGTCGTCCGCATACAGAACGAATATCTGGAGAGCATACTCGGAAAAGATTAACGAAACCCCCTCATTTACTGTGCAACCTTTTTATCATTCCCGACAATATAGAAGGTTACAATGCCCGATGATGTTGTTGCGCTTATTTGGGAGGCCCTGGGAGACGACAGGGTGACGACCGGAGAGGCGAGCGACAGACTGGACCGTCTGTTCGGCTATCGGTGTCCGGACGACATGGCCAAGACCCTTTCGAAATTGAGGAAGGCCGGTCTGATAAGGGGAGAGATAAGCATGGATGCCGGCGGATGGATATGGTGGGCCGACGGGGAATGCAGAGACAATATCACAAAGGAAGGCAGGTGATCCTATGGTCGTTAATTTTCAAGACAGCGAAATCGTGGCAGGATGGGAGGACATACTCAGCAAGGACAAATACCGTCTGATGTTCGCCGACATAGTGGCCAGTTATCCGGAGAAAAGGAGCATATACGTACAATATGAGGACATCGATGCGTACAATTCCGACCTCGCCATGTATTTCCTCGACAATCCGGACAGGTGCCTTGCCAAAGGAAGGGACATGGTGAAAGCGTCGCTGCCTCCGACATGGGATCAGAGGGATGCGGTCAACCTGAGGATAACGAACCTGCCTCGTGATGCGAAGGTCGAGGTCAGGCATCTCAGGGCGAAGCATCTGGGCAAGCTCATTTCGGTCGAAGGGCTCGTAAGGAAGGCTACGGCGGTGAAGCCCAGGATGACCCAGGCTCTGTTCAGATGTGCCAGATGCGGGGCGGAGATATGGGAGGGTCAGACAGGTGTGCTCATGAAGGAGCCGCTTATGTGCTCGAATCTCGATGGGAGCTGCAACAAGCAGGCCACCCATTTCGAACTGGATGCCAAATCCTCGGTGTATGTGGACACGCAGAAGGTCGAGGTCCAGGAGAGTCCGGAGGGACTGAGGGGCGGCGCACAGCCGGAAAGGATGACGGGATTCGTCGAGGATGACATCGCCGGGATAATAACCGCCGGGAACAGGATAACCGTAAACGGGATAGTAAGGTCCGCGGAGAAGCCGGACAGGGACAAATCGACGGTATTCGAGATGTTCATGGACATCCTCTCGATAGAATTCGAGCAGCATGAATATGATGAGATACAGATAACCGAAGAGGATGAACTGGAGATAATCAGCATGTCCAGGGACCCGAGATTATTCGATAACATCGTGGCATCCATCTCTCCGACGATCCATGGTATGAATGAGGTTAAGGGGGCCATCGCACTGCAGCTCTTCGGCGGATGCAACAAGGAGATGGACGACGGAACGATGATAAGGGGGGATATGCACGTCCTGCTCGTGGGGGATCCCGGAGTCGCCAAATCCCAGATACTGAGGTACATGAGCACTCTTTCCCCGAGGGGCATATACGCATCCGGCAAATCCGCATCGGCCGCGGGACTGACCGCGGCGGCGGTCAAAGACGAATTCGGCGACGGCAGATGGACATTGGAAGCAGGTGCCCTCGTGCTTGCCGACAAGGGGTTGGCGTGTATCGACGAACTCGACAAAATGACATCGCAGGACCGTTCTTCTCTGCACGAGGCGATGGAATCACAGAGGATATCCGTGGCCAAGGCGGGCATAACCGCCACCCTCCAGTGCAGATGTTCGATGCTCGCCGCGGCGAACCCCAAGTACGGGAGGTTCGAAATGGGCACATCGATAACCAATCAGATCGATCTCCCCCCGGCACTGATGTCCCGTTTCGATCTCATATTCGTGTTGACCGATAAACCCAATGCGAAATCGGACCGTGATATAACCGCACACATCCTGAATGTCCACAGGAGGGGCGAGGCCAGACAGATAGGGGAGGACGCACCGCTGATCGCCGGCATAGACATCGGGAAAATAAAAGAAGAGACCCAGAATGTCAAACCGGTATATGAGCGGGAGACCCTCAGGAAATACGTCGCCTATTCGAAACGCATGGTCCCGATAATGACGGCCGAGGCCATGGGGATAATAGAAGAGAATTACCTCAGGATCAGGGCGATGGGTGCCGGGGAGAATGATTCCGTCCCCATAACCGCAAGGCAGCTGGAGGCTTTCGTCAGACTGTCGGAGGCATCGGCAAGGATGAGACTCAGCCGCACCGTCGATGCAGATGATGCCACATGTGCGGTCAATCTCGTGGAATACTATCTGGGGAAGATACTCGCCCCCGACGGCGGTCAGTGGGACATCGATAACATCTCATCCAATTTTGCGAAGAAGGACCGCGATGAATTGAAGGTAATCCTGAATATAATCAGGGACTTCGGCTCACCCGAAGGCATCTCCGAGGAGGAGATAATCACCCATGCTCTCAGCGAGGGCCTGTCCGAAGAGAAGACCAGGAAGAGGCTTAAGATGATGATCGGCGATGTCACCCTGTACAAGCCGCGCGACGGTCTCTACAAAGAGGTGGCGTGAAATGCTGCATTGCAGGATCCATGTGCATGAAAACGAAAGGATATTGGCCGCATGCGACCAGGAGATACTGGGTATGGTATTCAAAGGGGACGGTGTCAGGATAAAGGTCTCGGAGATATTCTATGGCGGGGAGGTCATCTCGGAGGACACCTTCCTGGAGAGGGCCAAGTCCGTCACGATAATGAACCTTGTCGGCAACCGCGTGGTCGACAGGGCGGTGAAAGCCGGTCTGGTCTCCGATGAGAACGTCATGATCATCGGAGAGGTGAAACACGCCCAAGCGGTGATAATGTGAGTTTCTGCGTGAAGTGTGGGAAGGATACCGAGAACACGATAAACGGCCTCTGCGCGGAGTGCTTCATCGACGGCAGGAAACTGACATCTCTCCCACACCACGTGGATGTGAAGGTATGCGCCAATTGCGGGGATGTAGGATACGGGGAGAGATGGGTGACGAAGGACCTCGAGGATGCCATAGAGGAGGCGGCCGTGGATTCTCTGAGCATAATCAGAGAGGCGAAACCGGTTAGCATGGAGGTATCCTCCTCCGAGCAGGAAAAATATACGCACGTCGTGGTGATAGATTCGATCCTCGATGTCGGAGGATGCATCGCAGAGGACACATCGTCCACCATCGTGAGATTGAAGAACACGGTCTGCAAGAGATGTTCCAGACAGCTAGGTAACTATTACGAGGCGATACTCCAGATAAGGGCCGGATCGAAGAATGTGTCGCAAAGGGTCATGAGAGAGGCGCAGAACAGGGCGGAAGAAACGGTGGATTCCCAATCGGTATCGAACAGACAGCTCTTCATAACGAAAACAGAGGAGGTGCAAGGCGGTATCGACATCTATCTATCGTCCATATCCTTGGGGAAGGCGATCGCCAAGGACCTATCGGACGCATACTGTGCCGAGACCAAGGAGGCGGCCAAACTCGTGGGGCAGACAGAGGACGGGCAGGGGATGTTCAGGGTGACCTATCTGGTCCGGCTTCCGGATTTCCATGCGGGGGACGTGGTGCAGTTCGAAGGCCGTTACTTCAAATTGGCAAGGGTCTCGGGAAACGGAGCCAAGGTTATCGATCTCATGAATTTCAGAGAGAGGTCGATCAAAAGACCGGACATGCTGTCGGTAAAGGTGCATGAGAGATCTGAGGATCTGAGGGAGGCGACGGTTGTGAGCAGGGGAAAGGGGGAGATACAGATCCTCAGTCCGTCTGATTATTCCGCCGTCGACATAAGCGTGCCGGATGATCTAGCAGCAGGGGATTCGGTGAAGGTAACCGATATAGACGGCGCGTTATACTATGTGCCGTGAGTGCATCTTTTTATCGGGAACGGCGATAAAGGGATCATGATAAAACTGCCGGAACCCGTGGACCAGATCGTGGTCAATCTTCTGAAGGCGGCCAACACGAAACTTCCGCAGGATGTGGGCTGGGCACTGGAGGCAGCCGCAGGCTGGGAGAACGACCCGATGGCCCGGACGCAGCTGGGTGCGATAATGGACAATGTGAAAAAGGCCGAATCCCTCGGCCGTCCGATGTGCCAAGATACCGGCATACCAATATTCTATGTTAAGGGCAGATTCGACAGTTCAATAGGAGCCGAAATAAGAAAAGGTCTGAAAAAGGCGACCGAAATCATACCTCTGAGGCCCAATACCGTCGATCCCCTGACCAGAAGGAATCCGGGAGATAATCTCGGTAAGGGCATGCCCGTGATCCATTACATACCGACGGATGATGTTTTCACCGAAATAAGCGTGTTGGTAAAGGGGGCTGGTTCGGAGAACATGACCAGGCTTGCCATGCTGAATCCCTCGGACGGGATCGAGGGCGTGAAGAGGTTCGTCGCGGACTCCGTTCTGGATGCCGGAGGAAGACCCTGTCCCCCGGGCATAGTGGGGGTCGGTATCGGAGGTACGGCGGACGAGTGCGTATCCATGGCCAAAGAGGCCCTGATGTCGCCTCTGGACTCCGATAACGGCGATCCCGTACTGAAGGAGCTGGAGGAAGACCTGTTCGTCAGGCTCAACAGCAGCGGTCTCGGCCCGATGGGGCTGGGCGGATCGACCACCGTGCTGGGAGTGAAGATAAGGTCCGCATATTGCCACACGGCAAGTCTTCCGGTCGCTGTCAACATCGGCTGCTGGGCGACGAGGAGGGCCGTTGCGCGTATAACCGACAATAACGTGGAATACGGGCAGGGGGCCGAACTGTGATCGAACTCAGGACGCCGTTTGGCGAGGATGCGGTCAGGAAGCTGAAGCTCGGGGACACCGTGTACCTGACCGGGGATATAATCACCGGAAGGGACGGGATGCACGAGAGAGCAATAGAGAATGTCAGACAGAACAGACCGGTACCGGAGGGCATCGAAGAGTCGGTGCTATACCACTGCGGGCCGATAGTTGCCAGGGATGGCAACGGATGGAGAGTCGTCGCCGCGGGCCCCACCACAAGCGCGAGAATGAATTCGTCGGAACCGGAGATGATAAGAAAATTCAGGATCCGTGCCATCATCGGGAAAGGAGGCATGTCCGCAGAAGTGGGTGAAGCGATGTCTGAAACCGGCTGTGTCTATCTGGCCGCGGTCGGCGGCGCCGCGGTTTCCCTCGCGGAATCAATCATCGGCGTCCGGGGACCCGAATGGTCCGATCTCGGGATGGCTGAGGCCATGTGGAGGTTTGAGGTCGAGGCCATGGGGCCGCTCATCGTGGCCATGGACTCGGAAGGCAACAGTCTGTATGAGAATGTGATGTCCGGGTTGATCAGGGATATCTGATCTCCTCGTCTTCCTCTGCGTTGTCTTCGAAGATCTCCAGACGGTTCGGTCCGTTCATGCGCTTGCTCAGGAACCACGCCACGGCAGCAAGGAGGATACCGACTATGACCCCGATGAGCATCAGTATGTGGGCCAGGTCCAGACCCAGATATTTCTTTATCTCGTTCTTTTCTATGGTGACATTTGCCGTGAGAGGGCTGCTTGTGACCTTCACGATTATCGCATTGCTCTCTTCGAAACCCTTCCCGCTGGCTGTGAGGGTGTATTCGCCGGTCGGGCATTTGATCTCGTAATATCCCCGGTCGTCCGTGTTCGTCCTGTACACACCTTCTCCGTCAATCGGAGTCATGGTGACCGTGGCATTCTTCACGGTTTCCCCGCCGTGGTAGACCACGCCGCCAACCACTCCGTTGGACGCAGTCATTATCGCGCATTGCATCTCACTGACTGCCGACGTTATCGTGTATGTGCGGGTCGTGCTGTTGTATGCGGCGGTTGAGAGATTGAGTATAAGATACTCGGATCCCTGCTGTGAGGATGTATTCGGACAGGATATCACAGTGTATCCGAAGGCCGTGAACGATATCGAGAGATTCGTGTTTGATGAGACTTCTATGCGGAACAATCCCCTGTCATTGGTTCTGTCTTCGAAGACGGTGCCCTGTGAGTCCATTATGTGGACCGTTACACCTTCCATCGGTATCTTACCGGTACCTCCGCCCTCCGCCACGTAGCCTTCCACCGCGTAGTTCGGGGCAGCGACATCCGCATCGGCCTGGCCAATCGGCAATACCAGTGTCAGCAACGCGACCGCGATTATCGCCAACAGGACTTTGTTTCTCATCAGCTTTCAATGGGTATACCCCATTAATATCTTTTCGTGGCGGGGAGCATAAAACCGCTGTCCCGACCGATCGCGTGTTCATTTCGAAGAATCGATCGGCATGTCGGTCCATATCACTCCTTTCCCGGCCATGCCCCCTCCGTAATTGTTGCACTCAATCTAAATATTACCTGATTCTACCTGTAAAGGATTCACGGTGAGATTGTTGGAAAGAATCAATAGAACGTATTCAATGGAAGAGGTAATGGGCCAGATGGAGCCTCTGATCTCCACATGGTTCAATGAGAGATTTGACAGGCTGACCGAACCGCAGGCGAAGGCGATACCCGTCATACATCAAAGGAAGAACGTACTCGTATCATCCCCGACCGGTTCGGGCAAAACCCTCACCGCGTTCACCAGCATCATCAATGAACTCACCAGATACGCATCGGAGGGGAGGCTGGAGGAAAGAACATACTGCATATATGTCTCTCCGTTGAAAGCACTGGCCAACGATGTCAACAGGAATCTCAACACTCCGCTGGCGGAGATGAGGGCCGTTGCGGCCGCGCACGGAATGAATGTGCCCGACATCAAGGTCGCCGTGAGGTCCGGGGACACTCCGCAGAACGAGAGGCAGAAGATGGTGAGGCATCCTCCCCATATACTGATAACAACTCCGGAGTCCCTCGCGCTGATGCTCGCCGCCCCCAAGTTCAAAGAGAATCTGAGGAACATCGAATGGGTGATCCTCGACGAGATACACGATATCTGCGACTCCAAGAGAGGGGCGTTCCTCTCCCTCACGCTCGAGCGTCTCAAAGACCACTGCGAGACGGATTTCACAAGGATAGGGTTATCGGCCACACTGGCACCGATCGAAGCGATAGCCGGGTATCTAGTCGGATGCGGACCCGATACGGAGCCGAGAGACGTTGTACTGATCGAATCCGATTCCAAGAAGGAACTGGACCTGAGAGTGATATGTCCGACCGATGACATGACCACTCTGTCGTCGGACATCGTGAACTCCATGATGTACGACACGCTTAAAGAACTCATAGATGAGCATGAGACCACGCTGGTGTTCACGAACACGAGGTCGGGTGCCGAGAGTGTCGTGTACAAACTGAAAGAAAGAGGACTGGAGAGCGTGGAGGTCCACCACAGTTCCCTCGGGAGAGAGACCAGGCTTGATGTGGAGGAGCGTCTCAAAAGGGGGGAGATAAGGTGTGTGGTATCGTCAACATCCCTTGAACTGGGGATCGACATCGGCTCCGTGGATCTCGTGTGTCAAATAGGGTCGCCGAAATCGGTGGCAAAGGGGCTGCAGAGGATAGGTAGGAGCGGGCACAGTTTCGGCAAAATCGCCAAAGGGAGGCTGATCGTTTTCGATCCGGACGACCTCGTGGAATGCGCGGTGATGTGCCGCGCGGCGCACAGGGGGGACATAGATCGGGTAGGAATACCCGAGAACTGTCTGGATGTACTGTCCCAGGCCGTCGTCGGTATGAGCCTGGACCAGAGATGGGATGTGGAAGCAGCATATGATCTGGTGAGGGGGTCGTACTGCTACAGGAACCTGAGCAAGAGCAGTTTCATCAATATCCTCCGATACCTCGGCAGTAAGGACGAACACG
>JAITTK010000034.1 GCA_031287135.1 Candidatus Methanoplasma reticulitermitis
GCATCGAATATCAGATAGAGGATATCCCCGTTCAGAGCACGTTTTTGCGACATTTCGGCACCTCACTCTGATAGTACGACTATCCGGCCGTTCGAGAAACCGTCATCGGATTCCTCTCCGCACGGTTGCGGCTCCGGCTTGTTCGGATTGTAACTTATGGCACAATCGGGGTCCGCCGTATAATCTATCATGTATCCTTCCTCGAGATCATCGGGCACCAGACGGGCATTCTCCCTTATCCTGTCAAATCTCTCATATTCGCGGTGTTCCTTCTTCAGCCTGGAACCGTCCAGAGCAATGAATGCCGACGAGACCGAGATAAGAACGATGCCGATTGCGAGAAGGACCTCGGACAGCGCGAGACCGAGCGGTATCAGCGATATCACTCCGAGGGCTCCGAGCACCAGAGGTATGATCCCTGCCACATCGCATATGGCCCATACGCATCCCTTAACCTTGACCATGACGGCGTATCACGCAAGGAGTTAATAATTATGCCCGGCCTCCTGGTTCATCCCGCCTTTACACCGAACGGCCTTCGGCGGGACATCACCGTCGATACATGGATATTATTTTTTACGGGTGCCGTCCCTGTTGTATAACTCGTCGAGAACCGTTCCGTCTTCCGTCTTCCAGAAGGTCCATCCGTTCACGCTTGTGCCTGCGATGAATGAACCTGCTCCGGAAGGAGTATCGAACTCGATATCCTCCAATGTCGTAGATTTTCGATCTATGAGGTCGGCGCACCCTTTTCTTTTGCTGATGATGGACTCGTAACAGCCTTCTTCCCCATGCATATCACTCAATACCGAACCCTTGCACAGGATGTATGTCCCGACATTCGAGACGTATAGTTTCCCGACAAGTTTTCGGGACGGGGAGAAATACAAGTTATCTTCCTCAGTGTTCGACCGGGGGAGGCCTGTCTCTGTGGGTCCTGTCTGCGTGCATTTCGAATATAATCTCATTTCAGCCCTCAGATGATCTCTGTTGCACTGATTGGATTTCACTCCTGCGATGCCGAGGATGGAATTCAACAGCTTATCGGCAGGGTTTGCCATTTCAGCATCCAGCGTTCGGGATATCCTGGAATGTTCAGCTATCCTCTTTATATTCATCTGATCGAATGAATCATGCGAAAAATAGGACATCCTGCCTATATCCGCGTCGGTGATGCTGTGGATATCGAACGATAAGAACGGTTCATTATCCATTCTGTTGGAGGTCTCTAAATCCGAGAAGAACTCGTATCTGCATCCGTCTGTCAATATACCCAGGCGTGCGCCCTCGTTTCCGGTGTTGAAATATCTCTCCAGTTGTTTCCTGTATCTGGATCTGTCGGCATCCAGGTCTTTTTTACATTCCACGAGTGCGACGGTCCTGCCATCTTTGGATAGCGTATAATCCACGCGGTCCTTTCCGCGGCTGTCGCCGGAAGATTCGCTGTGGATCCTCTTACCGCCTTTCCACCCCAATGCGTTCAGGAGCGGGATCACCATGTGCATCTTCCTGTCTTCTTCGGTCTTTGTCTCACTTTCATTATCGGTGATCTCTTTCAGAAGGTCTGCGATATTCTGTCTGAATTCCTTCATATCAACGCCGTATGTTACGTCTTAATGGTTAAAAGAATTTCTCGGTTTCAGGATGTTTTCGGACTTATCATCGAACAGGTCGGATTCGTCTTACGAACATGGATCGGACAGAGGAGACACATCGGCCGGAAGAAAAAACGATTGCATGAGGCATCACAGCCAGGACGGGAGGATCACCGCTGAATATCATAGATGTACATTCCTACGGACGATACAGGGAGAACACGGCAAATCAAAGATCTCCTCGTCGTGAGGATGTTGTTTTCAACAAAATATTCGTTGGAATAATATTGAAAATGTATTGATTATTCACCGTAAAAATATTGACAATCATGCGGTGCCATATGCTGGTTATGAAAAGGAAGATCGATCCCGCATTGAAAACATGGAAAGGATCGAAAGGCCGGAAGAGTCTGGTCATATTCGGTGCGAGGCAGGTCGGCAAAACATACTCGGCCAGGGAATTCGCAAAAAGTTATGATTATTTTCTTGAGATAAACTTCGAACTCGATGAGTCCGCGAAGGATGTCTTCGACGGAGACATAACGACTGATGCTCTGATATCCAAGCTCAGACTGAAATATGAAGGCAGGACCATAGAACCCGAGAAGACACTGATATTTTTCGACGAGATACAGTTGTGCCCGAGGGCATTCACCTCCCTCGAACCGTTCACTGAAGATTGCAATCTTCAGGAACCGCGCATCCCGTTGGCTTCAAATGCCATTCTGTCCTCATTCAAACTCTTCTACCATGACACCGGGCTGCTGATGAGCATGATGGAGCCTCAGGCGGCATGGTCCGTCTTCAACGGAGACGTATGTGCCAATAAGGGTGCCCTGATGGAGAACGCTGTTTCAGAAGCACTTATAAAAAACGGCATAGAGACATACCATTTCAGAAAAAAAGTCTGGAGACCGATTTCATAATACCTATGGACAGAGACGCGGCTGTCATAGAGGTCAAATCCGGGCGGAACACGAAATCGAAGGCCATATACAGCGTGATGTCGGAGCGATACGGCGTGGAAAGAGGGATGTTCATCGAGAACACCAACATATACACGGATGACAAGGGCGTGGAGCACTACCCTCTGTCCGCGGCATCGTTCATCCGTTCCATGGAAAGATACGGATGGAAGGAAATGGACCACTGAATCCGTGAGATTAACATCCCGGAACAAGACCGCCGAGGATGTGCTGCCCAGCACCCGCAGCCGCTCACATCTTTATCATCATCGGACCGCCGAGTGCTTCGGACGCCGGGTATCTGAGATTCATCCCACGATCCGATCATGTTGCGCAAATCAATATAATATGCAGATGATACACCGGACATGAAGGTGTCAGACAGACTCGGATCCATCCCAATGTCGGGTATCAGAAAGATGTTCGATCTTGCCGGACCGGATTCCGTGAATCTCGGTCTGGGAGAGCCTGACCTGTGCCCTCCCAAAGAGGCGATCGACGGCATGAACCGGGCGGCGGCCGAAGGTCTGAACAAATACGGTCCCACCGCGGGGATACCCGAACTGAGGAGAGGTGTTGCGGAATGGTTCTCCGGATATGCCGATCTGACGGCCGACAACATCATGATAACGCCGAGCGGTTCGTCCGCACTGCTTGAGATAACGCAGGCGTTCATCGACCCGGGTGACGAGGTCCTGGTTCCTAGTCCGGGTTTCGTGATATACTCCCCGCATACGCGGCTGGCAGGAGGGATACCTGTCGAATACAAGCTTACGGAGGGAGACTTTGTTCCGGATATCGATGACATCACGTCGCTGATCACTAAAAAGACCAAGATGATCGTGATCAACAGCCCATCCAACCCGACCGGGGGGGTCCTGGACAAAGCCACATACAAGGCCATTCTAGATCTGGCCGAGGACACGGGTGTGATGATACTCTCGGATGAGGTATACGATGCCTATGTCTACGATGACGAACATCATTCGTTCATGTCCCATCTCGATAAAGCGGTGGTTGTGAACGGATTCTCCAAGATGATGGCCGTTACCGGCTGGAGGATGGGGCTGATATGTACCGGCAAAGAGGTGATGAACGACCTCGTCAAGATGCAATACCATGTATGTGCCAGCCCGAACATGCCGGCCCAGTACGGGATACTGAACGCATTGCCTGTGATGGATGGATATCTCAAAAACGCCAGAGATGTTTTCAGGGCCAGAAGGGACCTCATAACAAAAAGGATCAATGAGATAGACGGCATGCATATAACACCCCCGAAAGGTGCATTCTATGCTTTTCCTTCTTACGATCTCGACATGAGGTCGGAGGAGCTAGCCAACATTCTCGCCGGGAACGGTCTCATATGCACGCCCGGCTCATCCTTCGGAAAGTACGGGGAAGGGCACCTCAGGTTTTCATATGCCGCGGATGAGAAGAAGATCAATGCCGGAATGGACATACTGGAAGAAACTATTGGAGAACTGAGGAGGGAATGAAATGGGAGAAAGGATGAATTTCGATGATCCGAACGCCGAGCTTTTCGGACTGTGCGAAGAAGAATCTGAAGAAGAGATGGAGAACAAACAGATCTACGGGAAGACCCCGGGCAGAGTCTCTGCCCTCAACGATCTGTGGTACGGGGAGATGATCTCGGAGATAGACGGCATGGACATACCCGAGGAAGCAAAACGAAAAATGATATTCAGCATGACCGCCAACGGCGTGCTTGATATGATCAGCGATTCCGTTCAGATCGATATCGGGCTGGAGGTCACCTTCTCGTTCGACATGTTCCTGGGCGTCTCCCTTACCAACAAGAGATTCAAAGTGGATCTTTTCAAAGAACACCACCAGGCGCTCATGACCGTGAAGAGGGAAGAATTCCCGGATGATGACGCGTACGAGATGGCCCTTGAGGAATTTGAGGAGCGGTGGTGGGACATTCCGCAGCCGTTGCTTGACAAAAGGACTCCGAACGATGCTATAAGGGAAACATTATCAAAATACGGACTGACAGAATGAACGAGATCTTCGCTTCGGCGCCCGGGAAGTTCGTGATACTCGGTGAACACGCGGTCGTATACGGCAAACCGGCCATAGCCCTTGCCATGAACAGGAGATTCTATCTCAGCGTGAGAAGGGATGACGAGTTCAAGATCAACGGAGATGCCGTCGATATACGGGCCAACCCCCATCTGAGGTACATCGCGAGCAGGAACGACATGGTACCGGTGTCGATCCATATGGACAGCAAAATACCCACAGGCTCCGGATTGGGATCGTCCGCGGCCCTCTCGGTCGCGTTCTCAGCCGCGATGAGGGCCCTGAACAGCAGATCCATAAGCAAAGAGGAGATAGCGAAAGAAGCCTTCGAAGCGGAATATTTCAGCCAGGGCGGCGGAAGTCCCATGGATACCTCGGCGTCTGCCAACGGTTACGGGATAGCTCTCAACGTGCACGGGAACGAGGAGGACAGACTTTGGGACATATCGAAGAACGGACGCAGCTGGAAAATCTCCAGGATCGATGTCCCATCCATGACATTCGTGATAGGATACACGGGCGTTAGGGCTGCGACCGGGCCGTTGGTCGAGAAAGTCAGGAAATACAAGGACGGCAACCGTTTCGCCTCCGATATCATCGATGAGATAGGGCAGATAACGCTTGAAGGTCTTGCCGCCATCGAATCGAATGACGTGGTGAAACTGGGAGAACTCATGACCGAGGATCACAAACTTCTGTCGATTCTGGGCGTATCATCGAACGAACTGAATAGACTCGTCAGTGCCTCCGTCCCGTATTCATACGGTGCGAAGCTCACCGGTGCGGGCGGAGGCGGCAGCATGGTCGTGCTCACCGACCGTCCGGATAAGGTCTGCGAAGCCATCCGCTCGCGCGGCGGGATGCCGTTCATTGTCAAGACAGGCGTGGACGGGGTGAAAGTCTCGAATAAAAATGAAATTGATTAAAAAAAAAATAAAGTGGCGGTGCCACGTTTTTATATCAGGTCCTCAAAGCCTTCGACGACCTTGGGGAATCTTTCTTTTATGACCTTCAGGAGGTTGTATACGTTGACCTCTTTTATGTCTGAACCGGAGATCAGACTGACCAGTTCATCGATGGTCTCGTCATCGAGTTCGGCGAGTCTCTCTTTTGCCATCCAATTCCTGTAAAGCTTATCCTCCATCCTGTCGCGCCACATCTTCTCGTAGGGCATAAGCGCCTCTTTGGAGAAATCTCCTTTTCCGGCGCATTCGACCAGGACCTTCCCCGCATACATGCCGGTCCTGCATGCATGGCATATCCCTCCGCCCGTGATGGGGTCGATTATCCTTGCGGCGTCTCCCACCAGGATTATATTGTCGTCGACCGCACAGTCGATTCCGGGACATGTTGAGACCATTCCGGCCACCACTTCAACAGACTGGCTGTTTTTGAATCTAGGGTCATTCGAGATGAATTTATCGAGGTACTTCTGCGGTTCCGCATCCTTGCACAGTTTTGCCATCACGCCTATTCCCACATTGGCCACTCCGTTACCCTTGGGGAATATCCAAAGATATCCTCCCGGGGCTATCGAAGTGCCTATATCGAACTCACAGTATTCCGGATCGATATCCGCATTGACCATCCTGTACTGGAGGCATGAGCAGATATTGTTCATCTCCAGATTCGTATCGATTCCTGCCCATCTCCCGACCTGAGATTCGAAACCGTCCGCGGCGACGATCGCCTTTGCACGTATCTCTATCTCTTCTCCCATGCTCTTGCCTCTGATGCCCACGAGCTTTCCTTCCTCTCTTATGACACCCGTGCATGAAGTCCTCATCATTATCTTGGCACCGGCTTCCGCGGCATCCTTTGCCAGGGCCTTGTCGAAAAGATGCCTCTCAAGAACATAGCCTACTTCCGAACCCGCATGGCTCTCGTCGAGTTTGAACTCATGACCGCTCGGAGACCTTATGACCGCACCTACCATGTCGGCGCATATCCATGCGGGATCCGGTTCGATACCTACCTCTTCCAGCCATTTTTTGGATACCCCCTCGGCACACCTGAGCGGCGCGCCGATCTCGGCTTTCTTCTCAATGATTATGGTCTCAAGACCGCCCCGGGCGCAGAACTTGGCGGCCATGCTGCCGCCTGGACCGGCCCCGACCACGACCACATCGCATTCGTAGGTCTTCATCTGACCGCCTCCGCCGACAGTGCGTGGACAGGACATATCCTGACGCATCTTCCGCATTTCGTACATTTGCTGTTGAATTCCAAAACGAAATCGTTCAGGAATATGGCATTGGCGGGGCATGATCCAACACATCCTCCGCAATGCAAACACTTGTCTGAATTCACTTTCATTATATCTCTCCTCGATGGTTCGGCCTCTGATCTTCCGGGATCACCAAAGCCGCCTCGAGCTCTTCGGCGCCTTTTTTATTCCTCTTTTTCCACTCATCGAGAGGGATAGAGAACTTCTTCTCTATCTCAGCACGATATTCTGGCCCCCCGTTGTATGCACAGAACGGGATTATCTGTAAATCCGGCGTTATATAATGGACACCGCAGCGCCTGACCCTCTCGACATCGTAGTTGAAGGAGTCCTGAAAGTGCATACCTCCGAAGAACATCATCTTCCATGAAAATGACGCAAGGGCGGTCTTCGATTTTTTGCTCATGATGCTGCCCATCATTTTCTTGAACTGTTTCTTTGTCATGCCGCCCGGCAGGTTTTCTTCTATGAGGGTCCTGTCCAGAAGTTTCAGCAGTTTCAGCAGGTATAGCTTTTTGAAACGTGCCTTCTCGGCTTGGGTCGATATCTCCATCAGGCCCGCGGAGAAAGCCTCGACATCGATGAACCTCGGGAACGGTGTCACATCTCCATTCTCATCCATGAAGACGTACGTGGCTATGCCGCAGTGGGGGTGTGTGGTGAATGTGACCTTCTTCTCTCCGAGCACTATGGAGGCGAAGTCCGATATGGGGGCCACTACAGGCACCGGATACCAGTCATCCTTCGTCGAGTATCCCGTCTGCTCCTGGAACGCTTTCACCAGATCCGGAAGTGTGAACCTGCCTTCGGACACCTCCTCGTTGGTTATCCTCCCGGTAAACGCCACGGGCTGGAAGTTTATCCCGCGTACGATATCCGCATTATCGAAAGCGAATTTCACCATGTCGCCTATCTGGTGATCGTTCATGCCTTTGACTATGGTCGGAACGAGCACTATGGAGGGACATCTTCCGGTTTCCTCTTTCAGTTTCTTGCAATTGGAAATCACATCCAGTTTGACCTGGAACATCTTTCTGTCCCTTGCCTGGAGGTATATGTCGTCGCTTACGCCGTCGAATGACAGATATATCGTATTCAGACCGGCCTGCGACGCATCCTTGAGGGTGTCGTATTTCTTTGCGAACTCAATCCCGTTAGTGGCAACCTGGACCTGGGCGAACCCTCTGTCCTTTGCCGCCTTGATTATCCTGACGAAATCGGGGTGTATGGTCGGTTCTCCTCCCGAGAACTGAACGGCCGTGCATTTTATGGGTTCCTCTGACCTGAGTGCATCCAACATCTTCATTAAGGTCTCGTAATCCGGCTCGTACACATACCCCTGCTGGTTCGCATTTGCGAAACATATGGGGCAGTTCATGTTGCATCTGTTGGTCAGATCGATGTTCGCAAGAGCGGAGCATGTCAGCATATCCACTCTTTGACCATCGATTAATATATGGACGCTGTCTCCGTCCTTCAAATTCTTATCCATGGGGTTCTTTAATCCGACGCCGTCGTGGGCGAATTTCTCCGCCCGCAGGAAAAGCTCTGTATCGGACCAATAAACATCACAGAATCTTCCGTGTTCGGGACAGGTCTTATCCATAAAGACCTTGCCGTCTTTGTCATAAAGACTGGCGGCGAGGATCTTTCCGCATTCCGGACAAACCGATCTCGTCTCCTTCGGAAGCCCCTTCTTGACTGCATAATTCTGCATAGTTGAAGTCATGGTACCGAGGCATGAGACCTACTCAGGATTTATAATATTTGCCGTGTGGGCTTGCGCGCGCGACGGCGGGCGATGTTGCGTCGCTAACTGTAATTCCCGCATTATATGTGGGCGGCGGACGGTGGTCGCCCGGGAATTATACATGAGACGTACGGCCAGAGGGATCAGGAGATCGAAAGGGGGAAACATGCCCTTCGTTGTGATTGGAGTTGTTCTGCTGTTATTGGGTTCCGCCTATGGGGTGATGGTATCACAGGCGAAGGACATCGAGGAAACGGCAGAGAACATAGTGACGGAGCTGGATTCGCTGGAACGCGCGATCGAAAGCACGAAGACTGCCGTGGAGAGGGGGCTGGGGGAGATCATTTTCAGTATAAGCACCGATCCGGAAGGGGGGTCGCTTGACAACAGAGCCACGATGTTCAGCGAATCGTCGGCCGAGTGGATGAGATCGAATTATCCGAACACGGATCGCGGTGTCGCGGTCTCCATGATGGATTTCGATTTCGTGCTTGAGGCGGAATCTCTTAAAATGGTGTCCTCCGATACATTCACAGAGGGGTTTGTACCGTCATATTTGAAGGCGGTGGGCCACTACACTGCAAAATTCGTATCCGGTTCTGGAACTTCGGTAAGAACCGTGGCCGTCTCTACGGACGGTACATGCGCCCTGCCGCTCGTCGCGGAACAGGGGTCGCTTTTCGACCTCATGGTCTCGGGAGAGGGATCCGCACTGTCACAGATGATGACCCATCAACTTACTGCCCTTGCACAATACAGGGTCCTGAACGGATACGGTGCCCTGGGAGAGCACGGTGATATGGGGACGGTATCGATAATAACCAAGGATGATGTGGTATCGGCATACAAGAACTCCATTGATATCCTGGAACTACTGGTGTTCCGGTCCGTGCCCGAAGGTCTGGATGCGGACTCGGAAAGGATCGACATCGCGGACAGGATGATCGCGGGGGACGGGTATCTGGACATCGACATATCCGCGATATACGCTCAGGCACTCATATCCGTGCTTGACGATCTGATCCTGAAATGGTCGGACTATCTTTACGGCAATGTCGTGATGGAAGGGGCGGACATTGTCGCAGACGGGCTTATGAACGCATGGGATTCGCTGAAGGGCTTCTTCACCAATAAAAACGAGTTCTCGGCTGCCCCGTACATAGAAAGCATAATGGCCGACAGCGGGCTGGACGCGGAACATTACAGATACCTGTTCAGCGGAAGGTCTGCGACCATCTTTGTCCCGGGGTTCGTCATCAATGTCGGCAACGATGCCATATCCGTGCCTTCTCTGACGATACGGCCCGATTATCCTTCCGTCGACCTGATGGCGTGGGAAGGGATATCCGATTTCAAAAGCGATTACAGGGGGGACACAAACGGAATAAGGGAATGGCTCAGGAATGTCATCAACTCCGCCGCCGTCAATATCGGGGTGTCGAAAGCACTCGGGACCGTCAGAACGGAGATAGACCGGACAGATGAGGAAGGTTTCATGGAATCCGTCTTCTCGGCGGTGGACAGGGCACTCAAGGAAGGAGCGGCAGAGGCAGAGAGGATAATGTCGAGTGCCATAGATGAACAACGGATATCCGATCCATTTCATTCTGCGATATTCAGGGTCATTTCGGATAATCTCGGGAAGATATACGGCCTGGACTCGTTCGTGGAACAAATCAGATCATCGGCGGAGTCCGCACTGAGATCGTATCTGGACGGCACAGGCGTGAGATATGATGACAGATCTATCAACACTGCCGTAGATTCCATCATGAGGGCGGGTTGCGTCGAAGAAACGATTTCCGATTACGGGGATGCCGTGAATGATTGTCTAAGAGGCCTGAGTGCGCTTGCAGAGGTACCGGAGAAGCAGTCCGGCGTCTTTAAGAAGATATGCGTCTCGATCCTGTCCGGCGGCATATTCTACATGGACATAATGACGGACATCCCGGAAAGGATAAGGACCATTTGCACGGAGGCTCAAAAAAACACGGATATAAATTCATACAGCGGACCGATCGATCTTCCGGGAACAGACAGCTTCAGGCTCACGGGCTCAGACGGCAGGACCTCCGTCGAAAAACTGCGGCTGAAATATGATGCATCGCCCGAGGTGAAGATCGCCGGTCCGAACGACAACCTCTCCGACTGCATCCACTACGTGGGTTTCAATGACACAACGGGTGCGTCCTACTCCACGGCTTTTTCAATCTATCTCGAGGACGATCTTGAATACGTGATCGAGGGCTCTGGGATCCTTGAATCGACAATGGGGACATCGGACTCGGTGCTCCGGGGATCGTCCGAAGTACGTCTTCAGCTGAAGATCGTCACTGTGAGCGGATGGGAATTGGCAGGCGTCCGCGGCTACAAACCGAGCAACACACTCCTGGAGGACGCATGGAATGTCCTGATCAAACTGCTCTCACCCATTCTGGAACCCCTCCGTAAGGTGATGTCCATGATAACGGACGCGCTTTCGATACTGAACTCCGCATTGATGGAACTTTCGAAATATGTCGCTTCGGTGGTACAGAAACTGTATACTGTCCTGATGGAACCGCTGGAAATGATCGCCGATTTCGTGGAGGATACACTGAGCTGGATATTCGACAGCATCCTTGAGGCGGCGGTTAACGCGGTTCAGTGGATAGTGGGGATAGACGCGTCGAAGCAGACGGTCGGGTTCTCATTCATGGGATTCGCCCTGACATTCACGACAAAACTCTCCACATTGGTCAATAATACCAAAACACTGCTGACCGTCACGATGAGCTGTACCATAGGCGGCCTTCATGTATCCGGTTCGGTCACGATAAAACAGAAAGGCTCCGGTTCGGACAAGGAGATGATATTGACTGGCAACGCCCTGATCGAGGGGAATAACTGGAGCGTCTCCGCCGATATCGATCCGCTCATGAAATCCACCCCTCACATGATCTCAATCAACGGACACGTCAGAGGCGTGGCGTTCGATGTCCTGCTCCCGGATCTCGTCCAATATCAGCGCGTTGAGTTCTCGCTCTCGGACATCCCCGCACTGGGGACCATCCTGTCCAACATACCGCTGCCGATACCGGGGGCGAAGGCGGCATTGGATGCGGGAGTGGAACTGAAATACAACATACCTTTCGAGACGGGGATACTCATCAACGAGTTCGAACTGAATCCTTCCGGAGAGGACAAGGACGGGGAGTGGATTGAGATATACAACGCAACGAAATCCACCGTCGATCTCAACGGTTACACGGTGAGCGCGGGCTCCAACCCGAAGACCAAGATCCATACTCTGACAGGACTCGTTCTGTCCCCGGGACAGAAAGAGATCATCATCCTTCCGGGATCTTTCCTCAACAATTCCGGATCCTCGCTGCTGTCGTCCGGGGAGCACGTGATATTGAGGTCGCCGGATGGCCTCGAGGTTGATAAGACCCCTGAAAAGAAGGATTCGAAGAACGATGATTTTACGTGGCAGAGGGTCGCGGATGGTGCGATCGACTGGACGTTCGCGGATGGAACACCCGGGACTGGCAACTGCGGAGGGCTGGTCAGCGGAGAGATGGTCAGGACACAGGTCCTGAAGATTCTGAAGGACTCTGCGGTCAAGACCATGGGGGAGATGAAGAAACTGACAAGCACGGGGGACCTCTCGGAGTTCCTGAAGGCGGCGATACACCATGCGCTTACCTCGGGGATAGAGATGTTGGCCGGCTGTCTCGTTGAAGCTTCCGTCTTTGTGTCGCTGGAAATCACCGATGTGAGTTCGACGGTTTGCACCGGGGTCAGGGTCGCGCTGTTCATAGACTCGGGATTCGTCGAAGATGGACTGAAATATCTTGTCGGGGAGATAGAATCGATTCTGCTCAACATCGAGAATCCGTACGGCCTCAGACCGAAGGAGGTCCTGACCGATAATCTGTACCTCGGGGTGACCGTCTACACCGGCATGACGTCTCCAAGATTCATGAAGAATACCGAGACATACCCAAACGTGAGGCTCGGCGTGCACATCAACAGCAATGTTTCGGGTCTGTGCCGTATAGTGGGTTCGGACATCGGGGAGTGGAAGGTCACCGCGGGAGTGATCATCATGGACTGCCCGTCTGCCGTTATACCGTCATCGCAGAATGCGGACAAGACGCTTGAATCCGATCTCTGGCTCTTAAGAGCCACATTCACATCGGTGTGATCGGAGGCGCCTGATATGAAAAAGAAAATGGAGGGCACCCATGTTTAATTATAGATGATGCGTATAATCTTCCCATGGCCGGAATGAGTTTCAGAGTACCGACCGTACTCTCCGCGGACGAGCTTATGGACAAATCGTTCAAGAGGGCCTCCAAGATAACGAAAAAAGGAACCGACGCATTGGACGGCAAGAAGAAAACCGCCCTTGCCAAGATAACCGCATCCGGGGACATAATCGTCTCCACTCTGAACGGCTATATCAGCAAATTTCCGAGAATCGAGAAAGAAGAGGATTTCCTCCCCGAATTGATCGACCTCATCATAGGGATTGACAGATACAAGAAGGCCCTGGGCGCCCTCAACTGGGCATCTGGCAGGGTGGATAAACTCAAGAACGATTCCCTGCGGGATGTGAGAAGGACAAAAGACCCCAATATGATCGAGAGCATCAAGAACAGTTTCTACGGGAGGATGTCGTCCCATATAAAACGGATCAGCGACGATCTTCTTTTCCTTCAGGACGCAAAGAACAAGTTCAGGAAGCTTCCCGCCATCGACCCGAACGTACCCACCGTCGTGGTCGCCGGTTTCCCGAATGTCGGCAAAAGCAGTCTGGTGGCCAAACTGAGCACCGCGGCCCCTCAGGTGGCCCCGTATCCGTTCACCACAAAGGGGATAATAATAGGGCACATAAAGGATGAATGGAGAACATTCCAGATAATAGACACCCCCGGACTCCTCGACCGCGAATTCGACGACAGGAACGATATCGAGAAACAGGCCGTACTGGCCCTGAGATATCTCACAGACGTCATGCTTTTCATCCTGGATCCTTCTGAGACCTGCGGCTATGACCTTGATAAGCAGAATGCTCTGCTGAAGACTGTGAAGGAGAACTTCGGCGAGGTGCCCATAATAGTCGCCGAAAGCAAGAGCGACATCATCAAAAGAAGTACGGGCGATATCAGTTTCTCCGCCGAGACGGGAGAAGGCATGAATGAATTGACCGAGAAGATACTGAATTTGCTCAGAGCGATATTCAGAGAAAGGGCGGTCGAATCCTAAGGGGTCTGACGCATGGGAGATATTGCAGCCAGCGACGCGATGAAAGAATACTTCAGATCGCTCTCCGAGAAGAACGACGAGTGCTACAAGATAGCCGAAGCTGCACGGAAACAGGGCAAGGATCCCGAAGAATATGTGGAGATACCGCAAGCGGAGGATCTCGCATCGCGTGTCGAGAAACTGCTGAAGGATTACAGTGTCGAAGGGGTCGCGAACGACATAAGAAGGCTTACAAAGGAGCATGAAAACCGCGAAATAGTTGCCCTGATGATTGCAAAAGAGATAGCCAACAGGCCGGCGGAAAGCATTGAAAAAGCCGTCGACAGGGCCGTCAGAGTCGGCCTTGCCGTTCTCACCGAAGGTATTCTGGTCGCACCGCTGGAAGGCATTGCTGATACGAAATTGAAGACGAACTCCGACGGCTCATCTTACATCGACCTCATATTCGCCGGACCGATCCGTGCGGCGGGCGGTACCGGACAGGCGATGAGTGTCCTGATCGCGGATATGGTGCGTCAGGCGCTGGGCATCGGCAAATACATCCCGACGAAGGAAGAGATCGCGAGATTCGATGAAGAGATACCTTTGTACAAACAATGTCAGCACCTTCAGTTCTCTCCGACTCCCCAGGAGATTGAACTGATTGTCAAAAACTGCCCCATCTGCATAGACGGAGAGGGTACGGAGACAATGGAGATATCGGGATACAGGGACCTTCCCAGGATAGAGACCAACCGCGTAAGGGGCGGTGCATGCCTGGTCATTGCAGAGGGGATGTGCCAGAAGGCATCCAAACTGAAGAAGCACGTGGACAAACTGGGAATACAGGGCTGGGATTTCATCGGAGAGTACATCGAAGCGCATAAGATGCCTGAAGAAACCGGCAACAAGCAGAAAAGCGTCCAGCCCTCTACGACGTATCTCAAGGATTTGGTTGCCGGAAGGCCGATATTCGGCCATCCTTCCGCAGTAGGCGGATTCAGACTGAGATACGGGAGAGCACGGACAACCGGGCTGGCGGCCCTGGCATTCAGTCCAGCGAGCATGTATGCCATGGACGAATTCATGGCACTCGGGACCCAGGTCAAAACAGAAAGACCCGGGAAAGCCTGCGTTGTCACCCCGTGCGATATACTCGACGGACCATTCGTCCTCCTGAACAACGGAGACCTCGTGCAATGTCAGACCAAGGAGGACGTGCTCGCCGTGCAGAAGGACATCGCAGAAATCGTGGATAACGGAGAGATACTCGTTCCTTTCGGAGAATTCTGTGAGAATAATCAGGCTCTTGTGCCATGCGGATATCCCATAGAGTGGCACAGGGAAGAGATACTGTCCAAAGGGGATCTGCCCGATGATTGGGAGAACCCCGCATATGAACGCGCAAAGGAGATGTGCTCGCAGCTCGGCGTCCCCCTCCATCCCAGATATAACCTGTTCTGGTACGATGTGAGCATAGATAGACTCGCAGAACTCAGATCATACATACTTTCGGAGGGCAGATTCGAGAGGAACCTGATAATCCCGAAAAACCCGCTGAACAAAAGGACACTGGAGGATCTGTGCGTCACGCACCGCGTTTCAGGCAACGAAGTCGTGGTGGACGAACTGTATTCGATGCCCCTGATTGACGGGCTCGGTCTCGGCATTGCTGACGGCAGGATAGTGTCCGTGAGGGAGCTTGAGGGCAATGACACCCTGTCAGCCGTCAGCAAAGCGGCCGGGTTCGAGATCAGAGCAAAGGCTAGGACCCGCATTGGAACCAGGATGGCACGTCCCGAGAAGGCAAAGGAGAGGGAGATGTCACCCAAAGTGCACACTCTTTTCCCGGTCGGAAGGGACGGGCAGTACGGCAGGGACATTGATTCCGCCATAAAGGCATCCAAAAGCAAGATGCCTCTGAGCCAGAGTGCGGAGCCTGTCCTGAACATAGAGATAGGTAAACGAATGTGTTCCCGGTGCGGTACCCAAACGTACCGCGTATGGTGCAGGTCATGTCATGCTCATACAATCGCATCCAACACTAAGAACACATACGGCAACACCGGGCCATCGACAATGAACATAAATCTCTCAAAGGAGTACCAAGACGCAGTCCTGTATCTGGACGAAAAAACGCCGGATGAGCTTAAGTGCGTAGAAGGCCTGATATCGAGGACGAAGACCCCCGAGACTCTCGAGAAAGGGATACTCAGATCGAAGAACGGTGTGTCTGTTTTCAAAGACGGTACAATAAGATACGATATGACGGATGTGCCCCTGACCCACTTCAGGCCGAGGGAGATCGGCCTCAGTGTTGAAAAGGCACGCGAATTGGGATACACGTACGATTGGGACAATCAGCCTCTCACGAGCGATGAACAGATATGCGAACTGAGAGTACAAGACATAATCCCGTCAAAGGACTGCGGAGATTTTCTTGTTAAGATCGCAAAGTTCCTCGACGACGAACTGGAGAAGTTCTACAATCTGGAAAAATACTACGGAGTTGAGAACCGAACCGACCTCATAGGACATCTGACGTTCGGTCTTGCTCCCCACACTTCCGGTTGCATTCTTTGCCGGATAATAGGGTATTCGGACATAAGAGGATGCTATGGTCACCCCTTTTTCCACGCCGCGAAGAGAAGGAACTGCGACGGGGATGAGGACTGTATCATACTGGCACTTGACGGACTTCTGAACTTCTCGAGGCTATTCCTGCCGGACAGGAGGGGGGGACTGATGGATGCTCCGCTGGTTCTCACCACGAGACTGGACCCGAATGAGATCGATAAGGAAGCGCACAACATAGACTGTCTGAGGAAATACCCCCTCGAGTTCTACAAAGCGGCGATGGACATGTGCGACCCGAAAGAGATAGAGAAGAAAATGGATCTTATCTCGGGCCGTGTCGGGACACCGAAACAGTATGAAGGTCTGGGTTTCACCCATGATACCCGCGACATATCCGAAGGTCCCAAGAATTCCGCTTACACCACTCTGGAGAGCATGACCGATAAAATGGAGGCCCAGCTGTATCTCGGAAAGAAGATACGTGCGGTGGACGAAAGGGATGTTGCCACGAAAGTCATCAAAAAACACTTCCTTCCCGATATGGCCGGCAATCTGAGGAGTTTCAGCACACAGACTGTCAGATGCACCAAATGCGGAGATAAGTACAGGAGGGTTCCTCTTGCGGGTGTCTGCAGGTGCGGGAACCAGCTTACGCTCACGGTTCATGAGGCCAGCGTGAAGAAGTACCTTGAAGTCTCAAAGATGATCAGCGACAAGTACGAACTTGATGATTATACCAAGGAAAGAATAATGATACTTGAGATGAGCATGAACTCCGTGTTCAACAACGACAAAGTCAAAAAATGCAAACTGTCCGATTTCTATTGAAAAAGGGCTTGCGCCCTGTTTGTATTCAGAGTTTCTCTTCCCCGATATGCGCGAACACGTCCTCTGACTGTACGGAGAGTATCTCTGTCGCTTTGTCCAGAACCTGCTTCGCCGTCAAAGAGCCGTCGGTTTCGTACTTGAAAAAGAACTTGGTGTCATCCGCATCGATTTTCACAGCCCCTTTGGAAACGACCTCGCACTGCCTGCACATGCCGCAGTTCAAGACATCTACCACCCTGAGTTTTCCGTTCTTTATCTCAAAGACGTTTCTGGGACATACCTTTATGGAATCCAGGGGATCCTGGTCTCCTGCCCTGCTTTCGTCTATGTGTACTTCAGGAACGTATTTGTATCCGACTCCGAATGCAGCCTGCCATTTCACATGCTTCTTGGCTGTCCCCATCACCGCCGTCGCATAGATCAGCACAGCCTGTCCGTCCGTGAGTTCCACAATGGGTATGAACTGGTCTTTGACCGCGAGGTCGGGGTTCCCCAAAGGCATCATGTCACCTGAAAGGACCGTGCACGGTCCAATCTTATTGAGGCTGTACATGATGGTGCAATTCGGGCATCCCTCGCCTCCGCATGGACAATTTTCCTGGAACGAGAACAGACCGTAGTCTGTCGGTACGGGTACCATCCCGAGCCTGTGTGCCACGATCTCATCGAAGAGTGGGGTTACACTCTCATACTCCTTGTCGTCGACCATTATCGGTCCGAGATGGAACTCGACTTTGTCGATCGCCATCTTGGGGATGTGG
Source organism: Candidatus Methanoplasma reticulitermitis (assembly GCA_031287135.1). Classification (GTDB taxonomy): domain Archaea; phylum Thermoplasmatota; class Thermoplasmata; order Methanomassiliicoccales; family Methanomethylophilaceae; genus Methanoplasma; species Methanoplasma reticulitermitis. Next base: position 17,982 of record JAITTK010000034.1, read on the forward strand.
GTGAGCATAGTCCTTCTGAGCGCATTCGCCATGGCAGGAGATGAATTCTTCAGTATGAAACTGCCTTTCATATCCTCCATTTCGCATATCTCTATCTCCATAGGAGTGCCCCCTTAGACCCTGCGCCCTCTGCGACCGCCCTTCTTCTTGGTACCATCGTGTGGGATTGGTGTAACGTCCTCAATGCGTCCGATCTTGAGTCCGGCCCTTGCGAGGGCACGGATAGCCGCCTGTGCCCCGGGACCCGGGGAGGTTGATTTATTTCCGCCGGGAGCACGTACCTTTACGTGTATCCCGACTATGTCCTTCTCTTTCGCAACCTCCGCGATCTTCTCAGCAGCCTTCTGGGCTGCGTACGGCGAAGACTCGTCCTTCGCCTGTTTTACGACCATTCCGCCGGTGACCTTTCCGATGGTCTCGGCACCGGTGATGTCCGTAAGAGTAATCATGACGTTGTTGTAGCTCGCATATATGTTTGCTATTCCCCATTTGGCTGTCATCATACCTCACCGTCCTCAAGTGTTATACCCGCCTCTTCCGCATCGGCCTTTGCCTTTGCTGCCGCTTCCGCCGCAGCCTTCGCCGCCGCCGCTTCCTTGATGGAAGCATTAGCGGCTGCCTGCTCTGCGGATACCCTCATCGGGTGCATCTCATCGGTGAACGGAGAGACATCGCAGTATACAACGGATGCCTCCTCTTCCCTGGTCACGATATATCCGGGAACGGTCACTCTGTGACCGTTTATGTGTATGTGGCCGTGTGTTATCATCTGTCTGGCCTGTTTTATGGTCGTTGACAGACCTTTCGCGAAAACGACCGTCTGAAGTCTCCTCGACAGGATATCGTTCCCCGAAAGGAGCAGGACATCGTTCAGAGTTGAGCCGGTGACCGGCAGCAACCCCATGCGGGAACATTTCCTTATGAGTGCATCGGCCTCGATCTTGGCCTGTGCATCGCCTCCTCTGAGACGGGCCTGCAGTTCTCTGGACTGTTTCCTGAAGTTCCTGAGGACTGTCTCCGCTTTCCATACCTCGGTCTTGTTCTTCAGGCCGAACTCGCGGACAACCTCTACCTCTCTCTTTATCCTCTCTCCCTGCCAAGGGTGAGAAGGTGTGTCATAGGACCTGCGTGAAAATTTTGGATCTCCCATTCATACCACCTCAGGATGATTTCCTCTGGACGCCGATGGTCAGTCCCTTCCTTCCGTTGGAACGGGTCCTCTGGCCTCTGACCTTATGATGGGTCTCGTGTCTTATCCCGCGGTAACAGCGGATCATCTTCATTCTGTTGACATCGTCCTTCTGGATCATATCCAGGTCATTACCTATCAGGTGCATGTCCGCTCCGGTCTCATAGTCCATCTGCCTGTTGACAGCCCAGTGGGGGGCATACTCGACATATGTTGTGACGAACTTCTCGAGTTCCTTGACTTTATCATCCGAGAGCGTTCCGATTTTCGTCGTCGGGTCCACGTCAGCCTTCTTGGCTATGATCTGTGATGCCCTCTTGCCTACGCCTTTTATGCTCTGAAGCCCGATTACCGTCCTCTTCTTCCCATCGATATCGCTGTTCGCGATACGGACTATGAAGTTGAAGTTCTCATCTTCGGTCTCCGGCGCATCCTTCTTTGGTTTCGCCATTTTTCATTCCTCCGTAAATGTTCCCCGCGGGGAAGTATCCAAGCGCATGTCCGTCAGGACGCGCTCTCAGTGTTCGTCGTGGACGGGTCCTGAGTTTACGTTATGGCGGGGATTATATGTCCCTTATTAAAGGTTCCTGTTCTCACAGAGAAAACAGAGCGACATTCCTGCCGAGGAACCCCGCACCCAGACATACTATGGCATTCAGCAGGAAAACCAGGAACGAATGCCATGCCATGCCGGCCGTTGAAAGCTGTACCATCTCGATGGACACGGACGACATGGTTGTAAAAGCACCGAACACCCCTATGAAAAGGAACACCCTGGTTGCCTCTCCCATATCGGCGAACCTGAAAAATATGAAACATATCAAGAAACATCCGATGAAATTCGCCGCGAACGTTCCCCAGTTGATATCCCCGACCGGAGACATAATCTGGAGTATCCCGTATCTCAGGACTGCTCCGATCGCCCCGCCCATGGCCACCATTGCGAAACCGAACAACTGGTCACCGCCCATGGGAGGTTGATGGTGCATTAGTAAAAATCATTTTCGGGATATCTGGTCTGGTATCTTCCTTACAGTCGCCCGGACATTGCCGGCGATTATCCGGAATGGTAGGGACGCGAGCACGGAAACAATGTTTCAAGCTTTGGAAAAGCACCGATATGGAAAGCGGCTTGTTGACAGAGGACGCATACGACCGTTAATGTCGAATGGTGCCGTTTTTAGGTTTGCGGGTAAACTCCCGATGAGATACGTGACATATATGATGATGAAGTGCCGACGACCGGATTCGAACCGGTGAACTCCTACGAGAATGGATCTTGAGTCCATCGCCTTTGACCAGGCTTGGCAACATCGGCTTTGTTGGGGTCACGTAGCGTCAGATAATAGATAAACCTTTATGGAAGGGTTGTCACCTCGGCTCTTTCTCCGATGATGTAGAAGGTATGCTCGTGCTGGGATACCATCCCCCTCTTCGCTTCGACCATCTGCGCATATCCCGAGAGCACCCCGTGCCTCAGCAGAGTCTTGACGTGTTTCTCGGCATCCGGGATATCACAGCTCCTGGCACAGAAAGGGAATGATTTGAATTCTCCTCTTACATACTCGAAGAACTCCTGCGCCTTGGGGTCTGCGAGCTTCTTTTCCCTGATTATCCTCACTATGTTGCCAGGCGGACCGTTTATCACCATACCTTCGCCGTTAGTGGCGAACGGTTCGATCGCCACGATCATCCCGGGAAGGAGTCGGTCCGTGTTGCCATCGTCGTAGTTCGGTATGGAAACCCCGGCATGCAGGTTGTACGGCTTTATCTGATGCCCGCACAGGTTCTGTATCGGTTTGAAGCCGTCCAGATGCATGCTCATCTCGACTGCTCTCCCGATCTCGCATATCGGTGTGCCGGATCCTATGAATTCCGCGACCGTGTCCCTCGCGCGTTTAGATGCTTCTATCAGGTCCCTGTATCTTTTGGTGCCGACTTCGACGGTGCCGGCGGTGTCGCCCACGTGTCCGTCGATCTCGGCACCGCAATCGATCTTGACGACATCCCCCTTTTCGAAGACCTTCCGGTCATCGACACAGGGGGTATAGTGGGCCGCGACCTCGTTTATGCTTATGTTACACGGGAATGCCAGACCGCAACCTTTCGATCTTATGTACCCTTCCACTTCCTGCGCGACATCGTGGAGTTTCCCGCCTTCTTTCACCATGTCCATGCCGATGGCCCTTGCCACCGCAGCAATCTCTCCCGCTTTTCTCAGTTTGGAATGGTCCTCATCGTTAAGCATTGATTATCTCCTCGATGTCCTTGACCGATATTGCTCCCTGCCTCACTATCTCCACCTCGCCGTTCATTATCCACACTATCGTGGACGGCTTCTTCAGTTTGCTGGGTCCCGAATCGACATACAGGCTGACCGTTTGACCGAGGTCTCTGACCGCTGAGTCTATGTCCGTCGCATCCGGATGCGAATGCAGATTGGCGGATGTCGCTATTATCGGTCCCGATCTCTTCACGATCTCCATCGCGACCGGATGATCCGGCATCCTTATCCCGACCTTCTTCGACATCGCCGTCACCATGTCCGGTATCTCGGGCTTCTTTTCGATTATTATCGTCAGCGGACCGGGGAGGAACGCTTTGATCAGCTTATCCGCATTCTCATCCAGAACGGCTATGCTCTCCATCATGTTCTTATCGCTGACGGCCACGGAAAGGGCCATATCGAACGGCCTGTTCTTCGCCATATAGAGATTCTTCACGGCGACCTCGTTGAACACATCCGCACCTATGCCGTACACGGTCTCCGTCGGATAAACTACGAGGTTTCCCGCAGCTATCTCCTCTGCGGCCTCGGCGGCGGCCTCTTCACATATTCTGTCAAAACCATTCGTACAATCACACTTTACCATTTTCAATCAAAAACACCTCCCATCATCAAAAGACCGCTCCTCACGGCTCTGTTCCCGTCGGACGATATCTCCGAATGCCCAGGATACAGCATCTTCACGTCGATTTTGCTGAGTTTCTTCAAAGATTCGGTCAGTTCTCGCGCCGAACCTGTCGGGAAATCGGTTCTTCCCACACCGTAACTGAACACCGTATCACCGGAGAAGAGCGAGTGGGTGACCTCATCATACAGACATATGCCGCCGCAAGTATGTCCGGGAGTGTTCACTACACGCAACCTGTGCTCTTCCAGATCCACGATGTCCCCGTCCATCAATTCGGTCACATCGGCAGGTTCGTAATCTCTGCCGAACAGGTCCGACAGGATGTAGCGGGGATCCCCGTTCATTATGTACGGGGCATCGCCCGCTCCCGCGAACGCCTCGGAATCGAATTCCCTCAGCATCCCGTTCAGACCTCCGATGTGATCGAAATGGAAATGCGTGAGGATTATCATATCCAGGCCCCTCTCTCCCAGGACGTTTTTTATCTCGGCTATGTTCTCAGAGTTCTCCGTACCTGTCCCCGTGTCAATGAGGGCCGTTCTGTTGCCGATTATCAGATATATGTTAGAATCGGAAGATGAACCGGCATTGATTCGGCGGACGACCATGAAAAACGGATTTAATAAGGATATTTAACATTGTGTATGGAACCATCTATAAAAAAGCCGGGCTGTGGTGCGATTCCAAAATATAAAGTAAGCGGCGGGGCGAAAGCCCCGTCCGCGGTTAATATGTTTCTAAGACGATCATTCCTTCACATAATCATATCTTATGCTCACCAATGCCAGGGCGAGTGTCACGAGTGTCAGTATGACCATCACGATACTCCATTCGTCGTACGGGACATACTGTCCTCCGAATCCCTGGGTCAGGATGAAGATGACCGCGGATATCAGCGCTATGAACAGTGCCCCGAATCTCAGAGCTTTGCCTGTTCCCGTGCCATCCAAGTCCCTCTTGCGCGCCAGAGTCACCGCTATCAGACCGATCACTATGGACAGGACCACGCATATCAGGTTCAGTATCCCGAGTTCTCCGCTGCCTCCGAAGAATCCGGAAGAGCTGCTGAAGTTCGCGGTGATGTTGATATTGTTCAACCCGTCGGACGTTATGTGCAACTCCGGATTGCCACCGGATGCATTGCCGCTCCAGTAATTGAAGTGGCTGGATGCCTTCGGGACGGCCTTCAGGAAATATTCGGTCCCCTCATGCAACGGGAGCGGCTGGACATAGTTCACGAAGGACGACCCGTCCACACTGTACAACACATCTCCCATGCCGTTGGTGTAAACATAAAGGAATTTGTCCGTGGTGCCTCTGTCAGCATCCCCGACACTTATCTCGATGCTGTGGTCGGACAGGACATTGCTGAACGTATACGACGACAGCCTGCCGTGGCTGACCACGTGACCGTCTACGGTCACGACCGGCGTGAATCCCTTCTTGACATTGAAGTCGAAGGAGATGGTATCCCCGCGCATGACGCTGATCATCCCCAACGGAGAAATGCTCGCATCCGCATGTGCGGATGCGAATATGGTGTACCTCTCCACAGGAGTAGACTGCCACTTCGCGGTGAACACAGCGTTTTCATAGATCCTGTCGGTGAAGGAATACTTGACATCCCCTTTGTACCATCCGGCGAAATACATCCCGCTGCGTGTCGGCTCCTGAACGTTGCCGATTAGGCCCAGCATCTGACCGGATATCACGTTCTGGAACACCTGCTGTGCGGGGGTCCCGCCGTTACCTTCGAACGTCACGGTCAGGAACTCGATCGCGACGAAGTCCCCGCTGTCCCTTATCCTGTATGTGCTGGGGTTCAGGGGAGACGTCGGATTGTACAGATCGGCCCATCCGGACGCCGACGGGGCGGCCGTGCCGAGATACTCTCCGGATTCGACATAGTCTGTCTGAAGAAGGGTGCTGCCCTCGTAGAACCTTGCCCTCTCTTTCCATGTCGCGAACAGAGCCGCCGAATCCGCGGAACCTGTCAGCAATGTTTCCAGATCGCCCGTCGATGCGAATTTCTGACCCGTGAACGGATCGACCCATCCGTCGAACACGGAATACAGCGAGACCCAATCCTGAGCGGTGCTGTCGTATCTGTCTATGAACTTCGACAGTGTGACCTCGTGCATACCGGAACCGTCGGTCCACGTTATCTTCACTTCCGTGACGCCACCGTCGTATCCGGTACCTGCTGTGGTAGCATAATCGAAGTCAGGTCCATCGTCCTCATCCCACTCCAAGGTCGCTATCGAGGTCATCGAGATGCCGTCATACAGTTTGACGACGACGAGCCATTTGGCCGAATAGGTCGTTTCGCCGTTCGGGGTCACGGTTTCCCCCGCACCCAGAACGGTCGAAGTGTCATCCCATCCGCTGAATGTCAGCCTGCCTTTGGCAGGCGTTTCCGGCAGTTGGATGCTCTGCCCCTCTATGACCATCGCATCGGGGATCGATGATGGTGTCCCTCCGTTGGTATCGAAGTGCACCGAGTATCCGTAACCTGCCGTGAGAGTGACGTCGGCGGATATCCTATCCGACAGACCATAGAAAATATCCCCTATAGCGTACAGACCATTCGCCGTCCCTTGTTCGGCGAACCATGACACGAAGGTCCTTCCGGCCGCTGACGGGTCGACGATTATGAACTGCCTTATGGTCGTGCCTTCGGGCATCTCGAAGTAGTCGTCGGCGGTTCCGGGGTTGCCGTCCGGGCCGTTTTCCCAAACCACCATCGCGGTAGATGCGAACTGCAGACCTGCCGTCAGATACACGGGGAGGTCGAAGAATTTCACGACCACCAGCCATGTTGCTGTCAGAGTCATCGATTTCGTTACAGGTTCCGCATTCGGAGCATCGCTGCCGGGGACATTCTCGGTGTATTTCTTTCCCACGGAGAGATCATACCATCCGGTGAATGTCACACCCGATCTGCCCGGCTTGGGAGTGAATCTCTCATCACTGTTAGCCGGAAGCGGTTTTTCGACGCGCAGGTATTTCGAGGGGATCGATGCCGCCCCGTCATATCCCGAGTCGAAGTCCACCAGCACGACGTATTCCCGGTTCAGAGTTATGTTCCTGACGATTGCTTCTGAGGTACTGTCGGACGGCGGTGCGCCACCGCTCTGCAGGTAGTCGAAGGAGGTCCGATAGTATTGTGTTCCCAGATCCTCATAACCCGAAGCAGAACTTATGTCGAACCACCCTATGAACTTCCAGTCGGCCCTCTGACTGTCTCCCGCGTACGGGTCCAAGTCACCTGCGATGTCCCCAAGATGGGCCCCTTCGAGCACATACTTGATCACGGAAGTGAAGAAACCGCTCGCTGCGGGCGTGACGCTGAACGTTACTTCAGCATACCATCTCGCATAAAGTGTCTTGTTCACCAATATGTCCTGGGCCATATCGAATCCTTCCGGTCCGTTGAAATTCTGGACATTCACCGGGACTGTCCCCGTGAATCCGTTCTCATACCAAAGCAGGTGTCCATTGATGAAACCCATCTTGGAAATCGACGGCGCGGTGACTTTGTTGTTTGATGCGACCTCTATTATGACGTAAGTGCCGCCACTGTCGGATCCCGCACCGGCACCGCTGTATGTCCCGGTATAATAGAACTTGACCTCGACACTCCATTTCGCGACGAGGGTCACGGTCTCGGTGACCGCGGGAGCACCGGCGACAACGGTTCCGTCAGGGGCGGCGTATTGTGTCGTTCCGACATACCAGCCTTTGAACGTCTTGTCCCCGGCCGTGTTGTATTGGAGCACCGATAACGGAGACAGTGTCGAGAAGGCGGTGCCTTCATCGATGCCCGTTATCGTTGTCGGGTTCGCAGTGGTCCCGGCATCCGGGGAGGGGACGTTTCTGTCGAAACTCACATCCGCCATCCACCTGATGTACGCGTAAGCGTCTGTTGATGCCGTTATCTGATCGGTCGATCCCCATGTCACCAGGCTGCCCTGGTTGCCTATGTAGATTATAGCGGGGTTCGTCGTATTATCCGTTGCGGCGGCACCGTCATCTTTGTACCAGACCGCATTTGGTTTTGCTCCCGGACTTACAGCCGCCCCATCTCTGTCATAATACAGTCCCGGTTTGGTCAAATCAACATATGTTGAGCCTATGAGAAGACTCTCATACAGACGTTCAAGCACTATCGAGAACTCATCCCCGACGGTGTACGCAACATTGACTACGCCCAGATCCCCGCCCATCATGTTGAACTGGAAGAGGTCCCCGAATTCCGGAGTAAGCGTGACGCTGTACGTGTACTCCGTGACATTGTGCGTGTACCACGTGTACGGTGCGGTACTCTTGTCATACCAGGAGGTGAGAGGTTTCCCGTCCAAGGTCAGCTCCGGCATATCCATTTCCAGCGTATCTGCTGAACTGAACACAGTCCCCTCCAGCACAGTGAACCCATAGCCGCCGGGTATCCACTCGCTACTCGTGACTGTATCTGATATTCCGGGGACACCGTTGTTGCTGAAATCCACGGTTATACCCCAGCCCGCAATAAGCTTTACATTCGCTGTTATCGTCGTTGTGCTTTTATACATCACATCTGTCGTTACGGGCGGTGTGCTTCCGTCTACAGACTTGTACCAGCCCATGAAAACCATGTCCTCGCCCTTAGTGTCGTGCTTATATGTATCCGGATCCGTCATAGCCCCGTTTATAGTATAGAACGGCGAATCACCCAGATTCACGGGTATCGATGCCTGGACAGTCACCGAGTACGGTGCTGTCGGAGTCACGGATGCATCTATGCCGTCGGCTCCGTTGAAGTAGAACTCCACGGTCGCGACATACAATGCCATCAATGATGTGTGGGCGCTTACAACCGTTCCCGGTTCAAGCCTCTTTTTGGTACCGTATGTGTCGGGATACGGCGAGTTTGAGTTGATTCCTGAGGCCACCGGCTCGATGTCGCCGATGACGGTACCTCCTGCGCCGAGGACATACCAGCCATTGAAACTGAGATCGGATATCGTGGGGGAGTAACTTGCGCCGTAATTGAAGACTCCGCTGTACTTTCCTGTTCCTGAGTTGTAAAGGCCCACATCGTGGTTATATGTGTACACCCCGCTTCCCGATGATGTTTCGGTAAGACCCGTCCCGGTCAGATTGGCATTGTTTGTTCCGTCATCCGGATAGAATGTTATCACGGCGTGCCACTTCGCAACGAGCGGCAGGGTGGAGGGGGTAGGCTGTATGGGTGCAAGGTTTCCCAAAACGGTCCCGTTGTAAGTCGCATATGATGTCGTGTTATAATACCACCCTCCGAAGTTCAGATCCGTATTCGTGGGCGTACCGGGATAGTAAGATGTTCCTTTACCGGCATACGAAGCGCCTTCCGGCGACTTGCTCGGAAGTGCTGCATAATCATATCCATTGTAGTCTTTATCTTCAACCAGCGTGTCGCCCACAACATATTCTCTGGAAGTCGTAGTACCGCTTTCTTTATTCTCGTTGAACGTGACTGTCACCGTTTTTGCAAAATATGCAACATATTTCATCTGAGAAGGCAGATCAAAAATCCATTCCGCGGTACCATGACTCTGGACATAGCTCCGATCGTCCTTAACGGCAAACAGAGTCGTACTCTCCTGTCCGAACTCATCATCGG
>JAITTK010000021.1 GCA_031287135.1 Candidatus Methanoplasma reticulitermitis
GGAAAACCTTTAATTATAATCCGACACTAACCCATCACTAGTAACCAGCCGACCGATGTTTTCTGACTATAAGGTCACAATGGGGGGAATTGCTATGAAAACTGTAGACGAGGTTAACAACAAGTTGAACAAATATGATGTGTGCGTGTGCGACACGACGCTTAGAGACGGTGAGCAGACAGCGGGCATCGTTTTTTCTAACATAGAGAAATACAGGATTGCCCAGCTTTTGGACGACGCGGGGGTTCAGCAGATCGAGGCCGGGATCCCCACGATGGGTGCCGACGAGAAGAGAGCTGTCAAGCACATCGCCCAGATGAATCTCGATGCATCGATCCTCGGATGGAATCGTGCGAACATAGACGATATCAACACCAGCATAGATTGCGATGTTGATTCGGTCGCGATCTCCATGTCCTCTTCGGACATCCATATAGAACATAAGCTCAAGAAGAGCCGGGAGTGGGTATTGGAACAGATACAGAAGAGCGTCGAACATGCCAAATCCCACGGATTATACATCTCGTGCAACGGCGAGGATGCTTCCAGAGCGGATATGGACTTCCTCATCGAATTTGCCAAAGTTGCGAAGGATGCGGGCGCTGACCGTTTCAGGTACTGCGATACCATCGGAAGAGAGGACCCTTTCACCTGCGCGGACAGGATCGGGAGGATCATAAAAGAAGTCGGAATCGATGTCGAGATGCATACTCACGACGATTTCGGCATGGCGACAGCCAACTGCATGGCGGGTGTCAAGGCGGGTGCGAGATTCATGAGCACGACCGTGATGGGGATCGGGGAGAGATCCGGCAATGCGCCACTCGAGGAGGTCGTCATGGCATGCAAGCACCTGTTCGGTAAGAGCACCGGCATCGACAGTTTGAAACTTAAGCCCCTGGCGGAGTTCGTGTCTGTCGCGGCCGGCAGGCCCATCTGCGTTTCTAAGCCGTTCCTCGGAGCAAACTGCTTCGCCCATGAGGCGGGGATTCATGCGGATGGCATAATAAAGGATGCCAAGAACTATGAGCCGTACGAACCCGAGGAGATGGGACTCGAGAGGCGGATCGTGATAGGCAAGCACTCCGGCAGGAACACCATAGTCACCGACCTGTCGCACAGAGGCATAACGCTATCCGAACAGGAGGCGATAGACCTCCTCGAGAGGGTTAGGAAGGGCGCCGTCAAGTTGCACAGGAGCATATCGTCCGACGAACTGTACACAATGTACATGGACATGAAGGCCGGGGAAGACCCGTTCGACGACGAAAGATACTGATCACGCTGTACCTGTCTCGCGCCTGTATACGTGTATAAACAATATCACCGCGATGCCTACCAGCATCGCCAGGATGTGTTCGGTGAGACCGATACCGTTCGGCACGACTATCAATATAACGAAAGCTATAAGGAAAACCAGTGCCCAGTTGTTTATCCGCACGAATGCTTTGTGGAACCTTATCGACCTGCGTTTAAGGTTGCCCTCTCCTTTGGCCTCGGCTTTTCTTTCCGAGTCTATGAGGACTTTCTCCACGAACTTGAGATTCTTTATAAGACTGTACAGCGGAATCGCTATTGCCACGAAATTGACGGCCATGATTATCGTATAGCACACCTTGTACGGCAGACCGCCCATGTTTTTGTGCAGGAAGTCCGTCATATCCGACGTGAATATGAAGAAGACCACCTCTATGGCGAATATCAGCAGAAGACTTAGATAGGCGATGGTCGCCCTTTGTTTGAATTTCGAAGCCGTGGTTTTCGAAGACAGAGATATCTTAGCATAATGATTGTCTCTTATGTGCTCCGCCTTCTTGACCGCATTGAGAGCTGATTTCGGAGCATGATCATACATGTAATCGCAGATTTTTCCGGAATTGTTGGATAGCAACGGCAGGAACACCATCGATATCAGGGCCGCACCTATTACAGAGGCATAGAATGATTCAGAGACCACTCCGGCATCCAACCCCACCTTCGCGATTATGAAAGCGAATTCTCCCATGGCCACCAGACCCACCGAGGACATGAAACCGATACGCATGGGTTTGTTCCCTATGAAATACGCCAGGAAGACACTCCCCGCTTTGAGGACCGCATACACGGCGAATATCAGCAGGATGAGGACTATGTTGTTTATTATCGCGCTCGGTGCGATCTCCAGACCGACAGATATGAAGAACATGGCCATGAAGATATCTTTCATGGGCGTGATATCGTGTTCGATCGTAGTCTTGGAATTGGCTTGAGAGACCACAACGCCCATCAGGAACGCCCCTATTGCCATGGACATGCCTATCCACACGGACATGAGTGCCATCGCGAAACACATCCCCAAAGAGGTTATCAGCAGGATCTCATCCGGCATCTTCGATGCTATCCAGTCAAGAGCGCGCGGGACCAACAACAGGCCCACGGACACGGCCACGATCATGAATATCAGGATGATCATCATCATCCAGACTATCGAGTCCAATTCCATCACACCTCCTGTCAGCATCGGCGATGCCATTGACAGAACCATGACCTGTGCGACATCTTCCACGACAGTGATCAATATTATCGTTTCGATGGCTTCCTTCGACAGTTTCCCCTGATCCCTAAGTACGGCAGTCACGACAGCCGTGCTCGATCCCGATATTATCGCACCGAAAAGAATGGCCTGGACCACGGTCCATCCCATCATGAGGCCGAAAAGATAACCTCCGACGATCATAAGCGGCAGCTGTATCAGAGCGACCATTATCGCAAATGCTCCGGACTTCCTGAGTTTCTTGAGATTAAGTTCCATGCCTATGCAGAACATCAGCAGGACCAATCCCATAGAGGACAGTATGCCGACGATGGTCTCGGTATCCTCGGATTCGCCGACCCAATAATTGGCAAGGATCACCCCTGCCGCGAGATATCCGATTATCGGAGGCATCTTCAATCTTTTGAATACAACGGAACACACTCCTGCCACCAACAGCAGAAGCGTCATATTCATCAGAAATGTTGCCTCTTCCAATAACGCACCCAGCGGAGTATATTCTTTTAATTAAAAACATTTTTCGGGAACAGGGCCCTTCTTGGATGCGGAAAGAGGATTCGAACTGCGCCCGAACGGATGAGGTCGCCCGCGGATGCATTTCAGATGTATAGCGAATCGCTTGCAGATTGATGAATATAATCCTCTGGACTCATCGATCCTCTTCTTTGGGCGCGGCCACTTTTTTCCTCTGCCGGCCGCCAGTTTTCTTGAGCTTCCCCTGATCCAGGGCCCACTGGAAACCGCCTATCTCGGCCGGAGCTATCAATACCCTGTCGTTCTTCGGATATTTCCTTCCGGTAATCCAGTTCGTGAACGGTGAGACGACCCGATATTCATCGGCATCCATGACGATCTCCTTTGTGTTCGGTCTGCCTTTCATCTCCGAGTATGTGCCGTTGAACACCCTCACGTGTTTATCCTTTACCTCCGCCACCTTTGTGCATACGGTATCGAGGAAATACCTGTCATGGGTTATCGCGATCACCGTACCGTCATACTCGTTCAGTGCTTCTTCCACGGCATGTCTGGCCGGTATGTCCAGATAGTTCGTCGGCTCATCCAGCACCAGGACGTTCGTCTCCTCCAGAAGGAGCATACACAGTGCCACCCTCGCCCTCTGTCCTCCCGAGAGTGTTCTTATGGGCCTGTCCACATCCTCCCCGGTAAGCAGCATCCTTGACAGGATGGCCCTTGCATCCCCTCTCCTTTCTTTGCCTATGACCTTGAGGATCTGTTCCTCCGCCGTGAGGCCTGTGTCCAATCCCTCATGGTTCTGAGAGTAGTAACCTATCTTCGCACCCGGTGCCACCCAAAGCTCCCCCTTGCTCGGTATCTTCTTGAGCAGGGCTTTCACGAGTGTTGATTTCCCTTCCCCGTTTGATCCGAATATACCGATCTTATCCCCTTTGTGTATGTCCAGCTCGATATCTTCCAGTATCACCCTTCCCCCGAGTTCCACGGACAGTCCTTTGCAGGTGATGACGTTCTTCCCGGATTTCGGGGCGGATTGTATCCTGACTGTTATGTCCCTGCTCTCTTCCGGTTTCTCCTTCTCCTCGAGTTTGGATATGAGCTTATCTCTCGTCTTATGCATCGTGAGATACCACTGGTCCCTGTGGAGCTGCTCGGATATCTCCTCCTGCCGCCTCTTGTTACTCACGTATTTCCTGTACTCTTTTTCCATCCTGTCGAGGTCCAGCATCTTCTTCGTTATGAATTCGGTGTAGTTGCCCTTGTACTCTCTGGTTTTCCCGTTGGAGATCTCGGTCACCCTGGTCACTATCTTATCCAGGAAATACCGGTCGTGGCTTATCACCAGAAGAGAGCACTGCGATTCGAGGAGATAGTCTTCCAGCCATTCCACGGTCTCCACATCGAGATGGGATGTCGGCTCGTCCATCATCAGTATGTCGCAGTCGTCCGCCTGCACAAGGATCCTCGACAGCATCACTTTGGTCCTTTCCCCGCCGGAAAGGGAATCCATCGTCCTGCCCATCACATCACCGGACAGACCGACTTTCTTCAGAGATTCTATAAGCCTGTCCTCATCCTGGATGTCCGAACTCTTCAGATCCCTCTCCAATTCGGAGTACTCCGCGGCCAGAGAGTTCCAGTCCACATCCTCTCCGGAGGCCATTGCGGCTTCGATGCCGCACATCCTCCTCTTTATATTCTCAATGTGGCCGTACGGCCTCCCGAGAACATCCCTAACCGTGAACTGCGACGAGGATTCCGGGAATTGTTCAAGATAGCCGATGGCATCGGTGTATCTCGTGAGTTCCCCTGTATCGCATCTGAGTTCCCCCAGCAATATCTTCAGGAATGTGCTCTTACCCGCGCCGTTTATACCTATGAGGCCTATGCCGTCGCCCTCGTTTATCTGGATGTTGGCATCCGTCAGGACCTTCACGGGGCCGAATGACTTGGCGATCGCCTGAGCCTTGAGGAGCATGGTTCGGTCAGCGAATCAAATTATTTGGCTCTTCTGGAGACTTCGCCGGATTTCTCATTGACCGCATGTTCGGATACGGGATTATCCGTACGTATGATGGGGGAACCGATGACATGTTACGGGAGTCTCTTCGAAAATCGATACCGTCCGCCTGTGAACAGAATAAGAAAAAAAGAGTTAAGACGGGGATTCCTCCCCTGTTTATCTGTTTTTAAGGATGATTCCTTTCCACCTTATCCAGATCAGGATCTCATGAGCCTGATGGCGACGATGATCGCTATCACGGCTATGATCACGACGATGACGATCAGAAGGATCTCGAT
>JAITTK010000050.1 GCA_031287135.1 Candidatus Methanoplasma reticulitermitis
GAAACAGCGGGCAAGGAATCTTTTTCTGGAGGGGCCGATGAGTACCGGATACCTCTGTCCGAACGAACCGCAGTTTCTTATGATATGCATATTCTGGTCCGGGGTCTTACCGAACCCGACGCCGGGGTCGAGGATTATGTTGCGTTCCCTGACCCCTTTGGAGACGGCACACTCCGCGCGCCCGTCGAGGAATTCTTTGATCCCTGTCATGAAATCCCCCTCCATGACATCCGTGGCCAGTGTCTTCGGGCTGCCATACATGTGCATTATGACCACGGGAACATCATATGCCGCCGCTACGTCTATCATATGTTCGTTCCCGAGCCCGCATATGTCGTTTATGATGGACGCCCCGGCTCTGACGGATTCCTTTGCGACCGTCGGTTTCATCGTATCCACGGATATGGGCACATCGACAGTCGGCGAGAGTTCCCTTATTATCGGGATTATCCTTCCGAGTTCCTCATCCGCCGTAACGGGATCGGCCCCGGGTCTGGTGGACTCTCCCCCGATGTCGATTATGTCAGCACCCTGATCTATCAGTCCGTAGGCATGTTCCAGCGCTTTATCCATCGAGAGATATCTGCCGCCGTCCGAAAAGGAGTCCGGGGTTATGTTCAATATCCCCATGATTATCGGACGGCCGGCCGGCGGGTTTGTCCAAATGTGCGAAGGGTCCATGTCAGAGATGGCTGTCTATCAGTTCCGTCAGATCGACGACTTTCAATTTACGGTCGCCCACAGCCGCGGTGAGGTTCGCCACGCAGAACGGGCATGCGGTGACCACAATATCCGCGAAGTCCGCCTCGTCCAGCCTTGTCGTCGCGATTTCTTTCGCTTCTTCCGGAAAGGCGGATCTTACCCCGCCGCCTCCGCCGCAGCAGTGGCTTGTGGATTTGCTGAACTTCATCTCTCTGAAATTGATATCCGGGAACTTCATGAGCACTTCCCGGGGAGCGTCGTAGACCTTACAGTGCCTTCCGAGATGGCACGGATCATGATACGTCACCCGGACATTGCCCAAAGGTTTCAGTTTGAGGTCCTGTTTCGCAAGGAACTCCGATATATGGAGCACATCGAACGGTACATCCACGAACTTTGGATATTCGGTCTTGAACATCCTGTAGCATCCCGAGCATGACAGCACCAGGGTCTCCACGCCCATGGCCGTTATCGCTTCCACGTTCTTCTTCATGAGTTCCGTGGTGTCATCCTCATCCAATCCTATCCTCTGGAGGACCGAACCGCAGCATACCTCGTTTAAGACCGTGAAGTCCGCACCGAGTTTATTGAGTATCGACAGCGACGCTTTTGCTATCTCCTTCTCCCTGTATGTTGCGGTGCATCCCGCGAAATATCCGATCTTCGCCTTATGCGGCACGAGGCCGAGCGTCTCCGCGACGGATTTCGATTCTGCATAAGGGTTACCGTATTTGAGCACATTATCGGCGATGGTTTTGTGCTTCGGGAGTATATGCCCGTTCCTGACAAGGTCCGAACGGCACATCTCGATGATCTCCACTATGTCTACCTTCGACGGACAGCGCCTGACACAGTCGGCACATGTTGTGCATGTGTACATATTCTCTACCACGGAGTCATCCGCCTCTATGTCCCCGTTGAGGAGCCCGTACGTGAGTATTATCCTCCCTCTCGACAGTGCCGAGTCCCAGCCTATCGATTTGAACGACGGACAAACACTCTTGCAGAACCCGCACATGGTGCACGTGTTCAGCGCTTCCTTCACTTTCTCTATCTTGTCTGATTCGAATTCACTCATCTGCTTCAACCCTGGGTATCGTCACGCTTCCGTCCATGAGCACTATTACCTTCGCGTCCGGGTTCTGCCCGAGCGCTTCGCTCAGGGCATCCGCCACCGTCGGAAAAGGCGTTATGTTCGCGGACCTTATGATCTCATGGTCAAGGTCGGTCACGGCGCATATATCGGCCCAGACGGCTATCTCCGCCATCTTGGCGGCCTTGTGGTAACCCAGTTTGTATTCCTTGCTCAGGTTTTCGAGGACCCGATCGGGGTCTTTCGAGGAGGAGAGCTGTGTCAGGAATGTCGCATGTCCGATCCCTTCTCTGCATTTGGAGACCATTATTATCCTGCCTCCTTCCCTGAGCGCCCATTTCCCGTTGTCCAGTGCTTTCTGCGACTGGTAAAGGTCCACGTCCATCGGATATGGTGCTACGGATATAACTATGTCCGCCTTCTCCGGTATCGGGACCGAGAAGACCTCGTTGGCCCATTCCACCGCCCTGTCAAAGGCCGGATTGAGGCTTCCCGATGCCACCCTGTATATGTGCTGGTGTCTGTCGAGGACCATCTGTATCGAGAATATCTCCTTGTCCTTCACAACCTCCAGGGCATCCATCATATCCTCGTGCACCGGGTTCCCTTCAAGGATGAGCGACTGCGCTTCCTTCCTCATGGCAAGCCTGTGGTTGGCCTCTATCGTCCTGAATGATGCGACCCCCGGAAGGAAGGATTTCCTTCCCCCGGTGTATCCCGCGAAGTAGTGAGGTTCGACACTGGTTATTATGACCAATCTGTCGGCCTCCACGGCGATTCTGTTGACCTCCATGGGGGTACCGTTCTTGGACATCCCGAGATTGATGCATTCGGATTCCTTCGCATTATGGGTTATTATCCTGTCTTTCAGTTTCTCATAGTGCCTGCCGAATACGAAATCATATTCTTCCGGGGTCATGTCTCTATGGGTCCCCGTGGCTATGAGATATCTTGCTCTGCGCAGGTCCATTCTCTTGGACAATGCATCCAGTACTTTTGCCGTGGGAGTCGGTCTTGTCCCGTCGTTGACGATGAACACCACGTCTTTCCCCCCCTCCAGGAATTTCGAGAGCGAATCGTATCCCATGGGATTGTCTATGGACTCGCCTATGACTTCATCGGGGTCGCCGCACTTCACATCTTTGGGATAGAAGGTTCCGATGTAATTCCTGTCGGGGATATCGACTTTCTGAACTCCCTCCTTGCCGTACTTGATATCGATTATCATCTGAGACCGTCCAACAGGATTGCACCCTCTATTATTAATTGTTTATTCGCAAGTGCCCGTGCATACCGTCCTGAGATAACTTATTTAGCGGCGTTCATATACCTTTTGCAATGGTCTCCTTGCAGGAATTGGGGGAAAGGGAACTGATCAGGAACATCCTGAGCATCATACGGCGTCCGCCGGGATTGGGTCCGTGCGACGATTCGGCACTGATGCCCCCGATGGACGGGGATGTCGTCGCATGCACGGACAGCGTATCCTTCGAGAGGCATTTTCCAAAGGGAATGACATACAAGGAGTTCGGCTGGACGGCCGCTGCTGTCAACATAAGCGATCTGGCCGCCATGGGTGCGGAACCCGTCGGTCTGCTGGCGGCCGTCATGATGCCCGGCGATCTTGACGAGAGGCCGGTGTATGACATGATGGCCGGCATGGACAGGTGTGCGGAAACGTTCGGAGCGCACATATACGGCGGAGATACCAAACCCGGCCAAGGAGCCATAGCATGCACTGCGATAGGTTCGCTCCGCGGCAGACGGCCGATGCTGAGGTCCGGTGCCAGGCCCGGGGATGCCGTGGCGGTCACCGGTTCTCTGGGATCGGCCGCCGCCGGGTTCTTCTCCATGGACAGAGGCATAACGGGCGATGTGCCCCTATCCCCCCTGATGACGCCCGTGCCGAGGGTGGACGAAGGGGCCGCCCTGTCGGGGTCCGGAGCGGTGACATCCTGCATCGATCTTTCCGACGGTCTGGCCGAAGGTGCGAGAAGCATATGCGGCGCCAGCAATGTCGGTATGGACATACATACGGAGTTCTTGCCGGAGGGGGACGGGGTGGAAACGGTCCATTCCGAACTGGGCATAACGAAGGAGGAGATGATGCTGTACTGGGGAGGAGATTATGAACTCCTGTTCACATTCAGCAAGGATAAGATAGGTTCACTCTATGACCGTGACGTGGAGTTCTCGATAATAGGCAAAGTCACGGAAGGCGATGCCCCGCACATCAACCGCGGGGGTACAAGGACGGTGATGGGAAACGGCAGGTATTAATCCGAACATAGAGGCCAGGTACTATCATCGGGAGGGGGACATTTATGTGTGCGACCTCTGTCCGCACAGGTGCCGCATACCCGTGAACGGGTTCGGAAGGTGCCTGTCGAGGAAAGGCGAAGAGGAAAAACTGGTGGCCAACAACTACGGGAAAGTATCCTCGTTCAGTGTCGATCCGATCGAGAAGAAGCCGCTGTACCACTACTATCCGAAGACGAAGATATTCTCCGTGGGCGGGATCGGATGCAACATGTCATGCAAGCACTGTCAGAATTATGCGATATCGATGTCCCCTTCAGGAAGGAAGAGGACAACCTATGAGTCCCCGGAGGATCTGGTGGCGTTCTGCAGGAAAGAGAAGTTCGATTCCATCGCATTCACCTACAATGAACCGATAATCTGGTTCGAGTACATAATGGACATAGTCGAAGAGGCACCGGATCTGAGATACGTCCTAGTGAGCAACGGTCTTGTGAACGAAGAGCCGCTGAAAGAGCTCTGCAGGATCACCGATGCCATGAACATAGACATCAAAGGGTTCACCGATGAGTTCTATATGAAAGTCTGCGGCGCACATCTTGCGGATGTCCTCAGATCCGCGGAGATAGTGAGCCGGGAGGCGGTGCATCTCGAACTCACATATCTGGTGATACCCGGATACAACGACTCGGAGAACGAGATAGAGAAATTCTCATCGTGGGTCCGTGACAGTCTGTCCCCCGAGACACCCGTTCACTTCTCCAGATTCCACCCGGATTATGAGATGATGGATGTCCCATTAACTCCCGTGGAGACCTTGCTCATGTGCAGGGAGACCGCGATGGAGAACGGACTCGAGTATGTTTATGTGGGGAACGTGCTGACCGATGACTCTTCGGACACATACTGTCCGAACTGCGGTGCGCTGGTGATACGCCGCACGGGGTACCTGGTCGACCTGGCCGCGCTGAACGGCGACCGTTGCTCTCAGTGCAGGCACAGGATGAACATCAAAAGATGAGGAACAACGGGTTCCCGATCAATGTGACCACGGCCACCGCCGCCGTGATCATTATGATGAAAGGTATCATCGGCGTGACCCAGACCGTGTCGTATCCCTCTTCTTTCAGTCTGGCGTATATGCCGTCCATCTCCTCCTCGTCCGGGATGGATATGGTTTTGAGTTTCCCGTCTACCACGTCTTCCGTGGGCCAGACATTCGCTCCCTCCGCACGGTTCACGGACATCCTGTATCCCGAGAACATCTTTCTGGAGCGATCGCCGTTCCTGATGTTCCTCGCAACGAAGTACAGTATGACCGGGATGGTGGCAACGGCGGCAAGGAACAGGACCGATACGGAATAAACAAAGATCTGACCGGCGATGTTGCCGGGGACATCAATGAGAGGCATTCCAAGGAACCGGGGATATAAAGGAAACATGACGGAAAGCACGATGAGGCACTTCACATCGGCGCCGCCCCTCACAATGCCCAGTACATACATCCCCAGATAGATCAGGTAGCAGACGGGTATGGATGCCCAGGCCCTCATTATCTGGTCCGAGGTGTCGGAATAAAGCGGCACTATGAAAAGCAAAGCCATCGTGAAATAGAACAGAAACGGGTCAAAATCCCTGTCCGCGAAAATATCAAAGAGGATAAGGGACGTGCCGATCGCAAGGCACACGTATTCCCATCTGAATCCGGTTTGAAGGACGGAATATGCAAGCATGATGATGAGTCCTAGAACGCCTATGACGATCCAGTGCCAGTCCGGGACCTCCCTGTCCCTCCAGTCGCTGACGCTCGCGGACACAAGCACGGCGATCGTCACGGCGAATGCCACTGTCCCGAGCAATTCTCCGGCTTCCATGTTCCGTCAATGAACAGACAGATATTATTTTATTCTCTCATAAGGTCCGGGTTTTCATGAGACCAGCGAAAGTCCTTGCCGCGCTATTGGCAGTCTTTGCGGTATCGGTGATGCTGCTGATGCCCGCGGCGTCATCCGACGCGGATGCCACGGAGGACGACGTATGGCTGGTCGCATCCGAAACCGACCTCAGGATAAACGCCGGTTCATCAGGCGGGTTCAGTATCGCGGTGACGAACAGTCTCCCGGACGGCGACGGCATAGATGAGGACAGGATGATATCGATATCGTTCAAAACGGACCCCGACATCACCGCGTCAGTGAACGAGAACGATAATGATTTCATTCTCGATGGGCAGGAATCGCGTTTGGTCACCGTCACGGTCACCGTCGACAAATACGTCTCCGCGGACAGTTATGATATCGAGATAGTTTTGGAAGTGAGGTCTTTGCAGACCGGTTCGGTCAGCGTGACGAACGCCCCCGTGCATGTGGGCATAACGGTACTTTCACCGCTGTCCTCCGGGACCGCGTACAACCAGATACTCGGAATATTCGGCAATCCGCTCCCCGAACCGTTCGACGGCCCTCTGACCACGGCAGTTCTGACATTCATACTCTGGATGATCATCGGCATGCTGGCGGTGATGATATTCATGCCGGTTCTGCTCCGCGTGCTTGCACGCAGCCACAAGGACGAAAGCGAGAAACTGAAGAACAGGCTGAGGACACTGATCCTGATGGTCCTGATGCTGTTCGCATTCGACAACAGCCTCAGGGTGTTCGGGGCATCAGAGGAGATAATCGGATCGGTCGAGAGCCTGTTCAGCATCTTCTATATCGTTCTCGGAGCGGTGATAGCCTGGAGGATATACCTTGTATTCGTACAGTACACGGTATCGAAGATCTCGAAGGGCGGTCGCATAGATCACAAGGATGTCGACATAGAACCGTTATTGCGCCTGCTCGGGAAGCTTGTGATATCCGTGATGAGCATAGCGTTCATGATGTCCGTCTGGGGATTCAACCTGACGGCCATAATCACCAGCGCCGGAATAGTCAGTCTGGGTATAACCCTCGGAGCGCAGAACATACTGAATCAGTTCTTCAGCGGAATGGTCCTCCTTCTGACGCATCCGTTCCGGTCGGGCGACATCGTGAAAATCGGAAGCAGTCCGGCGATATACAAGGTATCCAGCGTGAACATCATGAACACCGTGTTCGAGAACTGGGACAACGAGGACACGATAATCATGCCCAACAACAAGGTGTCGTCCGATACTATCGTCAACCTCACCGGAGAGGGTCTGATCTACAAGATAAACGTATACATGAACGTCTCGTACGACAACGACACGGATCTCGCCCAGAAAATAATGAAGGATGTCGCCATGGACCATCCCAACATAATAACCAACGGTTCGGTCGACCTCCCGTATACGAGAATCACGGCTTTCCTCGATTCAAGTATAGAACTCCGGCTCACAAGTTATGTATACGATTTCAACGACAGCGGAAAGATAGGCGGCGAACTCAGGGAGTCCATCTTCAAGGCCTTCAAAGAGAAGGGAGTAACCGTGCCGTTCCCGCAGATGGACGTCCATATCAATGTCGTCCGCGACGATCGGGAAAGAAACGGTGCGGATGATAGGCGCCCATCCGACTGACAATGTTTTTCGTTGATTGACTGATATAATCACAACAATTTTTATATTATAGTTAGGCTTATGCGCAATAGATTTACGAAATCAGGCAATCACGGTGATTTTAATGATAGACAATCTTGACAAGCGGATATTGGAGATCATGAAGAAGGATTCCCGCCGTCCATTCGTGGAAGTCGCCAGTCAGCTGGGGGTATCCGAAGGCACGGTAAGAAGCAGGGTGCACAGGATGACCGAAGAGGGCATCATCCGGGGGTTCACGATCAAGACCAGTTCCAAGAATGTCAAGGCACTTGTGGAGATAAGGATAGACGTAAACACTGACACCGACGAGATAGCAAAGGAACTTGCGAGCTACGAGGGTGTGACAGAGGTGTTCGAGGTCACGGGGGACCAGGACAT
Organism: Candidatus Methanoplasma reticulitermitis; assembly: GCA_031287135.1. Taxonomy (GTDB): domain Archaea; phylum Thermoplasmatota; class Thermoplasmata; order Methanomassiliicoccales; family Methanomethylophilaceae; genus Methanoplasma; species Methanoplasma reticulitermitis. The sequence continues at coordinate 7,995 of JAITTK010000050.1, forward strand.
AATCGCATTGGTCGATGTGGAATCGTCCCAGAACCTGAACGATATAATCGAGAGGGTAAGGAAATACGACAACATACTCAGCACCCGCACGCGTCTGATCCTCAAAGAACACTTCGGAGAGAATTGAGATGTTCAGAGGGACCTCTACCGCGATAATAACTCCGTTCACCAAAGATAATGAAGTCGATGAGGAATCGCTCAGAAGACTCGTAAGATTTCAGGAGGAGAACGGAATCGACACCCTGGTCCCGTGCGGGTCCACAGGCGAATCCGCCATGCTCAGCCACGAGGAGCACATTCGCGTGATAGAGATCGTCCTTGACCAGGCAGAGAAGGCGAAGGTACTGGCGGGGGCCGGGAGCAATTCGACGTCCGAGGCCGTCATGCTGAGCAGGCGCGCGGAGGATCTCGGCGTCGATGGTCTGCTTTCGATATCCCCCTACTATGTGAAACCGACACAGGAAGGGATATACAGACACTTCGAAGCGATAGCGGAGTCGGTCGATATACCCGTGGTGGTCTACAACATACCCGGGAGGACAGGTTCCAACATAACCGCGGATACAATGCTCAGGATGGCGGAGATGGAAGGCATATGCGCCGTGAAAGAGGCGAGCGGCAATATTGACCAGATAAACGAGATAATCAGGAGAAGACCCAAGGGATTCGAGGTGCTCAGCGGCGATGACTCGTTAACCGTGCCCCTCATGCGCAACGGTGCGGACGGCGTGATATCCGTGCTCTCCAACTGCCTTCCGGACAAGATGTCCGAGATGGTACGCCTGATGTTCGACGGGGACACCGCCTCGGCGGAGAAGATTGACGATTATCTGTCGCCGCTGTACGATGGGCTGTTCGTCGAATCGAATCCGATACCCATAAAATATGTTATGGGCAGGATGGGATACGGAAACGGGATCCCCAGATTGCCTCTCACCCCGCTTTCGGATGACGGGAAGAAGAGGCTCGATCCGATACTAGGGACGATGGGGCTCTGAGGCGATAAGATGATCCGGACAGTCGTTGGCGGCGCAACTGGAAAGCTGGGACGGAACGTATGCGATCTGATAATGTCATCCCGCGACATCGAACTCGCCGGATGCATAGTCTCGGAGGGAGGCGGCAATGTCGGCAAGGAACTCTATCCAGGGGTGTTCGCCAGCGGTCCGGACGGTATTCTGGATGCGGCCGGCGATGCAGACGTGTATGTCGATGTCACATCGCCGGACGCGGCCGCGAAGATAATCGACAGCATTCCGGACACCGGTGCCAACCTGGTGGTCGGAACGACCGCGATACCCCGCGATGCGCTGGACAGGATGGCCGCGAGCGTATCGAGGAACGGCACCTCCGCACTGCTGTCCGCGAATTTTTCGATAAGCGTTAATGTTTTCTGGAAGATTTGCGAGGAGATGGCCGGATACCTTCCGGATTATGACATAGAGATAATCGAGTTGCATCATAATACAAAGAAGGATGCTCCGTCCGGCACAACCGCCGAGGTCATCAGAAGAATTCAGGGTGTGACGGGCATCGAGAAGGTAGTGAACGGCAGGGAGGGGGTCGTCGGGGCAAGGACCAGGGAGATTGGGGTCCATGCCGTGAGGGCCGGGGACGTGGTCGGGGATCACACGGTCCTCTTCGCCAAGAACGCGGAGATGATGGAACTCACACATAGGCTGATGTCGAGGGAAGCGCTTGCGGCCGGATGCATGGAGTCTATAAGATGGATAGCTGGCAGGAAGGACGGAAAGGTCCACAGCATGAATGAGGTGCTAGGGATATGATAACGGTTATGAAATTCGGAGGGACCAGCGTAGGTTCCCCCGAGGCTTTGCAGAGGGTAGCCAAAATAATAATAGATGGGAGCGGCAGCAAGATCATAGTGGTATCGGCAATGTCCGGTATCACGAATTTCCTGGTGAAGGGAGTCGACGGTCTTCCGGACAGCAGGAACGACCTGATCGAGGAGTTCGAGAAGAAACATGCGGATGTCGCCTCACAGCTGTTCGACGGAGAGTCATTGGCCGAGTTCATGAAGGACTTCGAAGAGAGGATGGGTAGGTTCAGGAACCTTCTCTCGGACGAGGCGGCATCCAAGGATCCCTACTACAAGGACAACATAACCTCTCAGGGGGAAAGGTTCTCCTCGCTCATACTCAGCCATGTCCTGAGGTCCGCCGGTGTCAGATCCGTCGCCCTCACTTCGGAGGACTGCGGGATATATGCAGAGGGGAGGCCCCTGTCCGGGAGTGCGGACCTCCGGAAATCGGAATCCATGATGAACATAAAGGTGAAGCCGTACATTGATGAGGGGGTCATCCCGGTGATCACCGGATTCTACGGCATAAAGAACGACGGGCTGCCGCTCACGTTCGGAAGGGGCGGCAGCGACTATTCCGCGGCGGTCGTCGCGAATGCAATGAACGCGGATCTGCTGGAGATATGGACGGATGTGGACGGGTTCATGTCCGCCGACCCGCGCATAATCCCCGATGCGATAAAGATAGAGGAGATGAATTTCAGCGAGGCTGCGGAACTCGCGTATTTCGGCGCGAAGGTCCTGCATCCGAGGACGATAGAGCCGGTGAGGATAAAACACATACCGCTCAAGGTCAGGAACTCATTCAAGCCGGAGGAGCCCGGGACCATAATCCACCATCTCAGGAGACCGAGGGACGATATGCTGAGGAGTGTCGCAATGAAGACGGATCTGTCGATAATAGCGATAAATTCAGCAGAGATAGCATATCATCCGGAGATGGTTGCCCGCATAATCGAGAAGATCGCGGAGAACGAGGTCGTGATATACTCCATATCGACATCTCTGTCCACGGTGGCCTTCCTCGTTCACAGCAATGATGTCAAATCCATATTCGCGAAACTGAACACGCTGGATCCGGGAGACATAGAGAGGATCGAAGTCAAAAATGACATGGCACTCGTGTGCGCCGTCGGAGACAATCTCCTGTCCAAGTGCGGCGTATCCGCAGAGATATTCACTGCGGTGAAGGAAGCGAAGGCCAACGTGGAGATGATCTCGGAGGGGGCTTCGGACGTCTCCCTGAACTTCGTCGTACCAATGTCAAGGGTCACCGATGTCGTTAAAATACTGCACAACAAATATGTCGGGAGTGAATCAGATGAGGGACTTTGACGGCAAAGACGGAATAATGCTGTTCGGCGGCATACCGGTCACGGAGATCGCGGAGGAATTCGGGACTCCGGTGTACGGTACGGATGAGAACGTACTCAGAGAGAACTACCGCAGAATACTCGGTGCGTTCTCGTAGCCTATGGCCACGAAGATCCACATCGCCTGCTAAGACA
>JAITTK010000061.1 GCA_031287135.1 Candidatus Methanoplasma reticulitermitis
CCCGAACCACTCGTTCCTGACGATCCTCTTCAGTGCGGATATCGCCGAAAGCGTCGCAAGATGCGATGTCTTGGGGTTGTCAGGTTCGGGATAGTTGTACGTGTGGCACGTCATGTGCCCGAATCTCCCGGTGATCCTCAGTTCGTGGGAGTTGCTCTTTATATCGGGATCGAGGACCACGGTGACCTTCGTCTTATCGAAACCGATACCCAACAGGCTGACCGTCGCCGCGACGTTGATGTTCTTGGGGAACAGTTTGACGGCCTCTCTCGCGTATCCCGTGTATACGACGGTCCTCTCGGTGATCTTCTCCACGTCTATCCCCTTGTCCGTGATGTAGTCGACGTCCATGAGGCTCTTCGGACCCTTCATCGTTATGAGCTCCACCTCGTCCAGCTCATCCACGGATGCGGATCTCAGACCGTCCGTACCGCAGAGCGCACCCGTCGGTATGTAGACCTTCGCCTCGCTGACCTTGGCCTTCTCGAAGACCATGCTCCTGAAATCATCATCAACCAGGGAACCGACGGACATTATCATTATGTCCACACCCCTCGACACCACGATGGGGAGGATCTCCTTCGCGGCGGCCTGCGTCGCGGCTTCGATGACAAGGTCGGAATGATACAATTCATCCTTGACGGAATCTATGACGATGGCTTTGTTCAGGGGGGCTGCCACCTTTTCGGCGACCTCTTTCCTGAGGTCCATGAGATAGATCCTCTTGACTTCGCTCATCTCGTCGGCTGCCTTCGCAAGCTTGGAGCCGATGGAACCGCAACCGATGATGGTTATGCGCATAATCGGTCAAACAAATGATTCGTATTAAGGGTTTACGGCAGGGTTCGGGAAGTACCGCGGATCGCATTGTTCCCTGAATTTGACCCTGGACAGTATGTATTCTGCGGGTGATGTTCGGAACACGTTCGGTTAAACTTCCCGTGTATCGGGGAGTCTGCATGATCTTCACTTTCCCCCGGCCGAACGAATATAATAAAAATCCATCCGATTAATGTTGGAATGCGTAAAGCCGGAGACCACGTGCTTTGTTGGGCACACCTCCGGTAGCTCATTTTCTCATGGTTGTTCTCCCGATACCGATTCTGTATCCGGTGGTGTCTGGGAAATCCCGATGGCCGGAGTCGACTCCGCCCTGATCCGTACAATAATTCTATATCGTACCGTCATCCATGGCACCCCTCATGAGAAGGTACGATCTGATGGACCACACGGCGGACCTCATGGTCAAGTCCCATGGCAGGACGCTCGAGGAATGTTTCGCCAATGCCGGTTACGCGCTGTTCGATCAGACCGTGGATCTGTCAGGCATCGAGTCAAGGGAGACGTTCGCAGTCGAGATATCGGGAGACTGTCCGGAGGACAGGCTGTATTCGTTCCTGTCCGAACTGCTCTTCCTCGAAGACAGCGAAGGCATGATACTGTGCGAACTGGACGTGAGTTTCGACGGGGACAGGGTCATATGCACGGGGAGAGGGGAGGTCCTGGACCGCAGCAGGCACCGCGTGAGGTCGGAGATCAAAGCCGTAACCTTCCACATGATGTCGGTGGACCCCGACGAGCCGTCGGTCACCGTTATATTCGATGTATAAGGAAATATACTGTCACACCTTTCCCTCGGATGATACAATGCTCAGGCTAGGATGGTTCTCAACTGGGAGGGGTCCGGGTTCCAGAAACCTTCTGAAAGAGGTCATGGATAAGAAGGAACAGGGCCTCATCGACGTGGAGATCGCATTCGTCTTCTGCAATTGGAGCAACGAGGAGGAACCGAACCCCAGAAAAGAACAGCGCGGGATGTTCTTCGATATGGTGAGAGGCTACGGTATACCCCTAATAACGCTGTCCTGGAAGGAACTCCTGCCTGAACTCCGCAGGATCGACGAGAGGGCCTGGAGGGCCGAATACGGCAAGAGGCTGAGGGAGGCGACCGGAGGATACGATTTCGATATCGGGGTCCTTGCGGGATATATGCTGTGGATGGACGACGAGACCTGCCGCGCATATGACATGATAAATCTGCATCCGGCCCTCCCGGACGGTCCGAAAGGGACCTGGGAGGAGGTAATATGGACGCTCATAAGGGAGAAGGCCGATGAACACGGCATCATGACCCATATATGCACGGAGGAATGGGACCGGGGTTCGGCGCTCACCTATTGCAGGTTCCCGATAAGGGGCCGCGGTTTCGACAGACTGTGGAAGGAGATGGAGAGGAAACTCATATCGTCCGAACTGGAGGATATAATCTCCCGGGAGGGTACGGATGAGCCGCTTTTCAGGAAGATAAGGGAAGAGGGCTCCAAACGCGAACTGCCCCTGATCGTCTCCACGATAGGCCTGTTCGCGGACGGAAAGGTGAGGATAGAGAACAAAAAGCTCGTTGTGGACGGCAAGGTACTTGAGAGGCCTTACGATATCACCTCCGAAGTAGACCGAATGATCTGAGGAATTTTCATGAGCGAGTACGATCCTGTCGCGGAACTGGGCCTTGTGCACGACAAACAGCTCGTATGCAGCCTGACCGGCTTCCTTCAAACGAACAACAGTTCCAGGGACCTGTGCCGACGGTTCATAGGTAAAGGCGATAAGTTCTATGATATGGTATCGAGGTACGACGACATCGTCGCATATGTCCTCACCAGGTCCGATGGGCGGTCCGGAAACACGGCGAGGTTCATAGCACCGTTCCTCAAGGCCTTCGGCATGACCGATTACGCCGCAATGGAACAATGCAGACAGAGCATGAGGCTCATGCCGGATGCCAAAAGGGTCATAGGGCATCTCATGAAGACCCTGCCCACGTTCTTCACCACATCATCCTATGAACACAACGTCATGAACGTCTGTGCGGAACTGGACATGCCCGGGGAACTGATCGACTGCACCTCGGTGGATTTCGATGAATACGACATCAGCAGACAGGAGGCCAAGGCGATCCGGGAAATGGCATCGAGGGTCACGAACCTGAGTATGCCGAGGCATGAGTATGAACTGAACGTCCCAGTCAGACTTCAGCGGGATGAGGATGAGATGATCAGAACATTCGACCGCATACTCGGCCCCGAGATAAACGAGCTGGCGATATCGGATATAATGAGGCAGATGAAATCCGTCGGAGCGGATGAAAAGGCATATTTCATGATAGACCTCAGAAGGAGGACCCAGATAGAGTTCGACGGCACTGCATTCATCGGCGGGGATATAACCGACATCCACGCACTTGATACGATCCGGGACAGGGGCGGTCTCGCCATGTCCTTCAACGGCTGCGACTTCGCCGTGAGGAAGTCCAACATCGCAGTCATGTCAAGGGACTGCACCGCGGCCGCGGTACTGGTACAGGAATTCTACAACGAAGGTATGGAGGCGGTCTTCGACCTGGTGGAGAATTGGAACCGGGAGACGCTCAGGAAAAAGGACTTCCCGGACCCGTATCTGATGTCCGCAATGCTGGAATCCAATCCCAGAAAACTCCCGGAGGTACACATAGTCAACAGGGACAATGCCGATGAGATCGCCAAGAGAAGCGACAAGTACCGCAAGGCACTGCTCAGATCCGAGTACAATTAAGTGGGAACAGTGCTCTGATCGGGATTCGAACCCGAGTCGAAGCCTCGAAAGGGCTTCATGATTGGCCGCTACACTATCAGAGCTTATGTCGCCCATGCTTGATATTGTTAAAATAGTTTTTTGTCCGTGCCCGCATCACCGTACCTGTTCCGATCATACGAAAAACGTTGAAAGAACATGATACGGGAGGGTGTCCGCCGCATTCTGACAGGCATTCCGATAGTTCTTTGCATAGGTAATGACGATATGAACGGGATCCCGCCCGGCAGCTGCACAGAAAGCGGTGGCGGCGATATGCGGGAAAGAATGATGGAAACGTGCATACGGACGGGTTTGGCGTAAGATTCCCGTACCATGCCCACACAGGGGAAGGGAGGTGCATATAAGCGAGAGCGCGAGGAGCGGCTGCATGGGAAACGATAAACATCCATGGGATAACCTTTAAATGGGATTAATGTTACACGGCATATACGGAGATAATCATATGGCAGAGGAACCACTTGAGAGCACAGAAGAGGATGTGTCACGTGTACGTATGCCGAACATAAAAGAAGGGGAGATGTTCGGTATAGCAGATCAATTGCTCGGCGCGTCGAAGATAAAGGTGATGTGCGAGGACGGTGTCTCCAGAGTAGGCCGCATCCCAGGCAAGATCAAGAAGAGGATGTGGATAAGGGAGGGGGACCTTCTGATAGTCTCCCTGTGGGATTTCCAGCCGGACAAATGTGACGTCAGGTTCAGATATACAAGGACCCAGGCGGTAAACCTCAGCAAGAAGGGAAAGGTACCTAAAAGCTTGGACATCTTTTGAAGAGGGAGGTGTTCTGACTGCCTTCCTATGATGAGAAATACTCCTATCTCGAGAAGCGCATAGATGCGCTCAAGACCAACAAGACCGGCGATGAACGGCAGACGGACGGCGAGGTCTTCGACAAGAAGACCCTGATGACGATATACGACCTCATGAAGGGGGATTTCATCGACGCGATACACTATCCCGTATCGACAGGCAAGGAAGGGAACGTGTTCTACGCAACGGACGCGGACGGGGATCCGATGGCCCTGAAGATATTCAGGACATCCACATCCACATTCAAGAGGGTCACCAAATATATCGAAGGGGACCCGAGATTCAAGGGAGTCGCAGGCAACAGGTGGAAGATGATCTATGCCTGGGTCAACAAAGAGTACCGCAATCTGCAGAGATACATGGAGGCGGGGATAC
>JAITTK010000022.1 GCA_031287135.1 Candidatus Methanoplasma reticulitermitis
CTGAGAATAGATGTCGGTGAGCGCGAGATAGGGGCCATGAACCGGAATTTCCACCTCGCACCGTTCGCCGGATTGGTCGTGGGGCTGATCGCATCCCTTGTGGGATTCATCTTCGTACAGGCGGGAGCCGCCGCGATCGGAGTGATATCGGTCTTCGCCACGGTGTTCATACTGTCGAAATTCCTTCATTTCGACGGTTTGGTCGATTTCGGGGACGGGATCATCGCCGGCGGAGACAGGGAACACAGCGTAAAGGCGCTGAAGGATACGAACATAGGTGCCGGAGGTTTCGGGATCGCGCTTATCGTCACACTGGTTTCCATAGCGGCACTGAGCGGATTCTGGTTCCAGGTGGCCGCGGTCATGGTCATGCCCGCGATGGAGATATTCTCAAAGAATGCGATGGTCTCGGCGGCGGCATTTGGCGAACCCGGTACCGGAATGGCATCGGAACAGGTCAGGGCCACAAACACCCAGACCATGCTGATGTCCACGATATTCTCCGCGGTCTTCGCGCTTGTCGCATATGTGATCATGGCAGTGATAGTATCTATCGCAACAAGGAACGGATATTTCGACGTAGAACCGCTGGTCAACGGAGTGGCCATAATAGCCGCGTCCGCATTCGTATCGGTCCTGACGGGCTGGTTCATGGCGAATCTCTCGAACAAAAAGTTCGGATTCGTCAACGGGGATGTATTGGGCGCAACGAATGAGGTGGCCCGTGTGTTCATACTGGTCGTGGCCCTCCTGATAACGGCCAACTATCTAATGGCGTTCTGAGGTGATTATGCAGGCACTGATCAATGCCGGAGGCAAAGGGACCCGGATGGGTGCATGCGGCATAGAGAAACCCATGCAGATCGTCGGCGGCAAGCCTGTCGTGGGCAGGGTCGTCGACGCGCTCCTGAATTCCCGGAACATAGACAGTGTACTCGTCTCGGTAAGCGATAACACCCCGGATACCGAGAAGTACCTGAGGGAGATAGGCATCAGGACGCTGAAGACCTCCGGAGAGGATTTCGTGAAGGACCTGCATGACTCTTTCGAAGTCCTTGACGGAAAGTTCGTCCTCACATGCCCGTCCGACCTGCCCTTCATCTCGACATCGGCGATCGACAGATTCGTATCCGCATTCGATGCGGATAAGATGGAGTCCTTCATCGCGATCGTCGACAAGAAAGCGTTCAAAAAACTCAATATACAGCCGTCTTACACCAGAGACCATTACGGCTCGGAATGGGCTGTCTCCGGCGTTTCCATAATGGACAGGGTGAAGACTCTGCAGGGGGTCTATCTTCAGGAGTCCTTCTTCGAAACCGATTCCAGAGAATTCGCCGTCAACGTGAACACTAAGGAAGAACTGGACAGGGCCAGGAAGATCGTGGACGGAATCAGGGCGTACATCTGAACCCGACGTTCAATCTAGGCTCATTATCTTCCTGTATATCTCATGCACTTTGCCGAGAAGGTCATCGCAGGTGATCTTCCCGGAACTCTGCACGATCGCCGCGATCGATGATCCTCCGCATCCGACGCCCTCTTTGATATAGCCCCATTCATAGGCCTGGAGTCCCTCGTAGGGACTTGCCGAATAGTCCATATTGACATAGACAATCGGAACATCGGGGGATATTGATTCCATCATCTTCTCCATGTTGGAATGGGGGTCCTCCATCAGCCATCTCGTGGTGCCTTGGAGCACATTGCCAACGATGCCCCCGTCCAACCTGACGGCGGCGGCTATGACGGCCGCCATCTGCGTACCTCCGCCGACTATCACCGGGATATGCTTGGCCGCGCCGAGGATCATGCCTACGTTGGCAGGCATCATCGGGTCGCCCACGCACTATATCGCTTTCAGAGGATCGTCCGCAAGATCCCCGATCCCTATTCCGGCCGCCTTCAATCCTTCCATCACGGTCTTGGTCTTGAACTCGCGGGGGTTGTTCGGAGAACTGCTGCTGACCAGATTCTCTTTCACGACACCCATCGCAAGCAGAACCGCCAATGCGGTGGTGGTCCCTCCGGCGCAGCTCTCGCTGACCACGATGAAATCGGACCCGTGGGACAGCATCTCGCCGAGTATCTTCCCGTTTTCGAAGACCTCCCTGACGTTCGAGACAGCTTCACCAGACGTGACATAATTACCGCATTCTCCCCCCATTTCTATACAAGGGAGGTTCGGTTTGACCCTGCATCCTCCGTCGACGATGAACAGCGGCATGCCGGAAAGCTCCATGGCCGCCTTCGTGAGGGTCGCGGGGGTGGGTATACCTCCGGGGTTGATCGGTATCCCCTTCATGCAGACCGTCCTTCCGAGTACCAGAAGTTCGGCATCCGCCGCGGGTGTGAAGATGGTCAGTTCCGGCGTGTCGCCCGCATCCGAGATCCCGGGGATCGTGGAGGTGAGCGTATTGGCGACGGTACATGTGAATACCCCCCGTTTCCCCCAAATCCTTGAGAGTATTTCTTTTGCAATCTTCTCATTACCGCATATGCTGAGGGAGGGGGGCAGTTCCGTATCTGACATCTATTCACCTTTTTTCCATGATCCGGGGGATTACCCGGTTGAGAGGCACAAGCTCCCCCTCGGGTATACCCGTGTCTATGCTTGTCCACAACGGCACATCCATAATTATGTGTTCGCCGGTTATGCACGACGTCCCGTGGTCGACGAAGTACACGATGCGTTCGGTATCCTCGAAGTGTTCTTTCATCAGACGGTCCGTCCTCTCGAGTATCTCTATCTTCTTGCAGTGGTCTTTTTGGTGGCTGTATTCGTCGACCTCATCAATGTGAAGGAACACATTGCCGCTCCGGAGGGCTTTTTTTGCTACGTGGAATCTGTCCTCCACCCTATCGATCAGATTTATGTCATATCCGAGTGAGGCGGCAACGCCCAATGCAGTCGGACTGTCCGAAACAGCCATCATCTTATTCCCGAGACATTTAAAAGGAGGATGCTGACGTCCGAGCTTCCCGCATCCCCACGGGTAGTCGGTTATCCCTCCCATCTCCTCCGCAACCGCCATGACGAACCTTCCCAGATCTCCGGGTATCTCTTTGAAGGGGGCATCCACGGGCGGGGATGGGAGATCCGGGACATCGTCGCATTCCATTGTCAGCACGGCCCTCCCGTTAAGGAAGAATCTGATCTTCGGATCATAATCTTCAAGGATGCACAGATTCCTGTTCATGACCGACATGAGCCTGTCGCAGAAAAGATGGGCGTGATACGACCAGTGGATCATACCGTCCTTTATCTCGGCCGGGCTGAGCCTGTATGCGGTCCGGTTCCCAGAGATGTCCAATCCAAGGCCCAATGCCTCGAGCACCGCGCGAGAGATCTCCGGGGGATGTCCCGTGAAGAATTCGTTCAGGAAGAGCTGGGTGTAGCCCCTGCCCGTAGTGTACATCTTGTGCTTCGCCTTCTCGTACATGAACGGCATATCCGCTACCTCATAAGGTTTCTTCCCGTCAAGCAGCGGATTCGGATCATCCTCCATCCCGTCCAGAAGCACGAATAATGTATTCATCCTATCCTCTTCAAAGCAACAGCGGCCTGTCCCGCGGAGATGCCACCGTCACCGTTGGGAATGTTATGGTGGAATATTAATCCATGTCCGGAATCCTCTGCGATATCCGAGAACATCCTGCAGACCGTAGAATTATACGATACGCCTCCCGTGACACCTATCGCCCCGACCCCCTCCGAGTCGGCGGCATCGATCGCGCTTTCTGTAAGGCATTTCATAACGTTGTACACGATAGAATATGCGACATCCGCAGGGTTCTGTCCCGCTTCGATCCGCGAGAAGAGATGAGCTGTCCCGACCGTTCCGTTCGTGACTTCGGTCTCGAACCCCTCTATCAGTCTGCCGGATTCCAGCAGAGGTTCGAGTTTCATGGCAGGCTCTCCGTCATAGGTGCGGACGGAACAGACACCGAGCGAATACGAGATCGTATCCATGAGCCTCCCCATGGATGAGCATCTGACACCTGTGCTCATCATCTTGCCGAGGACCGACGCCTCCGCATCGGAGAATGAACGGTTACAGTCGCCGTTCATCATATCCACGGCGAACCGCAGTCTCCTGAGGTCGTACAGTGCCTTCTCGGAGCCAAGTAACGGGATCCCTTCGAGGTGCGCGACCCTCGAGAAGGACGAGAGATCGGAAAGAAGAACCTCCCCTCCCCACACGGTCCCGTCGCTGCCGTATCCGCTACCGTCCAAAGTCAGTGCGACAGCGCAGTCCTCCGCGTTATCCGCCATAAGGGATGCGGCGTGCGCCCAGTGGTGCTGCACCTCCATCAGTTCGGAACCGTATTCCTCCGAGATCCTCTTCGCGATTTTTCTGTTCGCGTAACCGGGATGCATATCCATGGCCACCACCGCCGGCTCGCAGCCGAGCAGCCTCATGTGCGTTCTTATCGAATCTTCCAGATATTCCGGAACGCCGAGGTTCTCCCCGTCACCTATGTGCTGTGTGGAGTGTATCGCCCCTCCCATCGCAACGGAGCCGGTGAGGTTCTCCTGTGCACCCACGGCCACCGCAGACCCGCGGAGGCCGATCGATGTGAAGGACGGAACATGTCCTCTGGACTTTCTGATGAACGATCTGTTGGCTCCGAACATCCTCACGACGCTGTCGTCGGCCCTGTTGATTATGGGTTGGTTATGAACCAGGTATGCATCCGCACCGAGTCCCAGTATCTCCCGGTCATCGATGATCATAGGTTCACCGGGGATATTCGCGGAAGTCATGAGCAGCGCATCATCGCCGAGATGTCGGAAAAGGAGATGCTGGATACCGGTATAGGGCAGGAAGACGCCGATGTTGTTCAGTCCCGGGGACAGAAGGTCCGTGATATCGGACCTCTTTTTGGAAATCAGGACTATGGGTCTGTGAGGGGACTCGATCTCCACCCATTCTTCCCGGGTGGGATTGCCGTATCTGCATACCGAGCCCGCGTCCCGTACCATCAGGGCGAACGGCTTCTGTTCCCTCCCGTACCATCTCCTCATCTTCCTTATATTCGGAACAGTGCAGCATATGTGCATACCGCCCCAGCTCTTCACGACCCCGATCCCCCCCTCCGTGAGCATATCGGAGAATGTGCCGATCGGGTCCTCCGGGATATCATCCCCGTTCCCGTCTGTCAGCCGATACCTGGGCCCGCATACCGGACAGCATATCGTCTGATGGTGGAATCTCCTGTTATTCGGGTCGCTGTATTCTTCCGCGCAGTCGGGGCACGGCTCAAAGCCGCTCATGGCGGTGGATGCGCGGTCGTACGGCGTGTCATCGAGCAGAGTGAATCTGGGACCGCAGTTGGTACAGGAAGTGAAAGGATAGCCTTCCCTCCTCCCTCCTCCGATATCATCGAGGCAGTCCTCGCACACGGCCACGTCCGTCGGTATCGACATCCCGTGCGAACCGTGTTTAGACGGGATTATACGGAAACCCGCACCGTCCGCCGGGGATCCGGCGGATGTTGTCATACCGTCGACACGTGCGAGAGGCGGGATGTTCGGCAGGAATGAGCTCAGGAATAGATCGCCGTCGCTTATCTCCACGACCACATCGGGGCCGTCGTTCCAAACCTGTCCTGAGAGTCCCAGACCCACGGCTGTTCTGTACACTGCCGGACGGAATCCGACACCTTGGACGATGCCTCTGAAGACGATTCTCATACTGGACATAGGTGATCAGACGGCACCGCAGCCCTTTGCGGCATCGATGCAACCGCAATCCCGGTCTCCGATCTTCGGGAGGCCCAGCTCAAGAAGTCTGAGCACCTTTGCGAGACACTCGTTCATGGTCTTGATGACCATATCGATACTGACATCTTCTTCACACCAGACATCGTAATCCGTCACCGTGGCAAGACTGCAGTAACACATACCCAATTCTCTTGCCAACTGGCACTCTGGGACCACCGTCATCCCGATTATGTCCCCGAACTGTCTGAACATGTTGCTTTCCGCTCTGGTGGAGAATCTCGGCCCCTCTATGCATACGTACGATCCCCCCAGATGGTGTTTTATACCGATTTCCGAGGCAGTGTCTTTGAAGACCCCGTTCAGATAATCACAGAACGGATCTGGCATCGAGATGTGCACCGTCTTGCTGTCGAAGAACGTATAGTCTCTTTTCTTTGTGAAATCTATGAACTGTGTGGGGATGACAAGGTCTCCCGGAGCGTATTCGGCACGGAGAGAACCGACTGCACATGCGGATATTATGAACTCGCATCCAAGCTCCCTGAGTGCCCATACGTTGGCCCTGTACGGAACATTGGACGGAGGATGCTGGTGCGACCTGCCGTGACGGAACAGGAAGGCCACCTCTATTCCGGATATTTTCCCTATCATTATCTCATCGGAGGGCTTGCCGTAAGGGGTATCGGGGAACACAGTCCTTATCGTCTCAAAGGAATCGGGGTTGTAGATGCCCGTACCCCCTATAATCGCTATCTTTGGCATGCCGAAGAGATTCTTATAAAAATATAAAAGGACAATGTCCCGGCACAGACGGGTTGCCGCCGGGTCCGAGATGATGTGTTATGACAGATGAGGAAAAAACCGAGACGTTCTCGAAGAGAGAGATGTATGCCATGCTCCTGAAAGAATATGCGGAGTGCCGGGATGAAGGCAGGGAATCCTATCTCGAAGAACTCATGGAAGAGCTCAGAAAGGACATAGAATCCGAATTATGAGGGCGGCGGAGGTAGAAACGCTCAGCGGCGCCCCATCGGGAAAACCGCGGAACGCGGAGCAATGCGGCCGGACCCCTCATTTCATCAAGTGTCGGATCATGCTGTACGGGGTATCGTTAAGTGCGGCTTTCAGTTCATTATCCGTCAGTCCCGCGCCGGACCCGACGATTGCCGCTCTCCTCTCGTCCATCAGGTTGTCAGGACTGTGAGCGTCCGAATTGATCACTAATTTGACACCCGCCGTCCTTGCCATGTTGGCAACGTGCCCGTTCGTTATGTTGTGGCCCGCACGCCCGCTGATCTCCAGCGCGACGCCGTTCTCGGCGGCGATCACCGCCTCCTCCGCGGTTATGAATCCGGGATGCGCTAAAATATCGACGTTCGCACTCATCACGGCTTTCAGGTTCGTGTTCTTCGGGACCGGCTCGACCACGGTCTCCCCGTGCACGACCACTATCTCGGCCCCGAGCGACTTCGCCCTCTTCGCCATCATGTCTATCTTAGATGGCGGGATGTACGTCAGTTCCACGCCTGGAACCACTGTGATATAATCCGCGCTCAACTCCGCCGCTTTCACTATGTTCGGTACCACCAGGTCCATGTTCGTGATGTCCACATGGTCGGTGATCGCGATCGCGGTATGGCCTAGGTCCATGGCTCGGCGCACGAGCTCGGACGGTATAAGGTCGCCGTCGCTGAATATGGTATGTGTGTGGAGATCGATCCTCATTTTTTCCTCTCCGAGAGTTTTTCGTATACTTTTTCCATCGGGAGTCCGGATTTCGTTACCGCGACCATAGTGTGGTAGATCAGGTCGGCGAGCTCCCATGCCATCTCTTCCTTGTTCCCGTCCTTCAGGGCCAGGACGAATTCGCCAGCCTCCTCCACGACCTTCTTGCACATCTTGTTCTCGTCAGAGTACAGGAGGCATGTGTAGCTCCCCTCAAGGGGGTCTGTGAGTCTGTCTCTCAATAATCTCGTCAGTTCGGGGATGATATCCATCGTCTCGTCGAGCGAACCGTATATCACTTCCGAAAAACAGGACGGGGAGCCCGTGTGGCACGCCGGGCCGGTCTGTTCGACCCTTGCGAGCAGAGTGTCCGCATCGCAGTCGATCTGCATCGAGATTATCCTCTGCACGTGTCCCGATTCCTCTCCCTTCATCCAGAGTTTCTGCCTGCTCCTGGACCAGAAGTGTGTGCGACCCGTGCTCTTCATGAGTTCGAAAGCCTCTTCGTTAGCCCATGCGACCATGAGCACCTCGTTCGTTATGTGGTCCTGAACAACCACGGGTATCAGTCCGTCCTTATCGAATTTCAAATCGGTCATCTTACCGGGACCCCCATGTCCTTCAAGTATTCCCTTATCTCCCGGACAGTGAACTGCCTGTAATGGAATATCGACGCCGCCAGTGCCGCGGTCACGCCCGTCTGGCTGAAGACTTCGTAGAAATCCTCTTTCTTCCCGCATCCCCCCGACGCTATGACGGGGATGTTCACCTCATCCGCCACGGCGCTGTTCAGGGGTATGTCGTACCCCTCTTTCACACCGTCCGCGTCCACCGATGTAAGGAGGATCTCCCCCGCACCGAGGTCCTCCGCTCTCTTTGCCCATTCGACCGCATCCAGACCCGTAGGCCTCGTCCCGCCGTGAGAGAACACCTCCCAGCCCCGGCCGGTCTTCTTGGCATCGATGGCCACAACGACGCACTGTCTTCCGAATCTTTCGGCAGACTCGGATATTATCGAAGGGTCGCCGATGGCGGCCGAGTTCACGGACACTTTATCCGCTCCGGCATTT
Source organism: Candidatus Methanoplasma reticulitermitis (assembly GCA_031287135.1). GTDB lineage: Archaea > Thermoplasmatota > Thermoplasmata > Methanomassiliicoccales > Methanomethylophilaceae > Methanoplasma > Methanoplasma reticulitermitis. The sequence goes on from JAITTK010000022.1 coordinate 8,524, forward strand.
AGGGCATCGCGCATATCGTCCGCACTTCTTATCCCTCCCCCGACCGTCAGCGGCACGAATACCCTTTCGGCCGTCTCCGAGACAAGATCCAGTGTCGTCTGCCTGTACTCCAGGGAGGCGGCTATATCCAGGAATGTTATCTCATCGGCACCCTGGTTGCTGTACTCTTCGGCCAGAAGGGGAGGCGATCCCATGTCTTTCAGATCGAGGAAGTTGACTCCTTTCACGACCTTCCCGTTCTTAACGTCAAGACAGGGAATGATCCTTTTCCTGAGCATTCAATTCACCACTGGCCTGTCTTTGGTGCTGATTTCCCTGTTCCTCAACGACACGGCGTTCCTCAGAGCCGTTCCGAGCGATTTGAATGTGGCTTCGATGATGTGGTGCTCATCGAATCCTCTGATCTGCACGACATGCAGGGTTATGCCCGAAGACATCGCGAAACTCCTGAGGAAGTGATGATAGAGGTGATCCGGACAGTCTATGTCCGCATACGGTCTGTCCACTATGTCGACCGAGGTCATCACGAGGGCATCGTCCATGGGGAGGATGACGGTGGACATCCTCTCGATCGGCCTCCCGTCAAGGGCCTTCCTGAAAGCGGAACCGAGTGTTATGGCTGCATCCTCGATCAGGTGGTGGTCGTCGTCGCCGGATGCCATCATCGAGATATCGAACGAGCCGTATCTTGCGAGCGTCTCGACCATGTGCTTCAGGAACTGCACGCCGCACTCGATGTCATAATCTCCGTTGCCGTCTATGTTCAGCTTCACGGATATGTCGGTCTCACTCGTGCTGCGCCTCATTTCGGCTGCCCTTGCTGTCATACACTATTCGAATGGAGCACGACGCTATAATGTTTCTCATTAGGGCGGATAAGCAACCATTCGGTTTATCTGGCAGATATGGTTTTTTGGAATGTTGACAGATGTACAGGATTCCGCGGGGGAATCCGCATGTTTCCGGAGTGATGGCCATTAGTGATAATCCTGTGAAAATGCCTTGGGGGAGAAGGCTTTCTCCGTCCCGCATCGCCGTTAATCGACATATGACATCCCGGAACGGATATTATACTGAGTCAGCTTACAATAACCTCCTTGGCAAATCAACATATGCCATAATATTAAAATGAAGGTGTGAAAAGGTTATCCCGGATCCGAAATCTCAACACCGAAACGAGTGCCCCGTCAGAGGACATGAACGAAAACCGACGGGACACACACATTATGCCCGATAGATTAGAAAAACTATGCGGCAACGATCAGGCGAGGATCCTTATCATCTGGTTGAGGATGCCGTCTTTGGTCTTGCCGACGGGAACGAAGCCGCATTCCCCATAATAGCCGACGAGCCGATCCTTGCAATCCAAACGTATGACACGGCATCCCAGCGCCCTGTTCGCCTCGATGAAGATATCCACGGCACGGTCCATCATCTCCTTCCCGAACCCCTTACCTGTGCCGTCTGCCTTTGCGAGCTGTCCCAAAAGATAAGCTTGCGCGGTCCCTCTGTCGATGTTCATCTTATCCGCTATCTCGGCACTTATGTTATGATTCTCCTTCACGGATAGGCATTTGACGGCGACCGTGAAGTATCCCACGACGGTGTCATCCTCCGGAGTCTCGCCTTCATCCACGGCCAGATATGTTCGGGATATACCCCGTATATCGTGTTCGATAGCTTTCTCTTTGAGATATCTTTCGGCATCGCGGTCAAGCGAGCACCTGAAACTCGACAGAAGTGATTTGACCTTGTCCTCTTTCCCGTCTGATATAACATCGCGAAGACTGTAGACAGCAATCACTGATAGCGGCTCCTTATGTGCTTTCTGCCCTCTTCGAGTTCTTCGAAGATTCTGGTTTTGGGCACATCCGGACCTCTCGCGTCGGCCTGTCTGAAAGCCTCCGCTACTATCTTGGCCTTCTCGACCGTATCGATCTCCAGCATCTCATAGAAAGACTGCGTTGCCATGTCTTACATCCCGCATCACCTATTGTCGGACGGTTATAAAGCCTTTATCTCCGATGCGCTCCGGTGAAACCGTCGGTAAGATCAACCCATTATGAGATTTTACTCCCGCGGGGAATGTCTGTTCAGGAAGGGAGACCCCGGTGTTCGGACCGTCCGTCGGATCGATGTACGGCAGGAACCTTGCGGAACATGTTTCCGAATACAGCGGGCGATATAAATGAAGCGTCTCGGTACATGACCCAACGGAATTCTCAGGTATAACGGATGCCGGCAGAGCGTATCCCGTAAAGAATCGGACAATCATGTCGGAATCTGTCCGGCCGGCTATAAACCGGTGTATTCCCAGTTTATAAAGAAGTGTCTGAAATCGCTCTATCGGTGTTCAGTTCAGGATAAATAGAGAGCGGCATTGACCGACTCATGGGACACAGAAATAATGAATTCGTTCCGACGAAAGCCTCACTGATCACGATTCTGCTATCATCGATGGTCATCCTAATGGGAGCGGCCGCGGTCGCCCCCGCCCTGGGACCGATAAGGGAAGCGTTTCCTGAGATCGGTGCCCACTTTATACTCCTGATCATAACACTGCCGGCCGTGTCTGTGGCATTGACGGGTTTCGGGATAGGGTATCTGGCGGATCGGTACGGCAAGACGAAAGTGTTCTTCGTTGCGATTTCCGTATTCACAGTGGCAGGGATATCAGGCTATTTCACCGATTCGTTCTGGATAATGCTGGGGGGCCGTTTCGTGCTCGGTGTGGGGATAGCCGGTATCTCGCTGACCGTGACGGCCTTGATCGGCGAATACTGGACCGGAACGGAAAGGAGAAAGGTCGTGGGATATCAATCGGCGGCCATGGGGGTGGGTGCACTGTTCTTCGAGACCCTCGGAGGCTCTCTTGCCGATATCGGCTGGCAGGAACCGTTCCTGATATATCTGATAGGGGTTCCGATCATAATCATCGGGGCGTTCTCGCTCAGGGACATGGACGTCCGTCCCGACCGGAAGGAGGAAAGTGTTTCAGTAACGGGCATCGGCGGTGTTAGAAGGAAGATAATGTTCTGTTATGTGCTGGTGTTCACGGTGATGTTCCTCATGTTCTCCCTTCCGGCCAATTTCTCATATTACGTGACGGAGATGGGCTGGAGCCTGACCGTGTGCGGGCTCCTCCTGGGGACGATGGGCATCTCTCAGGCCGGATTCAGCCTTGCTTACGGAAGGAGTCTGAAAAAACTGGACGAACATGCAACGGATACGGCGGCTTTCGTTCTGATGGGAGCGGGTCTGTCTGTACTTTTCTTTCCAAGCATTGCAACGGCATTCCTCGGCATGGCGATTGTGGGGTTCAGCCTTGGACTTCTGGTGCCCTCTCTGGTAGAACGGCTTTCCAATTATTCCACAAGGAGGACTTCCGGAAAGATCATGGGAGGATACTCTGTGGCATTCAACATGTCGACGTTCGTGTCGGCATTGGTCATGGTCCCGTTGGTGGCAAGAACGGGATCGTATCAGATGATGTTCCTGATCCTGGGGATGTTCTCTTTCGCCGTCTGTGCGGTGCTGTTCCTCGCGGGACGGATCTCTAGAGGTGTACCCTCGGAAGGGCCCTCCGGGTTGTCCAGGTGAAGACGGGCCATCCTGATGCGCGGTCCGGTTTTTATCCCATACGGGTGCTCGTGAATCCGGGGCAGTCCGGAATATACTCCGGCATGTTATGTACGATCATGGATAGATACGGCATAAAGAACCGATAGATGACAGAACCGGAACAGACCATGGATTTCAGAATCACGATGCGCGTTGGAACGAATCCATCGCCGGCCGCACCGGTACCCCTTCCGGTCGTTACGGGCTTCCTCTCGAACTGAACTAATATTCGAGAGTACTGTCTGGGTCCTTTATTCCGCCGTCTGCTTCGGGACGGCACCAGCTTTATCCCGAGACATACCACGGGGTCTTCCACTCCCACGGCCTTATCTTCCCTGTATACAGCGCGAGGCCTACCACGGCACCCGCCGCACCAAGTCCCGACAGCACTCTGCAGTCGTTCTCCGCGGTCACCCCGCCCGACGATATGACCTTGTGCGGACAGGACCTTATGAAATCCGCGGACTGGGCCGCGTCTATCCCCCCCATCCTGCCCTCGACGCTGACATTGGTGTTGAGCACGCCTCCGAGCGGCAGGTCCCTGATGGATTCGAACATGCCGCCGACGGTCACGTCAGACGATCCCTGCCATCCGTTCACGGTCAGCTCCCCGTCTCTGGTGTCCATCCCCGCGACTATCCTGCCGGGATATCTGCGGGATATACGGGCGAGCCATTCAGGCTCCCTTATCGCACGGGTCCCGACTATGACGCGGTCGGCTCCGGCCGATATCAGGTCCTCGACCTTATCATCCGACCTTATCCCCCCGCCGACTTGCACCGGGACCCCGCATTCCCTGATTATTTTTTTGAACGTATCGAGGTTGTCCCCCCTCCCGAACGCACCGTCGAGGTCCACCAGATGAAGGTACGGTGCACCTTTATCCACCCAGGACACGGCGGTATCGAAAGGGTCCGGGAGCGTTATCTTCCGGTTGCCGGGTTCTCCCCCGACCAGCTGTACCACCTGATGATCCAGTACATCCACCGCGGGAATGACGATCATGTTTTGTCCTCTGCGAACCGAATGAAATTACGTATGAGGGAGAGCCCGGACTCCGAGCTTTTCTCCGGATGGAATTGGGTGCCGTATGTGTTGGCGGTCCTGAAGAACGAGGGGAATTCGCCGCATTCGTACTCGGTGGTCCCGATGACCCTGTCAGCTTCCTCCGCGGAGCACATGTAGGAGTGCGCGAAGTAGAATGTCCTGTCCCCGATGCCGTCCATGAGGGGGTCGGACGTCATGACCGAGTTCCATCCCATGTGCGGCACGCGCCGCGCTTTGAGTCCCGTGATCCTTCCCCTGAAGAGGCCGACCCCTTCAGAAACGCCCTCCTCGCTGGAACCGAACAGGATCTGGACGCCTATGCATATGCCGAGCGCGGGCACCCCGGACAGCAGTCTGTCCCTGATCTCTTCCCGGTACGGTAGCAATTTCTCCATGGTGATGTCGAAAGCACCTACCCCGGGGAACACTATGCAATCCGCGTCGAGCAGATCCTTCATATCCGTCGTGACATCCACTGACGCCCCGTTCTTCTCGAAGGCCTTCTTCACGGAATGGAGATTCCCGACATTGTAGTCGGCGATCGTTACCCTCATCCGATTTCCTCCATGATGCTCCTGATCGCGCAGAGGAGTTTTTCGTTCATCTCCGCGGTGCCGACGGTGAAACGGACGCAGTTCTCCGTTCTCCTTTTGTTCCCGAAGTCCCTTATGAGGATCCCCCTGTCCTTAAGGGAATCCGTGAGTACGGAGTGGTCAATCGGCGATTCGGCGAGTATGAAATTGGAATCCGAAGGGTATGCGCGGAAACCCAGCTCGGACAGCCCGGATGCGAGCCTGGGCCTTTCCCTCAGGACCATCTCCCGGCTCCTCTCCACGAAACCCTGGTCCCCGACCGCGGCGATAGCGGCCCCCTCGCTCAGACTGTTGAGTGAATACGGGATCTTAACGGAGTTCATCATATCCGCCAGATCCATGTTCGCAACGGCATACCCTATCCTCAGGGATGCCATGGCATATGCTTTTGAAAATGTCCTCAGCACTATCATGTTCTCGTATTCGTCCACGCGGGGGATCATCGATCCGTCCGAATACTCCCCGTATGCCTCATCCACTATGACGATGCCCCCGAATCCGGTCAGGATATCCTCTATGTCCTTCCGTCTGAATGAATTCCCCGTCGGGTTGTTCGGGGATGCGATGATGACCATCTTAGCTCCGGAGGATATTATGCCGTCTACGTCCAGCTGGAAATCATCCGTCAGATCGGAGAACGATACCCTGCTCCCGTTCATCTTGGCGAAGTAATCGTACAGTGTGTACGAAGGGTACGGGACCAGGCATTCGTCCCCCCACTCAGTGAATGTCTTGAAGGACACATCGAGCATCTCGTCCGAACCGTTCCCGACAACGAAATTATCGATCCCCAGGCCGTAAAGCCCGGCGAGAGCCGACCTCAGTCCGTCGGAGTATGTGCTGGGATAGTCGTTTATCTCTGTCATCTGTTCTCTGATGAACCTCATCGCGGCCGGGTTGGAACCCAGCACGTTGGTGTTGGTGTCCAGCCGCATCTCCCCGTTTATGGCGGGGCTGTAATATTTCCCGAAGCCTCTGGCGGTGCTTCTCATGATGTCCCTTGAGACCATCACTCCACCAGCCTGTCTATCGAAAGCAGGAGTATCCCCTTCCCGCCCAGCCTCTTGAGGTCGTTGACAGCTCTGTAGACATCCTTGGATCTTATCACCGCGTGCACGGCGACCATCTCATCGTTGCCGGCTATCGCGAGCACGGTCGGCCCCCCTATGCCCGGAAGCATGCTCTGGATCTGTTCCAGCCTGTTCTTCGGAACATCGGCCATCAGATACTTCCTGTCTTCCGCGGCTATGACGCTCTTTACCGAATCGACGACGTCCATCATCTCCGCGCTGTTCTTACCGAATGATTCGTCCGATGTGTAGATCGCGGCCTGCGTGTCCATGATTTTAGCGACCTCCGCAAGGCTGTTCATCCTCAGTGTGGACCCGGAGGCAACCAGATCGGATATCAGGTCGGCCGTGCCCAGGTAAGGCATTATCTCCGCGGCACCGGATATCTCTATCACGGATACGTCTTTACCCTCGGATCTGAAGAACTCCTTCGTGAGATTGGGGAACGAGGTGGCGATCTTAGCACCGTCCGGTATGTCTTTCACATCCTTTATACCGGATGATTCGGGGGCCGCGACCGAGAGTCTACATACCCCGAATTCGAGGTCCATCAGCTTCCTGAGCTTGTATCCCGACTCAGCCACCAGGTCCTCCCCGGTAACGCCCATGTCGACGGCGCCGGCGGCTATGAATGCGGGTATGTCCGTCGCACGGACGAAGATTATCTCCACATTCTGATCTTCCGCCTTCACATACAGCTTCCTTCCCCATTCTTCTCCCAGATCTATACCGGACTTGGAAAGGAGCTCGACAGCTCTCTCGTTGAGCCTTCCTTTATTGGGGATCGCCATCTTTATCGACATGATCTATCTCTCAGATTATTTCAATATAAAAGGTAGTAGATAAGGTTTTCACGGCCCGCCGCGTCTTATACCCACGATCATCTTCGCATTCCGGTCGCCTATGAACGGCTTATCCTTCCATGTATGCTTCCCGTTTTATGATTCGGCGGTTCATCGTATCGCTCCGTGCACACATTGCAATGGATGGATATAATCATGTAGTTTTGTATGACGCATCATACATAATTGATATCTCTAAGGGTTTTGTATGATATACACGAAATCATTTCCGGACGATGCACCGGACGGCTGTCTCCGCGGAGCAGACGATCGTGAACGAAGGAAGTGATCGGGACCCGGCCGGGGTCGGCATGGATGGTTCAGCGAAACGGCACAGATATCCCGCGGTCCGCATCATCGATATGTGCCAGGCCCCAGTTGGATATCGATGTGTCCCGGTTCTTGCTTCCGGGGATTCGAAAGTGAAAATGTAAAACGATCGTAAACCGTTTACCCGCCGGCGCGCCGAAACCGTCCCGGCAAATGTGTGTGGGGACCGACTCACCTCAGAAGTCCTTTCGCTTTGAACAGTTCCGCATTGAGCACGGATCCGCCCGCGCCGCCCCGGAGGGTGTTGTGCGAAAGAACGAACATCTTGCAGAACCCGTTGCTCTCCCTTATCCTTCCCACGGTCGACGCCATGCCCTTGGCCCTCTCCGGACTTCCTGCGAGTACATCGTAGATCGGCTGCGGCCTGTTCTTCTCGGTCCTGACTATTATCGGGGCATCCGGGGCCGACGGAAGCTTCAGGGTCTGCGCCTCCCCCCTGAACTCCGAGAGTGCGCAGGAGATATCCTCAAGCGAGGGCGAGGATTCGAATTTTATGACAAGCGATTCCAAATGACCGTCGACAACCGGCACTCTGGCACAATTGGCCATAACTTTGAAATCCGCGGGTTTGAAACCGTCCTTCGAATACCCTCCGAGGATCTTGGTGAGTTCGGATTCCATCTTCTCCTCTTCTTTGTCGATGAATGGTATGACATTACCTACGGCATCGAGCGAGGGGACTCCCGGATACCCCGCACCGGACAGGGCCTGATATGTCGACACGAACACCTCGTCCAATCCGAACTTCCGGTCGAGGGCGAACAGGGGCATCGCTATCCCCGTCGAAGAGCAGTTCGCATTGGTCACGATGTATCCCCCGTTACCGTATGTGTCCTGCTGTTCAATGGATGACGCATGGTCGGGGTTTATCTCCGGTATCAGTATCGGGACGTGTCTGTCCATGCGGTGGGAGCCTGCGTTGGTGAACACGGCCATGCCCTTCCCGGCCAGTTCGGATTCGGTCGGTCCGGCGAGTTCCGACGGTATCCCTGAGAAGACGAGTTCCGCATTCTTCGAGATACGGTCTATGTCCATGGTCTTTATCCTGATGCCCATGGTCTCATCGGAGAACTCGCAATCCCTTATCTTCACGATATCCCCGAACCTCTTGCCGTCCGACCTCTCGGATGCGTAGAGGCCCTCCACCTCGAAATACGGGTGGCCCTCCAGCATCTGTACGAATCTCTGTCCGATCGGTCCGGTGGCTCCGAGAACGGCAACGCTGATCTTGCTCATTTTATATCCTCTGTTGGGGAGAGGTCAAGCACGGACGGTTATTATATCTTTGTAAGGATCACTCGTCATATCGCTGTTTCTGCCTGTCCTTCGAGATCCTGAGGAGGACCTCCGCGATAAGTTTCGCCTCTCCCTCGGAAAGACTGACCTCCTCGCACAGCTTAAGATATCTCTCTATGACTTCCTTTTCCTTCCCATGGTCCCAATATTCCTGGGATGAGTGCTTTTTCTCCTTGGCGAGCTCATCCGCTATCTCCATGCGGGTTGCAATAAGGTCGATGATCTTCTCGTCTATCGTTTCTATTTCTTCTCTGAGCTCATCAGTGTTTTGCAAATAATACACCCTGCAACCCTTATGCTGTGCCTTGTTTATTAATGATTGCGGAGAAGATATACGCGAGGTGACGAGAACCGCATCGACGGACACCCGATCCGCAGCAGCGCGATCCCCCGCTCTGTCAATAGGTGAATTGATCCCATTAACCCGGAATTGCATCCGGCCATTGGTCCGGGACCCATGTTCAGGTCTGCGTTCATGCCGGACAGCACATAATCGGGAGGGCATACGCAAAGATATAAAAAATGGTTAAGACGGGGATCTCTCCCCTGTTTTCTGTTTTTAAGGATGATTCCTTTCCACCTTATCCAGATCAGGATCTCATGAGCCTGATGGCGACGATGATCGCTATCACGGCTATGATCACGACGATGACGATCAGAAGGATCTCGAT
>JAITTK010000064.1 GCA_031287135.1 Candidatus Methanoplasma reticulitermitis
ATTATGCAGGATATATGGAAGTAATGTCTGGATTTAACACAATGGACTCAAAAGAGAGAAGTAAATATGATCGATATCGTGTCACCAAGTTTATGGGCATTTCGTTTGTTATAGCTGGATTGGGTTTTGCTCTAGGGAGTATTTTCATCTCAGCAATGGGCATGAGTGACGGGACGATAGTCGGCTTTCTTGTACTGCTTGCGATAATATTTCCCGCTTGCATATATCTAACATGCAGTAAAAGATTTTTAAAACAATGAGATGCCAGGTCCTTAATCAGCTGATACTGTTTCTGTAAAGGCGATGTCACTGATTTACGCAGGCTCCGAACCTTGCCGGTCAATCCCGGCGCCGTAGCCAGACTGACCGATATAAACGAACCATCATCGTCATTCTTTTTCATATCAGGCTTTAATGATGGGAAATAATGATGGTTTCTCCTATGTTCAGAGAAAAACGAGGACTCTGAACACAAGGGGTCTCACCAGAGCATGAATTGAGGAAAGTATATAAGTCAGGGGGTAATAAGGTAAGGTAGCATCACTTGTCTGTAACATGGATGCATTTTGGTTACAATTCATCGTAGCGAAGGGACAGAAATGAATAATGAGGACATTCTTAAAACAGGAACGACGACCATAGGGTTGAAAATAAAGGACGGTGTGGTCCTTGCGTCCGATCAAAGGGCGACAATGGGTAACATAATCGCGCACAGCAACGTCCAGAAAGTGTACCCCCTCGCAGACAATCTCGGAATGACGATCGCCGGTGTTGTCGGCGATGCTCAGCTCATGGTAAGATTCATACAGAGCGAGATACTGATCTATTCGATGAAGAGAGGGTCCCCGATGTCCGTGAATGCGGCAGCCACGCTTGTCGGCAATGTCATGCGCAACGGATTCTATCTCGGACTCATCGTCGGAGGCTATGATTCCACGGGCGGACACATATTCAGTGTCGACGGCGCCGGCGGATACATAGAAGACAAATATACATCCATCGGTTCCGGTTCGACTTTTGCGATGGGCTCTCTGGAAGCCTCGTACAAGGAGAACATGACGAAGAAAGAGGCGATAGACGTGGCGATAACCGCACTCAACTCCTCCAGGAGGAGGGACAGCGCATCCGGTGACGGCATGATCATATCGTACATAGGGCCTAAAGGATACGAGGAGATACCGCAGGACCAGATAAGGGCCCGTTGCGAAGAGCTCGGATACAGATATCCGAACTGAACGCACGCATCAAACACTTTTCAGATTCACCAATTATGGGAAACAGGATTTACATGAACCCCGATAGACTGTTCGAAAGCCTCAGGGAAGAGGTGAAACGACTGATACCGCCTGATATGAGCATATCCGCGATCGAGTTCGAAGGCTCGGTCATAATAATCTATACTTCGGAGTACGACAAGTTCTCCGATAACGACGAGATACCGAGGATGCTCGCCCAAAATCTCAGGAGAAGGGTGGACATCAGGCCGGACCCCTCAGCTCTTGCGGACCCGAAAGAGGTCGAAGAGAAGATACGTTCGATGATACCCCAGTCCGCAGAGGTATTCGACATAAATTTCCTTGAAGAGACAGGTGAAGCGATAATCGAGGCCGTGAATCCCAATGAGGTCATGGGGAAGGAAGGGCAGCTGCTCTCAGAGATAAAAAAAGAATCCGGCTGGAATGTGAAGGTCATAAGGGCCCCGCCGATCCCGTCGAAGACTGTATCGGATGTAAGAGGATACATACGGACATACAGGGAAGACAGGCATAAGATGCTGAAGTCGGTCGCAAGGAGGCTCGTCAGGCCCACCATCGAAGGGGAACAGTGGGTGAGGATGACCACCATGGGGGGATTCAGACAGGTGGGCAGGTCCGCGACACTGCTCACAACCAGAGAGAGCAAGATCCTCATAGACTGTGGCCTGGACCCGAGCAGCGACGCCACGCCGTATTTCGCCATACCCGAGGCTCAGCCGCTCAGCGATATCGATGCGGTGGTCGTGACGCATGCGCACCTCGATCACTGCGGGACCCTGCCCGCGCTGTTCAAATACGGTTACGAGGGACCCGTGTACTGCACACCGCCGACGAGGGACCTGATGGCGCTCCTACAGCTTGACAATATAAAGCTTGGTTTCGGGGAGGCGAAGAAGGCTCATTACGAGGCTCAGCATGTCCGTAAGGAGATAATGCATACGATCACGCTCAAATACAACGAGACGACCGATATAGCCCCGGATGTCAGATTGACGTTCCACAATGCCGGGCATATCCTCGGATCAGCCATAGCGCACTTCCATATCGGGGACGGCCTGCACAATGTGGCTTTCTCCGGGGACACGAAATACGAGAAGACGTGGCTGTTCAACCCGGCTAACAACAGATTCCCCAGATTGGAGACCTTGGTCATAGAGTCCACCTACGGCGGTCACAACGACATTCAGCCTTCCAGGGTGGATGCTTCCGACGAGATGAAGAGCATACTCTCTCATGCGGCGGAACTCGGCGGCAAGGTCCTGGTACCGGTTTTCGCCGTCGGGAGATCGCAGGAAGTGATGCTCGTTATCGAAGAGCTCATGCGCACGGGCAAGATCCCGACCATGCCCGTATATCTGGACGGCATGATCTGGGAGGCCACGGCCATACACACCGCATACCCGGAGTATCTGAACAGCCAGCTCAGGACCCAGATATTCCAACAGAACGAGAATCCGTTCCTGTCGCCCATATTCAGGAGAGTGGAGACATCCGCCATGAGAGAGGAGATATGCCATTCTCCCGACCCGTGCATAGTCCTTGCCACGAGCGGCATGATGTCCGGAGGACCTGTTCTGGAATACTTCAGGGAATGGGCCGACGAACCGAAGAACACGTTGGTGTTCGTGGGCTATCAATCCGAGGGGAGCGTGGGCCGCACGATACAGAGGGGACGCCAGGACATAACGCTCAACAACAGGGGGAAGTCGATCTCCCTAAACATAGACATGAACCGTGTGACCGTTGACGGATTCTCCGGTCATTCCGACCGCAAGCAGCTGATCAAATACATATCATCACTGGAACCGAGGCCCGATCGCATAATAATCGGTCATGGCGAGGACAGGAAATGTACGGATCTCGCTTCATCGATCTACAAGAAGTTCAACATCGAGACCAAGGCACCGCTCAATCTCGAAACCATCCGACTGAGGTGACGATCTGAAATCAGTGGTAGCGATCACGGGGGCTTCTGGGAGCATATACGGGATACGTCTTCTGCGCGAGCTTCCGGGAGAGAAGATCCTGGTCATATCCGAGACCGCGAAGAAGATAATACCCCGGGAGACGGGGATGTCCGTCAAAGACGTCGAGGCTTTGGCTGATAAGGTGTTCGAGGATGACGATCTGTTCGCATCAATATCTTCCGGGTCATTCCGATATGACTGCATGTTCGTCGCTCCGTGCAGCGAATCATCGGTGGCGAAATTCGCATCCGGTGTATCGGACACCCTGATCTCCAGGGCGGTCTCCGTATGTATGAAGGAAGGCAGGAAAGTGATCCTCGTTGTCCGGGAGACTCCCAAAAGCGCGATAATGCTGGAGAACGAATTGAAACTCGCGAGATGCGGTGTCGTTATAATGGATGCGAATCCGGGATTCTATCCCGGGCCGAGGTCCGTGGACGACATGGTCAAATTCGTTGTCGGAAGATGCCTCGACACGGCAGGAATCAGCCACGAACTCTACCGAAGATGGGAGTGAGGGATCACTCCAGATATATCGCGGGTCTTCCCGGGACCGCTGCTCTCGATTTGTTCTGAGGATCATGAATATCAGGGCTGTCGGCGGAGAATACCTCTATCTCCGCACCCAATTCTCCCTCCAGGAAATCCCTTGCCGATGAAAGCAGCGAATACTCATCAGTGCTTACAACGGACCTTTTGAGTTCCGCAGACGATCTTGTGAAGTCCGTGACCGTCTTCTTCACGAACTCGGACACGGCCTTCCCGTTCCTCCTCATGTTCTCATCTTCCATGCATCTCTTCGTGAGAGTCGGGATATCGAGATTGCCGTTGTCCGCCATGTCGAGCCCCATCCTCATCACATCCGTCTTCCATGACGGTGACGTGTAGAGTATTATCCTCTTCGCATCGGCCGCCGTCACTTTCCTGATCTGCGAAACGTCCGACATGACCTCCCGTATGAACCATTCCCCGTATTCGGCCGACCGCGATATCGGTCCCGCCTCGGGCATATGCATGGATGATACAAGGCCGTCGAACCCTGCCAGATTCCACAGCTCCTCCGCGATGTGAGGTGTCGTCGGTGCCATGCAGAGTATCCAGGTCTTCAAGACCCCGTTGATGGTATTCTTGTTGTTACCGCCCCTTCTGCTGTACCATTTTATGTCGTTCAGCATCTCGAAATAGACTTCCGTGGCCATCTGTCTCAGGTCATACTTCTCCATTACCGAATCGATCGAGAGGATATGTCCGTTGAACCTTGATATCAGCCAGTCGTCTATCTCCGTGACCTCATCGGATTTGTCGTACAGGATGAGTTCTTCGACCGTGCTCATGATCCTGTCGAGTCTCTGGCGATATGTGATCACATTGTCCTCGCTCCACTCGACATCGACGAACATGGATGCGATGTGGGCGTAGTAGAGTCTCAGTGTATCCACACCGAACTGCTCCACGGCACCCGGTATCGGCTGCGCGCCGCCTTTCGATTTGGATATCTTGTTCTTTTTTCCGGTGATGTACCAATTGACGAGTATGCCCCTCGGCTGCATGGCATCGGGAAGCACCGCGCGGTGGTTGAAGAGGAACACGGGGAAATGCACGGTCATATGCTCTTTACCTCCGAGGTTCATGTCCAAAGGATACCAGTATCCCACATCCTCCTGTATCTCCCTGAGGGTGTCCGCCGGGATGCGCGTGTTCTCGGATACTTCATCAACCTTTCCTTTTCCGAGTATCACATGATCGAAGAACTCCTCCGTCATGTTATCCGGCGATATCCTTCCGTCGTTCGCGTAGATCGATATTATGTAATACAGAGGGTACAGGGTGGAGTCCGATATCGCCTCTATTATCCACTTCTCATCGAATGGGAACCTGGTCCCGAGCCAGTTGCCCTGTCTCACGCAGGCGCGTTCCCTGAACCATCTGAGCGTGGCGTGGATGTTCTCATGGAATTCCTGAGGATTTATGTCCATGCCGCGGCAGTGTTCGCTGGTCCTTTCGGTCAGATCCTCATCGCCGTAGTTTATGAACCATTGATCGTCTATCCTTTTCACCCTCACTGGCATGCCGCACCTGCACGCGACCTCTTCCGTGAGATCGTAGAATATCTCGGCTTCTCCCGATTCCAGCATCGCCCGTTTCATCATCTCTTTGGCTTCTTCCACCCTCATCCCCGAGAAAGGTCCGCTGGTATCCTTCATGCGGCCTATGTGGTACCCGTCCTTGTAGACCTGTTTCTTGGCCTCATCTAATCTCGGGTCGCCGGGTTCCGTGATCCCCATGCTCTCTATGATATCCTTGGCCGGGAAATCCCCGTACCCTTTTATCGATATTATCGAGATCGGGACCGCGGAATCCACCAGGGACCTTGAGAGGCCGTATTTCTCAGTGAGTCCCGGATCCCTCTTCAGAGCCTCCAGGGATATCCAGTCATCAGGTGCATCCGACGGGACCGATGTCACGAGACCGCTGCCTATATCCGGATCCGAGAACATCGCGGGGAAGACCGGGATCTCTCTGTGTATCATCGGTGCCTCGCACATCCAGCCTATCATGTCCTTCCCCGGTATCGGATCAAGGACGGATATTCCGTCCATCTGCTGCCGGAGTTTCTCGGCCGCCTGTTTCGATACTATCCACGTCTCGCCGCCTTTCCTTATGCGGGTGTATTCCACATCCGGGTTAACCCAGAAACATACCTGGCCGTAGACGGTCTCTGGTCTGAGTGTTGCCGCAATGAGATATTCATCCCCGTGCCTGAACTTGAGGAGTGTATATTCCTGGACCTCTGCGTTACCGCCTTTCGATATGTCCGTCTCCGAAGCATCGACCGCTACCGGACCGTGGACCGGGCAAGACGGGGAGTAGTACGGCTTCTGTATAAGCAGCCCGAGGTCGTTCAGTTTCCTGAACTGCCATTGTATGAACTTCCCGTAGTCGGGATATATCGTGCAGGTGAACCTCCTCCAGTCGGCGAGGAATCCGAACCTCTTCCAATAGTCGTTGACATAGACCGTGTTGAAGTAGTCGACGACTTTCACGGGATCTTTCAGGTCATCGAGCTTCTCTTCCGGACATCCGTTCCTCATGAGGTAGTCGATGAATTCCCCGTCATTGTTCGAGACCTTGGATGCTAGGCTTATCGCGCCGTTGCCGGTGGCATGCGTCCCCACCGGGAACATGACGTTGTATCCCGTCATACGTTTGTATCTCCCTATCGTATCGGCGTAAGTATAACCCCTGAGATGCCCCACGTGAAGGAATCCGGTCACGCCGGGATATGCGAATATTATCATGAACTTCGGTTTTCCGTTGTGTCTGTCGGCGCGGTCCAGTCCCTTGCCGTACCACTCCGCCTGCCACTTCCTTTCAATCTCGTTGTAATCGTAAGACATCTGAGCCCTCGGCTGTTGGTACGCTCTAATATTGACACTTATTAAATAATATTCTGTGCACGGACAGTTAGGATACTGTATCGGGAAACCCCGGCGATCGCAGCATATGCGATTTCGGTAGAAACCATTTATATCGGGGTTTGTTGAATGACTGCCATTGCATGTGAATGAATAACGGCCCCGGGGGATGGGCCGTGAGTATGACATCGCATTACCGAACGCATGACGTTGTGATACATTTTATATACTAAATACGTGTTAGTGTAGTATGTGAGTTGCGGGAGATGGGACCCGTCTACTCAGAGGTGATGAAATGGCGGACAAAGAGGTTACTATCTCGATCAGGATGGGAACTGAAGACATCCAGATAATGGAAGACTTCATGGCCGAGAATGACATCGACAGCCGTTCGCGTTTCGTCAGAGATGCAATATCCGGATACATCGCCTCAAAAAGGCAGGGTGTGACCGGTAGTGCGGGATCAGTCAGCGGAGTCCTCGTCCGCTTCAGAGAGGTACAGATGGAAGCCCTCAGGTTGATGGTGGAGGATGGGATCGCCTTCGATGAAGAGGAGTACATCAGGAAGTGCGTGCTCGAGAAGCTCGTGAAGCCCGAATCCGAAGCGGATTCGGCGGATCGGGCTTTCAAGGCCGCACAGATGGCCTCGAAGATGAAATGAGGAAAGGGATGGGATTTACTCGGCGAGGTGATGGGAAGGTGCACTGCACCTCTTCGCCGAGATGTAAACACTTTAAAACAATGGGGATGCACAAATGGAAGCAGACACAAGAGAAACGGACTCAATCGTCACGATCGAACCGAGGGTCGCAGTGGTCGGTCTCGGCGGTGCGGGATGCAATGTCGTAAGCGTTTTCTACAACGCGCTTGCACCAGTTGATACCATCGCCATAAACACGGACAGGAAGGCCCTGGACGAGACAGTTGCGGACAGGAAACTCTACATATGCAAAGAAGTGACCAAGGGCGAAGGCACCAGAGGTGACGCCGGACTCGGCAACAAATGCGCCAAGGTCCACGAGGAGAACATAGAGAAGGCATTGATCGGGCACGACATCGTCTTCCTGGTTGTCGGACTCGGCGGAGGCACCGGTACAGGTGCGGCATCGGTAGTGGCGGACATCTGTAACCGCAACAACATGATGACATTCACGATCGCGATAAATCCGTTCTCCTTCGAATCGGACAGGCTGTCTGTGGCCAGGAACGGGCTGAGATCGATAAGAGCCGTGTGTCCGAACACATTCACGATAGAGAATGACAAGGTTCTGGAGCTCATGCCCGACGCAACCTTCAGCGAGGCCGTTCGTGCCGTCAACGAGAGCATAATGGATTTCGTCGGTAAAACGACCGAAGCGATCCTGTCAAGGATCGAAGCGGAGATATCATCGGATAAGCTGACGGTCTCAATGGAGATCAAAGACCGGAACATGCCCGAGATCCAGACTCTGTCAAAGATCAAAACATGACTATTAAAGAAAGGGGGACTCCCCCTCCCCCTTAGTTCTTCCTCCGGGTTATGACATCATGTCATAACCCATCTCGAAAGCTTTTGAGTTGAGATCCCTTGATTTCTCCGGTACGACATCCAGCATCACTTCCCTGAGAAGTTCTTTTTTCAGAGGGAACCCTTTGACTCCCGCCGCAGCACCGATCATGACCGCATTCGCAGCGACCGCTTTTCCCGCGGACACGGCCGTTTTGGTCGCGTCCAGGGTCATGATGTTATCCGTGAGCGATCTCACCGAATCGACCAACTGACGTATATCGGGATATTCCTCGAATCCGGCCGTCACCATCGAAGGATACACCGGGTCGAGATTCATGAGTATGAATGTTCCCCTGTTTCCGAGAGAGATGTTCCTGCACGTCTCAACAGGTTCGAATCCGATGATCAGGTCCGCTCCGCCGGTCGACTCGAGGGGGCTGATGACATCATCGCCGAAACGTAGTGTCGATATCACGCTTCCTCCCCTCTGTGCCATTCCGTGGACCTCGCTCATAGCGACTTTGTACCCTGATCGCATCGCGGCCGTGCCGAGAACCATGGAGGCGAGGAGCACACCCTGTCCTCCGACGCCCACGATCTGCACGGTGTATTTCATTCTCTCACCTCTATCGCACCTTTGGGACAGACGTTGGCGCACATCCCGCAACCTATGCACTGGTTCGGGTCCGTTGTCACTACCTTCCCGGTCTTGACCAGAGCGGGGCAGGCTATGGTTTTCACGCATATATGGCAGCCTATGCACTTGTCCTGGTTGACGCTGCAGTCCTTGATTTCCAACGTCCTGTTCTTTTTCAATTCAAGCGGACACGGGCATTTGGATATCACAACGGCAACGCCTTCGAAATCCAAAGCATCCTTCATGACCTTCTCCGCCGATTTCACATCGTACGGATCTATCGTTCTTACGAATTTTATCCCTATTCCTTTGACCATAGCCTCTATGTCGATGGGCTCTGTGCTGATATTCCCGAAATCCCTCCCGGTTCCGGGATTGGGCTGGTGTCCCGTCATCGCGGTGGTCCTGTTGTCAAGGATCACCATTACGATCCTATGGTCGTTGAACAATGCCGATGTGAGCGGCCCCACGCCGGAATGGAAGAAAGTGGAGTCGCCTATGAAGGCGATCGCTTTCTGGTCGGTAGCCTCATCGAATCCGCCTGCCGCTCCCGCGCCGCCTCCCATGCATATTATGAAATCCGCAGCATTGAAAGGCGGCTGGACACCCAACGTATAACATCCGATATCCGAACAGTAGATCACCTCTCTCTTTCCGGCCGCCTTCTTAACGGCCGCGAACATACCCCTGTGGGGACAGCCCGCGCAAAGAGTCGCGGGCCGGCCTGGAAGTTTGACCGACACAGGGGGAAGCGGTTCCGGCATGTCTGCGATGCTGAGCAATCCGCTCAGATTCTTCATGGTGTCCGGAGAATATTCCCATTCTCTCGGGAGATGCCCCGATCTTTTCCCGTACACGGGTATGTTCAGGTTATTCTGAGCACATATCCGGAGCACCTGGTCCTCCAGGAACGGTTCGAGTTCTTCCACGACAATGATGTACTTCTTGTTCCTCATGAAATCCGCGATCTTCCTCTCGGGCAGGGGATTCGTGAAACCCAGTTTGAGGATCGATGCGCCGGATACGTATTCTTTTACGTACGTGTAGCTGACTCCCGAGGTTATGACGCCGACATCTCCCTCCCCGTCGACATAGTTGAGGGGAGAGAACTCGGAGTGTTCCTGCGCTTCCCTGTTCAATCCGAGCAGTCTCACCCTGTTCTGTTTGGCATAGGCGGGTATGTTGACGAATCTCCTATCGTCCTTTTTGAAATGTCCCTTCGCGGGCGTGTCCGTTATCGGTCCGTATTCAACGATCGACCTTGCGTGGTTCACTCTCGTGGTTGTCCTGTATATGATGGGCAGACCGAGTTCCTCTGACACCTCGTAAGCGTATTTTATCATATTCTTGGCTTCTTCCGGGGTCGAGGGCTCCATCATCGGGAGCAGGGAGAGCGTCGAGAAATAACGGTTGTCCTGTTCATTCTGCGAGCTGTGCACCGAAGGGTCATCCGCACTCAGTATGAGCATCCCCCCGATGACCCCGGAATACGCCAGGGTCATGAGCGGATCGGCGGCTACGTTAAGTCCCACGTGCTTCATGAAAGCGAATGATCTGACGCCGGCCGAAGCCGCCGCGGCAGAGACTTCCACGGCGATCTTCTCATTGGATGAGAATTCGAAGTACATTCCGGCTTCTTCGGATATCTCTTCCAGAAGGTTGCCGATCTCAGACGAGGGTGTTCCCGGATATGTGGATGCGAATCTCACTCCCGCTTCGACCAAACCCCTCACAATCGCCTCATTGCCGAGCAGCAGGCCTCTGCCGCTTTTGTCCAGAATGTTCATACTTGGGACACCTCGTTCTTCCGGTATATCCGTCTTCTACTTAATTGGATTTCGTTCGATGAAAGCACAGGTACGTTGTTATTCGAAAAAAGCGACGTATGTTCATATGGTACGTAAGATATATATCCAAGCGGATGATACATCTATCTAAAGGGGAACATATATGAAGAACAAATATAGACTG
>JAITTK010000081.1 GCA_031287135.1 Candidatus Methanoplasma reticulitermitis
GGACTTGGTACAGATCGCGTTCGCCGGAATAGCTGGTGACAGACAGCATATAAACGGCATGCGGGGGCTGAACATTCATCTTTATGAAGGAGCTCTGAAAAGAGGCAATATCGTAGCGACCGACGGTACGCTTATACCTCCGGGGCATTTAATGTCGGAACTGTACCTATCCACGGATCCGTATATCGCGGGCATAAGCGGAAATGCCGACGGCGTCGCGGAATTGCTTGATTCGGCCGGGATCGGCAGGGAGAAGTACTCCGGAGATCTCACGGAAAACGAGAGGAGGAAACTGTCGTCCCTCATCGCACTGAAACTAACTGAGCAGGGGACCCCGATACAGACGATGCTGGAGATCTCACGCCCCAGATATCAGTTGAAAGACTGGGGTATGGATGCGGAGACATTGGCGACGTTGCTTAACGGATGCGGACGTCTGGGTCTCGGGGGCGTAGGGGTATCCGCAGGCATGGGGGATATGAATGGTCTCTCCAAGGCGAGAGAACTCGAGAATGTCTCAAGGTCCCAGATAATGGAAGGGGCATCGTCCCTTGAGAAATCCGGCCTGAATCAGATGAAAAACATCCAATGGTTCGACAGTTCGGATTTGGGATTCACGGGGATGATATGCGGGATCGCCATGCAGTTCATGGGTGACCCATCGAAACCGACGATCGGCATAAACCGCTCCGAGGACATTGCAAAGATATCGGGGAGGGCAACGGACGATCTTCTGGAAAAAGGTGTCGATCTGTCGGCAGCTCTGAAAAAGGCATGCGCCTCGGTCGGAGGCACCGGCGGAGGACACAGAATAGCCAGCGGAGGTTCTTGCTCTGCAGAGAGGACCGAAGAGTTCCTGTCAAATCTCGACAGAATAATCGGAGAACAGCTCAGTATCTAAGCTCGTTCGGGACGTCATCTCCAGACTACATCGACCTCATCCGTCCGGAATCTCTGTCTTATCGCGGTATCTTTGATGTCCATCCTCACTCCGGAGCCATACATTATGTTCCCAAGCCAAGCTATCATCGCGCCGTTGTCGACACATAGTTTTCTGTCGGGCACGGACATCTCCGCCCCTCGGTCCTCGGCCATGATCCGGACCATATCCTGCAGACGCATATTCTGAGCGACCCCCCCACCCAATAGAACCTCGTCTTTGCATATGTGCGCCATGGCCCTCTCCGTGACCTCGGTCAGCATGGAGAACGCGGTCTCCTGTACCGAGTATGCGATGTCCTCCAGACGGTGCCCCTTTTTCCTGAGTGCCAGAGCGGCGGTCATGATCCCGGAGAAGGCCACATCCATCCCCTTTACCGAATATGGGAGGTTCAGGAGTTTATCTCCCCCCTTCGCGAGCTTCTCGATCGTCGGTCCGGCATAGAATCCGAGGCCCAATTCACGCCCGAGCTTGTCCAGCATGTTTCCGATGCCTATGTCCTGGGTTTCCCCGAATATACGGTATCTTCCCTCCGAATACGCAATGACCTGTGTGTTCCCTCCGGATGCATACAGAAGAACGGGATCATCGCAGCCTGTGGTTGCATTCCCGATCTCGATATGCGCTATACAGTGGTTCACTCCGATTATCGGAACTCCCAGTCTCGATGACAGCGAACGTGCCGCCGTGGCCGCGACCCTCAGACATGGGCCCAGTCCGGGTCCCATGGAGAATGATATGAGATCGACATCGCCCAGGGTTATCCCGGCCTCTTCCGTCGCCCTGCATATGACGGATGCGACGACATCTGAATGGTGATTTGCCGCTTCCCTCGGATGCAGTCCCCCCTCCTGCGGTCTGAACATGTCGATCACGTTCGATAAGACCTTCTTTTCCGAATCAACCACGCCTGCTCCGAGCGTGTGGGCGGTTCCTTCGATGCCGAGTGTTATCATGGGTGCAGACGGAACATACAATGACAGAATATCAAACTGACCTTTGCGAATCCGACCGATGATGATCCATACGATTATCGGAATCCGATCAATCTCAACGGGTCAGAGATATATCTTGAGCCCACCGTACTGTTGGCTGTATTCGGAGATCATGTCGCAAGGTCCCTCGAACGGAGATATCTGGCTCAATCCGGCCAGGACGATCGTGTTATCGACGCATACGACAGTCCCGCTTTCATGCGGCCTCACGACCATCACCCTGTGATCGAGACTGAGGTGGACGAAATACCTTGATTTGCTGAAGAATTGGCTGTATATCCTGTCCGGCCCATCGCGCCTGATGCTTATATCGTTCGTACCGAACATGCCGTCAAATGAGACGGGATCCGATGCGGTTTTGTCCGCCTTGTGTTTCTCCGGTCTATTCGCCAGATTTTTTTGTTCCTGAAGCGATGCTATTATCTGTTTGTTCTCGGTATCCCTCTGTTCGAATTGGTGCATCTCATCCTTCATCGTCTCTATCTTTTTCTCGTACTCAGCTCTGATATCGTTTACCGCCTGTGTCAGCTGTTCGTTCATCATCTCTTTGTACTTGTCCTCGAGGAGCGGTTCGATTATGTGCCTCTGCTCTTTCCAAACAGCGTTGGCGATCTCTTCTATCTGGTCCCTTTTGAGTTCGTACATGAAGGACGAATCGATTCTCTGCAAACCTTTGGCGAAGTAATAGTTCCCTTTCGACTTATCAAGGGAACAGATCCAAGTATCTCCCGGGGATATCGTTTTCTCACTGTCCCAGTGCCTGAATACCGGAATGCCCTTATGCCAGGCAGTGATTTTTCCGCTGTCATCCTCGGCGAATGACAGGATCACATTTTTCCTCAGGCCGCCCCAATCCTCCTCGGACAGTCCGTATTGTTCACTGTATTCCGCAATGAAATTGTTGAAATCCATCAGACACCACCTTCTTCCCTGCTGTCCGATGCCTCGGCGGGTGTTTCCTCAGTGACATACTCATCGGGGACTTCGGGATCGACAGAGTCTTCTTTCGGGTTGCACATGGACAGGAGCGGGACTTTATCCAGATCATGGAATTTATCCGCCGTCTTCATCAGTGCCTTACCGATAGATACGCCGAATGCCGCCACTTCCACTCTTTTGCCGGCGGCCTGAACGTGCTGTATCGCAGGAACGAAGTCCTGATCCCCGCTCACGACGATCGCTATATCATAACTGTCCCTGAGTGCATGGACGACCATTTCGCACGCCATGGCGACATCCACTTCCTTCTGCTCTCTTTTAACGGGATCGAACGATTCTCTCGCGACGACTCTGAATCCGAGGTACCGGAGCCTGTCGTGGAAACGCGCGGAACCGTCGTCCTCGCCAAATGGTTTCCGTGTATCGAAGGCATACGCCGCCACGAGTTCGCGCGGGCCTACCAACTGCACGGCCAGAGTATACAGGTCCAGCTTGAAAGGCGCGGACTTTTCGATAAGGTTCACGCTTTCGAGCACATTTCTGAGATCTATGAATAACATCACTTTGTTGTGTCTGTTGTTGGATATCAAAGTCATTTGGTCGTCCCTTATATGCGTGCGCATTCATTTATAACTCTTTATCTTGGCACCGTTCTCTTTGTTCGCGCATGTTCCGCATATAGGCTCTTTCTTCCCCAGGAACCTGCTTATGCAGAAAGCACAGTTCACGCAGAGCGTCTTCCCGCACCTGCTGCAAAGCACCCCGTGTTTATCGTCCGCTATACTGCCGCATTTCACACACACTATGCCGCCATCGCGGATGCCGCCGCCGCATATGTCGCATTTGTGGAATTTGGGTTCCATGATGATGAAATTATCCGAACTGCTCTCAAGAGACCTTATGTGTCTGTTTACTCCGAACATCTCGTACTCGACATCCGAAAGGGGGAGGAACAGGCACATGATATTTTGGATGGTGATGTCTTTCTTCGAGGGGACACACGTCTTCATGCCGGGTTTATTGGACTTGGCGATGTACGGGACATATTTCGTGTGATCGCTGCGCACTCTGCTGTAGACGCTGTCAAGTATCTGTTTTCTGGGTTTCAGAAGTCCCCCTTCCTTGCCTTCCGGAGTGTAGGCCATCCTCGGGGCCATGTCGAATATTCTGACAAAGTCCTCATCCTCGATTTTTCCGGTCCTCTCGCTTACGTAAAAATATCCCTCCCCCGTCTCTTTATGTATGACTTTACCGGATGCCTCGAACTCCGCGTCCACCCGATAATTGATCCTGTAGAACGGGACGCGGGTGATGTCCCTGTTGATGATCGAGATATTCAGTCCGATATCATCCGAGCACCGCAAGTCCCGTTTCATCCTTTTGGACAGATTATCTCTGAATTCCCTGTTGCTGTTGGATATTATCGTGAATGCCTCTGGCTCTTCTCTCTTGTAGATGAGTTTTATGCCGGCTTTATAAGCCATGGCAGCGAGCTTCTCGATATCTACAAGCGTTATGGGGAGGCCGTTCTCTTCGATATGTTTCTGCGCCGTACCCGCGAAACGGCCGGACGTGACCATGATCCCCTCCCCGGCCCCCTTCCTTTTCATTGCCAGGAAGAATTTTTCCACGGCCAGTCTGCCGATGGGAGACTTGGCGGGGTGTTTGCATTCAACGGCGATCTTGCTGTTATTCAGGACCACGAAGTCCGTGCCGCCGTCTTCGGAGAGGAACGGTCTCTTCACCTTTGATTTGTAATAAGCCGAGAATATCTCCTCACATAGTTGTTCGAAGCCCTCGCTGTCAAGGCCTTCTGTGTAGAGAGTCTTCATGAATATACGGAGGGACGTTTTTGTTTTTGATTGTTTTGCACCATCGTCTCACAGACAGAACAAGGTCCAGGCTGGAAAATTATAATAACCAATAGCGGATACGAGTCGCATCGGGCTCGTGGTCTAGGGGTTATGACGTCGCCTTGACATGGCGGAGGTCGCCGGTTCAAATCCGGCCGAGCCCACCACATATTATAATCAAATAGTGACCTGGGCACCCTATTTACGCGGAATACCGTACAAGGTTTAGAAAGCTATCGCTGGAGATATGCTGTTTTTCAGTCCCTCCGTGTCTGTTGATGAAGGTCACTGCGGGATTGTCATCTTATTCCACGACCGTCAGCGATGAGGTCCGACCTGCTCCGACAGAACAGGGGATTACTCTGCAATCTTTGTAAGTTTTCACTTCATCACTTGGTAATATAATTCAACTCTGGCAGTAAGTCGGAGCCGTGGAGAAGAGAGGCATCGCGAAAGGAAAACGGCCTGATGCTCAAACCGCCGGTCTCAAAGAACAACGATATTCTCGCTGAGGATGACATCATCGTACTTCTTCGCACCTAGGACATCCTCTATCCTCGAGCTGTGAAGGCCGTGTATCTCCGACACCTCCCAAGAGTTGTAATTGGATATCCCCTTGGCTATGACGGCATCCCCATGCACTATGTCCACCACATCCCCTTCCGCAAAGTGCCCCGACACATCCGTTATTCCGACAGGAAGCAGAGACAGGTGATTCTTTATCGCATTGACCGCACCCCTGTCAACAGATATTGATCCATGTGATACGGCGGATTTCAGCCATCTTCTTTTTTTGGACATGCAAGTGTCGGATAGGAATACGGTGCCTATCTCCTCACCATTCACTGTCCTGGATATGACATCGTCCACCGCATTCGAGACTATGACCATCCTGCAGCCGGCATCCTTGCAGATATTCGCCGCAGCGATCTTCGTTCTCATCCCCCCTACGCCCTGCCCCGAAACCGGATCCCCGGCCATATCCTCTATCTCCGGCGTGACCTCCTCGACGACGGAGATGAAATTCGCGTCCTCGTGTATGTTGGGGTTCCTGTCGTAAAGGCCGTCGACATCGGACAGGATGATCAATAGGTCCGCATCAACTCTGCTGGCTATCATGGCGGACAGCGTATCGTTGTCTCCGAATACATGTTCTATCTCTTTTATCGAGACGGCATCGTTCTCGTTGAATATCGGGACAACGTCATGTTTGAGAAGGGAATCTATGGTATTGTTGAGATTGAGCACGCTCTCCCGGTCAGAGTATATGTCCATGGTCAGAAGGATCTGCGCCGCCAGCATACCGTGTTTCTGGAAACTCTCGTTCCATCTCTGCATGAGTATGCTCTGTCCGACGGAGGATGCCGCCTGTCGTATCGGGATGTTGTTCGGGTTCGGATGAATATCCATCGCCTTCAGCCCCAACCCTATGGCCCCGGATGTTACGACGAGTACCTCTCTGCCTTGATCCTTGAGTGCCCTGACCTGCCGGGCGATCGAATCCATCATCTCCTCCGATGCCGCGGAGCCGCCCTTCGTTATCGTTGTGGTTCCAACCTTGATGACGATCCTTTCCACATCTCCCAGCATTTCTTTCCTATCCATGCTATCACTCATACTTCAAATCGATTTTCTCATGCAGATACCTTTTAGCATCCTTGCCGACATAGTCCTTAACGACCTGACCGTTCCCGATGAGGATGTACTTGTAAATCATAAGTCCTTCCATTCCGACGGGCCCTCTTGAATGTATCTTGTTGGTGCTTATACCGACCTCGGCGCCTTTGCCGTACCTGAAACCGTCCGCGAACCTCGTAGATGCGTTTATGAACACATCGGCAGAGTCCACCGACCTGGCGAACTCCTTCTGCTTTACTCTGTTCTCGGTGATTATGGCATCCGTATGGTGCGACCCGTGTGTGTTTATGAATCCTATGGCCTCTTCAAGACCGTCGACGGCGGCAACTGAGATTATGAGGTCGTTGTATTCAGTGTCCCAGTCCTCTTCTTTAGCATCGACGAACGGGACATCCTCCGGAACCATCGCCCCCGATCTCCTGTCCGCCCTTATCTCGACACCGTTCTCATGGTACAGTCTCGCCATCCTCGGCAGGAATTCCTCTGCGATCCTGTTATTGACGAGAAGGGTCTCGACCGCATTGCAGACCGCCGGGTACTGTATCTTCGAGTCCAAGCAGACCGCGAGAGCGAGATCCACATCGGCTTCGTCATCCACATATATGTGGCATATGCCGGCCGCGTGACCCAGAACAGGTATCTTGGTATTGTTCTGTATGTATTGGACGAACTGGTTGGACCCCCTCGGGATCAGCAGATCGATGTACTCGTGCATTCCGAGCATCTGCCCGATGTCCTCTCTTGTCTCCATGAGCACGAAAGCGTCTTTGGGCACGCCCGCGGCCGCGGCCGCTTCGGTCAATACGTCAAAGAGCGCCCTGTTTGAATTGGAGGCTTCGGAACCCCCTTTGAACGCGACACCGTTGCCGCTCTTGAGGCAAAGGGACAGAATCTGCGGGACCACGTCCGGACGGGATTCGAATATGACACCGATCATACCTATTGGGCATTTTACCTGGTAGAGAACGAGATCATCATCAAGCTTGAGGGTCGATATGGTCTCACCGACCGGGTCGTCCAGTTTGATGACATCCCTTATCCCGGCTATCATCCCGGATATCTTCTCATCGTCCACTTTCAGTCTTTTCACGAGGGAATCGGACAGTTCGCCTTTCTTGGACATCTTCTCCGCATTCAAAACATCCTTGGCGTTGGCTTCCAGAACGGTCGTCCTGTTTTCATCCAGAGCATCGGCCATGGCTTTGAGTGCGCCGTTCTTCGTCTCCGTATCTATGGTAGCGAGGATAAGCGCGGCGGACTTGGCCTTCTTTATGTCGGAGATGAGCTGAGACATTGTATCGGTACACCTTTATGATATTCAGGTATTAAGATATTTGATTTTTTTTAACTCGTACCCGATATCCGAATTTTTGATCTCAGATAATTCTCATAACATATTTGGTGTGGCAATCGATGATGATCGTTAATCATTTTTCATCCTGAGATGTAAGATATTCATACAGATCATGACGAACCGGAGTATCAAGATTCAATCGTATCATGAACTTTTTATCATCATGGTCAATAAATTCATCGAATCTCACCCTTCCCAGGAAATAGAACTCTTTGTTGCCTTCATCCTCTTTGTTCTTTCTCACAAAGAGGTAGAGTGCTATATTCAGTTTTTCAGAGTCCTTCAAGCGAAGCATGTTTTTACCATCTTTAGGGTCCGTGGATTTGGGAGCATCCAGGAAAACAGTCGGTGACAGGAAACGATCCTCATATCTCTGAGATTTGACAACATCCTCTCCTTTCTCATAATTAATGAAAATCGGAAAAGTTTTCGTCTTTTCGTCGTATTTGTAACCACCGATATTTAGCGCGTTAATGTCCTTTCCCCAATTCATAATTCTGCAAACATCGGTGTATGTGTATTTCTTGAAAAGTATCAGGTCTGTTCCAGGAAGGATGTGTTCTCCATTCTGATTTTTTTTCAGGTTGTTCTTTCCGAAGTCAATTATGTCCTGAACTGCGTCTTTAAACTCATGACGCTTGAGCATTTCTGAAAATTTATCAGAAGTCCTGTAATCAGTCCCGTTTTCGGAAATGATGTCGTCGTTGGAGATCTCTTTTTTGAAAAATTCACCTGTGAATAGATTGATCAACGTCGTTTCCTTATTGTAGTCCGGAGGTGTCCTCATCCTTTCTTTGTAGTCTCGCACCACACGTTCAGACCCGGAACATATTATCTCCAGCATATCTATCTCATCAGATCTTTTCCCCGAACATATGAATTTGGAAAGATACTTTAAGATATTCAGTTCATTATTCGAGAACTTAACAGGATCT
>JAITTK010000008.1 GCA_031287135.1 Candidatus Methanoplasma reticulitermitis
CACTAACCTCCGCTTGTACATGGTTTTACTACTATTTATAATAATCTTTTTAGCTATCTAATATGGTTTTCGTAAAAATAATACGATATTCGAATGATTTAGCATTTGTGATGTTTGCCCGGCAATAGGCCAGATCCATCAACCGAATAGTGGAATCACAAGCAAAGATTGACTTCCGCCGGAAGCCAAAGATCTTCTCAATCATCTTCGTTACACTCCACCCGAGTGTGACTCGATGAGACAGGCGTTGAGGGCATCGCAGAAAGTATTTCAATCCACAAACTCGGGCGGAGTGTGTGAATCGAAGGTTCATCAAAGACCTTAAAACTGCTGTCCGGATGGAGGAAATTGGTGGGCCTATCCGGATTTGAACCGGAGTCAATGGCTCCCAAAGCCACAAGTATACCAGGCTAGCCCATAGGCCCACTGACACTTGATAAAGATAAAGATATTAAGGTTTGCCCTCAAGGCAAAATGTCTTCATCATCTCTTCCGTGAGCATGCCGGCGGCCACACCTCTGTGCGAGACCGCGTTCTTTTCGTCGATGGGTATTTCGGCGAATGATCTGACCCCGTCATGACTGAAGATGGGGTCGTATCCGAAACCTTCCGTCCCTCTGCTCCTTTCCAGGATCGTCCCGCCACACACTCCCGTGACAACTATGTCCCTCCCGCCGATATTGCATCCTATGCAGCATTTGAAAACGGCGGACCTGTCTTCGACCCCATCCATGATCTTCAGTATCCCGTCGTTGCCGATCGTCTTCTGAACATATGCCGACCAGACGCCGGGGAATCCCTTCAGATCATTGATGAAGAGTCCGGAATCATCTATCAGGAAATCCGATACGCCCTTTCTCTTCAACTCATCCATGCCCTTTCTCACGACCTCTTCCAACTCCGAGGACTGTATCTCATCGTACGGAATCCTCATGTGCACCGTCTCCACTCCGAGCCTCTCGAAGTAACGCCGATATTCTTCGACCTTCCCCGGATTCGAGGTTATCACGCCGAGTTTCATGTGTACCTTCCCCTGTTGTTTATCTCTTCCATCTTCTTAAGCAGTCTCTCCGGTTCGTGTTTGGCCGCGACGTATGAGTCCATGAGCTCATGGAAGTTTTCGGTCAGACCTGGGTGGGCCGAAAGGAAGGCCCTTTTCAGAAGATGCATATCGACACCCAGATCCTCAAGCTCCGCATTTGTCTTTCCCATGGATAGGTCGATCAGGCAGATCCTGCCATCCTCGGTCAATATCATATTCGATGTCGTGAGGTCCCCGTGACATATCAGCGAGTTGTGCAAATCCGCCACCGTGCTGCCTATCTTCCGGCACAACTCCGCCGCGGATGCCGGGTCCAGGTCGAGGGCGTCCTTGATCTTCGTACCTTTTACATTCTCCATGGTTATGGAGGATTCCCCGAGGTCGATATCGTATATCATCGGGGTCCTGACCCCGGCACGTCTGGCCTCCCTCATCAGTCTGGCTTCGTTCTTTGTTCTGGATGTACGGATCCCCGAATCGAGTTCCCGCACCCTGTATCTCTTGGGGGACCTGACTTTCACAAGCGCATCCCTTCCAAGGAAGGATGCGGCGTATATCTCCGCCTCGGCCCCTTTGGCCACGGGTATGCTTTCCGACACGGATGTCAATCTGCGACCTTATGTAAATATATACTCCCGATTGGATATTAAGCATCATGAGATATACCATAACGGGAGACAATCTCCAGTTTGTGAATGTTCAGTTGGAGGACGATGAGATCTTCCAATCGGTTGCCGGAGGCATGGCCTACATGACAGGGAACATGGTCATGGAGGCGAAGATGAACGGAGGGGTCCTGAGAGGATTGGGCAGGGCGATATCCGGAGCATCTCTGTTCCTGGTGGAATACAAATCCAAAGGCGGCACCGGGATAGTGGGGCTCGGAGGATCCGCACCCGGCAAGATAGTCGATCTCGATATCGGAAAGGGCAAATGGATCGTCCAGAAGACGGGATATCTGGGATCGCAGACGAGCGTCGAGCTCAAATTGGCATTCCAGAAGAAACTGGGGAGCATATTCTTCGGCGGAGAGGGATTTATATTGCAGGAACTGAGCGGTACCGGCATAGCATTCGTGGCGGCATGCGGGGATTTCAATATCGTGGACCTTAAACCCGGCGAACAATACAAGGTCGCCACGGCCAAAGCCGTCGCCTGGCAGGAATCAGTCACTTACGATATAACCGCCGCGGGAGGGATCAAGACCGCGTTGTTCGGAGGGGAGGGGCTGTTCGTGACGACCCTGACAGGCCCCGGTAAGATAATC
This sequence comes from Candidatus Methanoplasma reticulitermitis, assembly GCA_031287135.1. Lineage (GTDB taxonomy): Archaea > Thermoplasmatota > Thermoplasmata > Methanomassiliicoccales > Methanomethylophilaceae > Methanoplasma > Methanoplasma reticulitermitis. The sequence continues at coordinate 2,310 of JAITTK010000008.1, forward strand.
ATACAGTCGATGACGCTTGCGGAACTGGCCAGCTCTCTGGTGCCGTTCCTTCCGTCTAGTTGATGAGGTGAAAGACATGGCATATGCAGGAAAGACAGGACGGAACAGCACGCTGGGATCTGCGTTAGCGATCCTGCTGCTGGTGGCAGTTATAGTTGTGACTGCGGTGTATGTTGCCCTAAACCCGGGCATACTGGAGAGTTTGGCGCATCTGGCGTTGGTCGTTATCGTGATCCTTATCATCGCGGCGGTCATAATATACCTCGCGGTGGCGATACTGGCAGTCCCTTACTACGCCGCCAAAGGCGAGGAATATCAGACGGATGCTTCGTACGACCTCGATGACGTCGAACCGGTGAGGGAGAAGGACTCCGAGAAGAAGGACGACTGAACCATTACAAACACTTTATCAATCCCTTTCACTTTCTACCGTCGTGAATCGCATACCCACCGGATGCAGGGCTTTCGATGACCTTCTGGGCGGAGGTATCGAGAAAGGAAGCATCACGCTCCTCTACGGCGAGGCCGGCGCAGGCAAATCCAATGTCTGCCTGCAGACCGCCCGCAACGTCATAAGGAGCGGCAAGAGAGTGGCGTACATCGATTCCGAAGGCCTCTCCTATGACAGAGTCAATCAGGTGTTCGGCACCGAAGGCGAGAATGCCAAGAGCCTGCTGGTCTCCCAGGTGCACAGTTTCGAGGAACAGTCCGACCGTGTGGACAAGACCGTGAATCTAGCTGACAAGGGGGTTATCGACCTGGCCATCGTGGACTCCATAAACATGTATTACAGGATAAACCATGACGACATAAAAGTCAGGAACGATCTCGTCAGACAGATCGAGGCTCTCCTGGGCATGGCGCGGAGGAATGATGTCGCGGTGCTGCTGACATCGCAGGTATACTCCAACATCGCCACTGGGGGGATAGAGTTCCTGGGCGGACACTCGCTGAGCCACAATTCTAAGACGATTCTGAGACTCGACAAGAAAGGCAACAGTGTCCGGACGGCGGTGATAATGAAACACCGCAGCCTGCCGGAGGGCAGGTCTGCGAATTACAAGATAACCGCAACAGGCATAGAGGATCTGTGATCAGACATCCCTGTCGATCGCATATCTTGCCAAGGCTATCATGAATTCCTTATGCTCGCCCGGAGCCAGAACGTCCAGTTTGGAGATGGCCTCAGTGACTTTTTCCTGTGCCAGCTGTCTTCCGTAGGCTATGCTCCCCGCATCTTCCATTATTGATCTGGCTCTCTTGACCTGTTCTTCGGTCGCATCCGCATTCCCGAGTATGCCCTTGAACTCTTCGAGGACTTTCGGATCCTTTATGTTCTTCACTGCGTGCGTCACCATCACGGTGCACTTGCCCTTCCTTATATCGTTGCCCACGGACTTCCCCGTCTTTGAGGGGTCGCCCGCTATACCGAGGTAATCATCGAATATCTGGAATCCGAGGCCCAGGGCCATGGCGTACTCGTGAAGCGCCTTTACCGTCCTATCATCCGCACCGCCCGCCAGGGCACCTCCCGCCGCCGCGGCGGCGAACAGGACGCTCGTTTTCAGTCTGATGGTCTCTATGTAGGTCTCTTCGGACACGATCCTGCCTTCGTTATTCACGTCCATCTCCTGTCCGCGGGCGAGGTCCCAGACGGCCCGGGTGACATACTTGAGTATCTCTCTCATATTCCTGTCCGGGACATCGAGTTCCGCGATTATCTGGAATGCCTTTGCGAACAGGGCATCCCCGGCGAGTATGGCGGTCGGCACATCATATGCAACATGTATGGTCGTCATGCCTCTCCTTTGTCTGTCCCCGTCCATGAAGTCGTCATGGACAAGAGTGAAGTTATGGATGTATTCCACAGCTACCGCCAGAGGTACGGCTTTCGATCTGTCGCCTCCCACGGCGCCGGCCGCGGCGAGGACCATCGCGGGGCGCATCCTCTTGCCCCCGGCATACGGATACTGTCTGGCGGCCTCGATCAGATTGGCCGGTTCCTCATCGTCTATGTACTGTCTTATCGGGCCGTCCAATTCCCTCGAGGTCCTCATCAGATATTCTTTTGCGTCCATGGTAATTCCTCCAGCCATTGTTTGGTTTGTCCGAGCACTATGTATCTGGCACCGGAAAGCTGTTTTATGTTCTCCGATCCGGTGAGCAGCATGGCCGCTCTGAGTTCTTCCCTTATCAGGGTGAGCTTCTCGATCACAGCATCGGATGATTCTGTCGCTTCTCTGAGGACCGCGTGCGCCGCGCCGGCGCAGGATGCACCCATCGCAATGGATGATGCGACGTGTATGCCGTCGAGTATCCCTCCCGATGCTATTATCGGCAGGCCGTTCTTCGCTTCCATCAGGGACACGGGCGAGGGGATCCCCCAGTCGAAGAACGACTCCCCCATGTTGGTCCTTATGATGTCATTGCCGGCCATCGCCCTGTATAGTTCGACGGCGGAGAAACTGGTGCCTCCCGCGCCGGATATGTCCATCCCGATTATGCCCGTGCCCTTAAGCCTGGACGCAACCTCTCTGGATATCCCCGCACCCGTTTCTTTGACTATGGTGCGGTGCTCTTTTGCGATGTCCCTTATCGCGTCGAAGCAGCCTCTGGCGTTCGTATCGCCCTCTGGCTGTATCACTTCCTGCAGGAAGTTCAGGTGTATCGCCATGACATCCGCATCCACCAGGTCCTTTGCCCTGCCTATGTCCTCCGAGGAGAATCTGTCCTTGCTGTGTTGCCGCACCAGCTGCGGCGCACCCACATTACCTATCACGAGAGGCAGGTCATATTCCTTTATGACGGAGTAGCTGTCCGGGTCCGCACCCGCGATCCCGGCCCTTTCGCTCCCGACTCCCATCCCGATACCGAGTTCCGAGCATGCGGCAGCTATGTTCTCGTTGATTTTTCTGGCACCCGGGAACCCGCCGGTTATCGCGGTCACGACGAAGGGGAACTCCAGTTTCTTCCCGAACAGCTCCGCGGACATGTCTATATCGTCGGCATCGACCTCGGGTAGCGCATTGTGGATCAGTCGGATGTCGTCCCAGTAACAGTATCCGGGTTCGATCCTCTCATTGAGGCATATGTCTATGTGGTCTGCTTTCCTTTCTTTGATGGGTGTCATCGCAGTCCTCCCCTGGCGGTGGTGGAGATGATCTTCTCCCCCTTTAATATTGAGTATAATCTGCCTGGAACGGAGCCGTTAATCAGTACGCAATCCCTTTCGGGGGTAGTAATCCTCAGCATGGCCTCCATTTTGGCTTTCACCCCTCCCGTTACGTCATCGATTGTACTGTCGCCCGTCACCTTCTCCAAAAGTTCCGAAGTGACCTCGGTCAGAAGTTTTGAATCCGGGTTCGATTTCGGGTCCCTGTCATACAGCCCGTCCACATCGGAGACGAAGATCACCCTCTCAGGTGAATATATGCCGCACAGGATTTCCATCAGCTGATCCCCGGAACATATCCCGAAACCCCTCTTCCGGTCGAAGACGACGTCTCCGAACATGACAGGCATGATTCCCAGGTGGGAGGCCGATAGCATCACGTCGGTGTTATCGACGATCAGTTTTCCGTCATCCATTATGAAACAGGACCCGGGGGGCACGGACATCGCAGGTATCCCCGCATCAAGCATCTCTCTCACGACCATCAGATTGAGCTCCCTGACGTCGTACTGGACCCTGGCAACAGCGGGAACCTGTGCGAAATCGACGAACCCGTCCTGAATGGAGTATTCCTTGGCAAGGACATGCCCGAACGATCCGGCACCATGCACGACCAGCACGTTCTCCTCGGAATCCCTTATCTCTCTGCAGAGCCTCGACACGGCATCGCGGTTGAATGTCCTGTACTGGGCCTTGTCCGTTATGACGCTCCCGCCCAGTTTGATCAATATCATTGCCGAATGATAGCGGAGGTTGTTTTAATAGTTATCATGCCTGCCGAAGAGGGGTGAAAAAGTGGTTGACAGCGTGCCTGTGTTCCCGTACGCTTGCGCAGTACAGTACAGACAGGTACGCGGGCGGACTTTACTACCGGGTTCGAGATGGGACCGGGTGTTTCCCCGCCGCTATGGCCGTCAGACCAATTCCTGCCATAACTGCAAAGTATATTAATCTTACTGAACAGGCGGTATCCGTGCATCCGTTCGCAGATACGGACCGAGCCGATGCATGTGCCGCCGATCAGCGTATTGAGGTATGTTCGCTCTCCAGGACCTCATTCCACAGTTTGAGCGTTTCCCGGGCATCCTCTTCATCCATTATCTCGATCGCGAATCCGGCATGTATGACCGCCCAATCACCCACTTTCGCTTCCACCATGGCGATGTTGGCCTTTCGGATGACACCGCCGAAGTCGACATCTCCGATATCCCCCTCGATCCTCACTATCTTGCCGGGTACTGCGAGACACATGTTATCAGCTCGTCATTATCTTGAGTATGGCTTCTGCGGGCTGCCCTGCCGCATCCTCTAATGCTTTGACAGCTTTTTCCCGTTCGCAACCGGTCTGCGACATCACGAGTTCCACATCCTCCTCGGGAAGTGCCGCCGTGACGGGAGAACCGGATGCAGATCCCGGTTCTCTTATCTCCTCGTTCCCGGATATCTGATAGCTGCGGCTCCCCTGCATGTCCACGCAGACGACCTCGGCTCCGGTGATGACTATTTCTTTGTCAGCGGTCCTTATTACGACCTCTCTGACATCGTTTATGTTCGTCTGTTTTATACCCATCTTCTTCATTGCCTGCTGCATCTGACGGGGATTGACGCCTCTCATTCCTGCCATATTGCCATCCTCAATGCAATTTTCCTTAATTAATGTAGGCGTGCTACGGTCTCTTCCATCAGGTCCGTGAACAGTCTTTCGGATACCGAGGCATCCGTGACACCTCCCTGAGCGAAATCGGGCTTGCCTCCGCCTCTGCCTCCGAACCGGCCAAGCGTCTCCGACAGGATCGCGCTGCAATCCACTTTATCGGTTCCGGACGACATCACAACGGATACGCTGTCTCCCGCCGACATCAGTATGCACACCTTCCCCGAGTTCTTGCAGGATTCGGCGGCATCCGACAGTATTGACCTGTCTACCGGAGGGAACACACCGCCCACCACATCCACGCCGCCGACCGTTGTCGGTATGAGGGATGCTATATGTTTCTTCACGAACAGCCCCGCTGTTCTCTTGATCATCTCCAACTCGGATCTCATATTGGACACCGCACGGACCAGATCATCGGGCTTGCTGTCTGCGGCATCCGATGCCTTCAGGCATGTGTTGGCCAGGAGCACGGCCGTATCCTTTGCTCCGTCCCCCACCTTGAAATGTATCGCGATCCCGTCCTTCCCGGCAGAGACTTTCCTGTCGACGAACATCAGTTCAAGTTCTCCGGTCTCCATGACGTGGATCCCGCTGCATGCGGAGATGTCTATATCGCCGATCGAGACCACCGAAACATCCTCTCCCTCCGGTATCTTCTCTTTCTTTATCCTCACCCTGTCCAGTTCGGGGTCATCCCTGCCCATTATCGTCTTGGTGATCGGCAGGTTATCTCTTATTGCGAGGTTGGCGAAGACGAGAGCCGCCCGTATGTCATCCCAGCTTATGTCCCTGTCGACTATGACATACTTGTTCTCCGGGGATATGTAGATCTTGTTTATCGAAAGCTCCGGGACCTGCCTCCTCAGGGAACAGAACAGAAGATGCTCCCCCGTGTGTCCTTTCATGAGGTCATAGCGTCTGTCCCAATCCACGCTGCACCATACGGTATCTCCGGGCCTCAGACAGTTCCCCGGCACCCTGTGCACTATACGGCCCTTCTTATAGAGGACCTCTGTGACTTCAAGACCTCTGATCTTGCCAGTATCGCACACCTGCCCCCCGCCTCCCGGGTAGAACGCGGTCGCATCCAGTTCTACCTCATCCCCCTCCGATAACAGCACCTTCGCCTCGAATTCAAAGGCGTAGCCGTCACGCTTGAAAAGCTCTTCCGTCATTATTACGGGAATAGCAAATATCCTATGTAATAAATATTCGATAAGGGGTTCCCGTTCCCACGGAGTGTACTTAATGGCAAACATCAATGACTATGATGATCTCGACAGAAGGATTGTGGAATTACTGTGCACATCGAGTCAAGGCTCGTTCAGACAGATAGCGAAGCAGCTCAGCGTGCACCCGACGACCCTTATACAGAGAGTGAAGGCCCTCGAGAACAAAGGGGTAATCAAAGGATACCGCGCTAAAGTCAATTATCTGAATCTCGGATTCGAGTACATGGGCATGGTCCACGTCTACGCTGAGGACGTGGCAGGCACGGAGAAGAAGATCAAGGAGATTCCGCAGGTCATGGCCGTGTTCGACGTCACCGGCGATGCGGACTGCATCGTCATGATATCCTGTCTGGACAGGGAAGAATTCTCCGAGACGGTCAAGAAGATCAATTCGATAGCCGGTGTAAGGAAGACGAACACATCGGTTATACTCAATGTCGTCAAAGACATCAACGAGTTCGTACCGATCCTGAGGAACAGAGAATAAGCAAATCTTTATAGGCTCCTGTTCTTAGCCCGATTCATTGATATCAGAGGTACTGTGATGAGAAGAACCAATACCTGCGGAGAGCTCAGATCGGGGGACATAGGCAAGGAGGTCTGCCTACAGGGGTGGGTAAGGTTTTCAAGAGACCATGGCGGAGTGGCGTTCATCGACCTTGCGGACAGATACGGCATAACACAGGTGGTGTTCGATCCGGAAGACCTCCCGGAAGGGACCGATGCGGATCCCCTGTCCGAAGTGATGAGGTCTTTCACGCGCGAGTCCGCGGTATCCATAGAAGGAACGGTCAGGATGAGGGTCGAAGGCACGGAGGACCGGAGAAATCCCACGGGTGAGGTGGAGGTCCTGATAACGGGCGCCGTACTGATCAACAGATCCAGATCGCCGCCGTTCGAGCTCGGGGACCAGAAAGAGGGGGTGCTTCCCAATGAGGACACCAGGATGAGATACAGATATCTGGACCTCAGAAGGACGGATATGATCCACGCCATGGAGATGAGGAGCAGGTTCCTGCACCTCGCGAGGCAGTACATGGACGAGAACCGCTTCCTTGAGATCGAGACCCCGATACTCGCAAGATCCACGCCTGAAGGTGCGAGGGACTACCTGGTGCCTTCGAGGGTGCATCCAGGTGCGTTCTATGCTTTGCCTCAGTCCCCGCAGCTGTTCAAACAGATGCTGATGATAGGCAGCATGGATCGTTACTATCAGATAGCCAGGTGTTTCAGGGATGAAGATTCCAGAAAAGACCGTCAGCCCGAGTTCACGCAGATAGACATGGAGATGTCCTTCGTTGACTCAAAGGACATCCAGGACATGATAGAAGGGCTCGTGGCATACATCTGGAAAGGCCTCTACGGCAGGGAGATAGAGATTCCGTTCAGACGGATAGGGTACAGAGAGGCGATGGAGTCATACGGCTCGGATAAGCCGGACCTCAGATATGGCCTGAAATTCATTTCTCTGACAGAAACAGTGAAGGATGCCCGATATGAGATATTCCAGAGGATAATCAAGGCCGGCGGGATCGTTGCGGGCATAAATCTGAAGGCCGATATAGCCGGAGACCGCATTGGAAGGAACGATGTCGACAGATACATCAATCAGGCCAAGAAGTTCGGTCTCGGCGGACTTACGTGGATGAGATGCAGGGACGGGAAACTCGACAGCAACATAGCCAAATACTTCACGCCGGAGATCCTCGACGCGATAAAACGGAAGATGGATGCCGAGGAAGGGGACCTTCTGTTCCTGATAGCCGGGCCATGGAAATCGACATACGAAGGCGGCGGGGCCCTCAGGAGGAAGCTCGCCGAGGACCTGGAACTGATCCCCGAGGACGAGATGCAGTTCCTGTGGCTTGTGGACTGCCCAATGTTCGAGATAGATCCCGTTTCCGGGAAGCATGATGCGTTCCACCATCCGTTCGTGCTGCCGGAGAATGACCTCGACGACGCGTATGTCGGCGGGGCGTGCTTCGACCTCTGTCTCAACGGAAACGAACTCGGATCGGGGTCGCTGAGGATACATGACCCGGAACTGCAGAGGGAGGTCTTCAGGAAGATCGGCATGGATGACGAGAGGATCGAAGCGGACTTCGGGTTCTTCGTCGAGGCCCTCGGATACGGGGCGCCCCCTCACGGAGGCATGGCATTGGGAGTGGACAGGTTCATATCCATCCTTCTCGGAAAAGAGACGATAAGGGATGTGATCGCATTCCCCAAGAACAAGAAGGCGGTATCCCTCCTTGACAGATCGCCGGCGAAAGTCGACGATAAAAAGCTCGAAGAACTCCAGATAATGACGTTGGCTGCCGAAGATATGGATTTCGATGATATCGGAAATGTCGATGACAATTAAATTTAGGAATCCCTAAATTTATATATCGGCAGTGTGTTGTAGGTAACAGTGACATTGGGCCCGGATATCCGGACCCGGACATTGCCTCCGTATGATGTCCGAATCACCTAACCGGGCCGGTCGGGACGCCGGCCCGGAAAACCTTTTCCTTTGGTAAAATCCTGGTCCGATCGTATCCGTTGCGATACCGTGCCGGCATCTCAGATTTTGGAGTTTACAATCTTCATGGTCGAAGAGACGATATCGGACGAGGGGTATCTGCCACCGGTCTCTTTCATGACATGGCCTATGATCCTGTTGACAGCTTTATCGTTCTTCCGTATCTCGAAGATCATCTCCGGGTGCGCATCAAGATAGCTGTCGATTATCTCATCCAGCCCCGAGTCACTGTCCCTCACCGTTTGGATGTCCGTTCCCGTCATGTATGCTTTGAGCTCAATGCCGGCCTCCACATCCGTCATACCGCCGCCGCCGAACCTCTTCATTATATCGATTATGCCGTCGGTATCTCCGCCGGCGGCCTCGAACGTTTTCCAATTCGCGCTTATCGCGCCGACGGTCCAGGAAACGGCCGTTTGGGTCGACCCGGTCGCGGACACGATCTTTTCGAAGGTCTTCGCCAGATCCACTGATGTGGACACCATCTGCTTAGCGGTCTTCTCATCTATGCCGTATTCCCTGACAAGTCTAACCGTCATCCCGAGAGGGCTTTCCTTTATGGATATCGACCTTGCAAGCTCCCCGATGCGGAATATCCCGAGGTCCGGTTCATCGATGTATCCGTAATCGGCCTCGAACTCCTTCTTCCTGACGGAAACGGTGACGCCTCTCTCCTCATCGAAACGTCTGGTCTCCCGCTCTATCTTCCCGCCGGCCTTCAGGACTTTCGTCTGTCTCACAGCCTCGAACGTCAGAGCCCTTTCGACATTCCTCAGGCCGGTCACATTCTTGACTTCGCATCTTTCCTTACCGACGGATATGTTGCAGTCGCAGCGTATGCTCCGTTCGCCGTCGTCCGGGAGGTCGATGGTATGCCGTATGTCGGCTATCAGCTGTTTCAGGAATTCTCTGGCCTCGGCGGGAGTGGACAGGTCCGGTTCGGTGACGATCTCGGCAAGGGGGATACCGGATCTGTTGTAATCCACCAGCGATGACTGGTCACCGACCCGTTTCGTCTTCCCCGGGTCCTCCTCCAGGTGTATCCTGGTGATCCCGATCGGTTTATTGCCGTTCAGACGGTAAACCCCGCCGCTCCCGACAGGGTTGTCATACTGGGTTATCTGAACGCTCTTGCTCATATCCGGATAGAAATATGTCTTTCTGGAGAACCAGACTGTATCAGCTATCCTGCAGTCGAGCATCTTCGCGAGCATTATCCCGTATTCCATCGCCTTTCTGTTCATGACTGGCCTGGATCCGGGCATTCCCAGACATGTGGGACAGACGTGCGTGTTGGGGGTGTCCGCATCCGTGGTGGGACAGGAACAGAACATCTTGGACAAGGTCGGAAGCTGAACGTGCACTTCCAGTCCTATCTTCATAACAGCACCTCTGCTCTCCTGGTTTCGAATGCACATCCCCAGTCCTTCGCGAATGTCAGCAGAGGATCCTCGTCCCAGTGATCCGTCACGAACTGCATGCCCACTGGCATCCCCTCCGCGTCGTATCCGCACGGGACGGACAGGTGAGGCATTCCGGCAAGGTTCGGCGGTACGGTGAGATAATCCGCACTATAGGATTCCACGGGCGTCATCTCCGAGATGTCGTCGAACCGTGGGGCCACGAAAGGCATCGTCGGAGTCAGAACCGCATCATGGTCCTCGAAGACCTTCTTGTATGAAGATATGATGTGCAATCTAACCTTCAGGGCCTTGGCATAGTACCTGTCCCTGAAACCCGCCATGCGGGTGTATGTGCCCAGGAGTATCCTTCTCTTCGCCTCGTCGCCGAAGTATTCCGACCTGAAAGAGGTGAAATAATCGTCGAACTTCAGTGTGAGGTCACCGTCCTGCCTACCGTATCTCATGCCGACGTATCTGGCGAGATTCGTGGACGCTTCGGAGGTGGCCAAGATGTAGTATGCCGGCATGGCGTATCTCAGGAAAGGCATATCCATCATCTTCACGTCGATATCCATCCCTCTCAAGGTCTCCAGAGATGACTCGAAAGCCGAGAGCACATCCCCGCTGACGCCCTCCAAGGCCTCTCTGGGCACCGCCACGGTCTTTATCTTCTTCCCGGTCAGATTCAGATCGGGCTGTGCGCATGATGTGGGATCCTTCCGATCCTTACCGGAAATAACGGGCAGGAACTCGGAAAGCCGGCCGGGATCGGAAGATATGAGTCCGATCTTGTCGAGCGAGTTGCCGTAGTCGATAAGTCCGTATCTCGATACCCTTCCGTATGTCGGGGCCAACCCGTACACCCCGCAGAAACTCGCGGGGCAGCATATGGATCCTCCCGTGGATACTCCCAGAGAGACATGGTCCTCTATGACGGCCGCCGCACAGGCGGAACCGCCGGACGAGCCGCCGCAGGACCTCTCGGGGTCGAAAGGGTTCCTGGGGATGCCGAAAGCCGAGTTGGTGCTGAATGTACCGAAACCGAACTCGTCCATGTTGTTCTTGCCTATCAGTTTCCCGCCCGATATTCTCATTTTTTCTATCGCAGTCGCGTCGAACGCCGGACGGTATCCCTCCAGGATCCTGGATCCGCAGCGCGTCTCCATATCCTTGGACGTGAGGTTGTCTTTTGCCGAGAACAGGAATTTAAAATCCGCAGTCCCGATATCATCTGATATACGGCTGAACATCGAGTATTTCTCGTTGAGCCGGGGAAGGGAAGCAACCGTCACATCCATGTTCATAACAGCTTAGGCCCCCTTACGTAGTTGTCATAGGTCTTCATGTCCTTTAGGAGCTCATACGGATCGATGAAGATGCCGGGCACATCTTCCCTCATCACGTCGGCGATCTCCACCGGGTCCACTCCGAACCCGTCCCCTTCGGGAGACTCATCGAGTATCCTGAAGTAGTCGAGTATCTCGCCGAGGTCCCTGCTGTATCTGTCCAGCTCATCTTCGCTGAGCGCAAGATGCGCGGTCTTCGCGACTCTCTCAACCGTCTCTCTGTCCATAATGGCTCAATGCCTGATTACAGCCCTCGGTTATATCATTTGCCGAATCATGGTTCATCATACAGTATCAGCCCGTAGAGGGTCATGCTGTCTTTACTGAACCCGAACTCGATGTTCTGCGACTTGAGGTACCCGTCCATGAGTATGCCGAAACATGATATCGAAGGCACCCTCTGATCGGGGAATCTGCACGGACTGTCGGGATATGTGCACTTTACGCAGTACTTGCACCCCCCGTCTGCCATGGGAAGGACCCTGAATCCCTCGCGTCTGAGCGCGTTCCCGAATTTCCTGCAGACTTCGCGGTGTTCGATACCCAGTCTTTCGAGGAGGTCCCTGTCGTTTATGTCTATCTCATCGTATTTCTTTGCGATCAGCGCGGCCTTCGAGAAACCCGCGATAACGGCCAGGCACTCCTCCGCAGTGCCAACGCCAGGAGGGCATCCCCAGGTCAAGCCGTATGCGCCGCATAGGTTCTGAGCGCATAGTTCCCTGCATCGGGACATGGTTTCCGTGTTCGGTTCCGGAAGCCCGACCTTGATGAAAGAGTATCCCTCGGCTACGGGGTCGGGCTTCATCTTCTTCCACAGATCCTCTATCATGATCGGGAATCCTTTCCGAAGGTTAAATACGTAGCTTCGGCGGACGGGACATCGGGAATCCGGAATGGCCGACGACAGAAAACAGCTTGAAAATTCGCCATCGTAATAACAATATTTCCAATTAATGTCAAAAATTGTTACTACAATAACAAAATCATCAACGATGCACGCCATATGATGCATCATGACCGAGGTACTTCGTGAGGATTACTTAAAAAAAACTCTGGGCCGGCAAAGACCGCACGGACACAGTCAAAGTGATCACCGGTGTCAGAAGATGCGGCAAGTCGACGCTGATGAAACAGTATATGGAACGTCTGAGGGCGGCCGGAACAGACGAAGGCCGCATAATGTACATGAACATGGAGTCCCGGGAATCGGAGGGCATCGGGGATTTCCGGGAACTTGGGGACAGGATAGAAGCGCGTCTGCCCCGGGACGGACGGTCATACATCTTCCCAGATGAGGTCCAGAGGGTTCCTGAATGGGAGCGGACGGTGAACTCTCTGATGGTCGATCACGATGCGGACATCTGCATAACGGGATCGAACGCCAAACTGCTGTCGTCCGAGTTGTCCACATACCTTTCGGGAAGGTACATCGAGATAGCCATGCTGCCTCTGTCGTTCAAGGAATATATGTTCCTTCACCCCACCGCGGGAAATCACAGCATCAGGTCCCGTTTCACTGACTATATGTGGATGGGTTCCATGCCTATGATAGATCCGGAGTTCGGTGACGATCTGAACAATGACATATTAATCGGCTATACAACACGGTGATAGTCAAAGACGTCCAGACAAGGCTCGGACCCCATGACCCGGCCATTCTGGAGAACGTATCGAAGTTCCTGATGCACAACATAGGCAATGAGGTCAGCAGCAACTCCGTATCGAAAAGCACGGGTATCTCGCCGGTCACCGTGAGGAACTACCTCAGAGCGATGGAGGGCGCGTACCTTCTGTACAGGGCGTACAGATACGATATAATCGGGAAGCGTCTACTCCGGACGAGAGAGAAATACCATGTTCCGGACACTGGGATAAGGAACTCCGTCCTGGGAAACGCGAAGGGCACGGACATGAGCAGACAGATAGAGAACATAGTGTACTTAGAGCTCCGGAGAAGGGGGTTCACAGTTAACGTCGGAAACTATCGGGACTGGGAGGTGGACTTCACCGCGTCGAAGCGCGGTGTCACGGAGCACTATCAGGTCACGCAGACAATGCGCCCGGAAAGCAGCTTCGAGCGCGAGGTAAGGCCCCTCGCT
>JAITTK010000018.1 GCA_031287135.1 Candidatus Methanoplasma reticulitermitis
TCCGATGTTATCTGTTTTCCAGAGGCCTGCCTGACCGGTTACACATCCGAGACCCCGGAGAGATTTGCGATACCGCTGTCCGATGACAGAGTGGAAAGGATTGCGCAGTCGGCCGAGGAGAACGGTGTTACTGCGATCTTCGGTTTCGTAGAGCATTGCGACGGTGAATATCACATAACGCAGGCTGTGGCCGACGGCCTCGGTCACCTCGGCCTCTACAGGAAGACACACCTCGGAAGAGGAGAAAGGATATTTTTCACTCCGGGCGATGATATAAAGGTGTTCGGCACGCCCAAGGTCAAGATAGGCATACAGCTGTGCTGGGAATCACATTTCCCCCAGATATCCTCAAGACTCAGGAGAGACGGTGCGGAATTGATACTGATACCTTATGGTTCACCAATGAGCGGCCTCAGAAGGAGAGACGTCTGGATGAAACACATACCGGCCAGAGCTGCCGATAACTGTGTGTTCGCGGGTGCCGTGAACGCTGTCGGCAGGGGCCTTGGGGGAACAGTGTTCGGAGGAGGCTCCCTGGTCTTGAACCCCAAAGGCGATGTCATCGGCGAATACTTCGGTGCGGACGAACACGTGCTGACCGTCAGACTGCGTTCCGAGGACAAAGATGCCCTCGGATCGGATGAGGACATGGGAAAGATAGATTATTTCAGATACAGACGCGAAGAGATTTACTGACCCCTGCCCCTGCATACGCCGATGTATATCGGGTTGTGGGCATTCATGAGGTGATATCTGCCGACCCTATTCGATCTCGATACGTTCAGAGATATCACCTCTTCCTCATCAACGCTGAGTTCGCCGAAACAGCGGACCATTTCGGAGACCGTTTCCAAAGTTATCGCATTTATCACGAATCTGACCCGGGGATTCCTGGAAAGACATGCCTCCATTATCTCTTTCAGATTCCCGGACGACCCTCCGATGAACACATGGGAAGGTGCCGGGAGACCCTTCAGTACCTCGGGCGCATGACCCTCCGCGATCTCCAGATTATATGCTCCGAACTTCATCTTGTTCTGTCTGATCAGATCGGCCGCATCATTCTCCTTCTCTATTGCATACACCTTGCCGTGCGGTATGGACAGTGCTGATTCGACTGCAACGGACCCTGTCCCCGCGCCGATGTCGAAAAGCACGGAATTCTCCCCGAGTTTCAGCTTTATCACGGAAAGGGACCTTATCTCCTCCTTCGTCATAGGGGCATCGCCTCTGATGAATGACCCGTCATGTATCCCGATGGGATTCCTTGTGTCAGGATTCGGATTCTCGATCATCGCTATGCACAGTTTACCGAAATCTGTCCTCCCGATATCGGATGGCCTTCCCGCGGATACCCTCTCGCCGGCCTGACCGAGGTCCTGACCGATTGTGACGGTCACATCGTCCATGCCGTATTCCGCAAGTTCTCTGCACATCCGTTCTGCACCTTCGCTGCCGTTGAGCAGAACGATCACTTTCTTGTTCGCGCGTACCGCGCCCACTATATTCGCATCGCATCCGTGCGCGCTCATCAGGAACGCATCATCCCACGATGACCCTGTCAGCGAGCACAGGTAGGCTATTGAAGAGACTCCGCATTTCACATCGACATCGAAAACGGAAGTATC
Organism: Candidatus Methanoplasma reticulitermitis; assembly: GCA_031287135.1. Taxonomy (GTDB): domain Archaea; phylum Thermoplasmatota; class Thermoplasmata; order Methanomassiliicoccales; family Methanomethylophilaceae; genus Methanoplasma; species Methanoplasma reticulitermitis. Next base: position 1,629 of record JAITTK010000018.1, read on the forward strand.
TATCATCTCCAGCAACTTCTTGGTCGCGCTGTGGAATCCCGTATCCCCGGATACCAGTATCGCTATCCTCCTGTATCCGGGGTTCTCGTTGAGGTACCCGATCACCAGATCGGGTCTGTATTCCGCGAAGGAATCCTGCCCCCGGGATACGGAGTTTATCATCCTCTCCGCCCCCACGAGGAGGTCTGCATCGTCTATGGTCCTGCGGGCACCCACGGTGAGGGTGTCCTCGTTCCCCATCCCGATCCCGACGATCGTTATCTTACGTCCGTTATCCGATCCGGGTTCATCCGACGGTTTTATGCCGAATCTCCTCCCGAGCATCTCCATGAGTTCTTTGAAGGTATAACCTTCGGATTCCTTCGGTCTGGATATCATTACCACTTTGGTCCCCGCTCTCCGGGCGGCCCTCACCTTCTCTTCGAATCCTCCGGGTTCCCCTGAATCTTTCGTCACCATGTATTTCGCGTCGATCTGTTTCAGAAGACCGTAGTTCAGTTCTTCGCAGAACGGACCCTGCATGCAGAACAGGTTCTTCCCTTCGAATCCTATTTCCGCGCATGTCTGCGATGCGGTCGGCATGGACAGCACCCTTGCGAACACCCTCTCACGGTAATCCTCTATCTCCGTGTACTTGCCTAGCTCCTTGCTGCCGGTCGTGACAAGTATGTTGCCTTCGGTCCCTTTGAGATACTCGACCGCAGACGATACGTCGGGGACTGCTATTATATCGTCTTCCTCACGGCTCTCCGTGCGTATCATGCGTATGTATTCGGATCCCGTGTCCTCGCATGCGGCCGCTATCTTCCCCGATATCACTGTCGCGTATGGGTGCGTCGCATCTATCACACAGGAACAGCCCTCCTTCATTATGCGTCTCATCCCTTCTTCGCCGAGTCTCTCCGACGATACCCTGACGCAGCCGTCCTCCTTTACGAACCGTCTCCCGAATTCTGTCGCCACGCATACCAGCACATCGATCCCGGCATTCCCCAGATATTCGGCTATCTTCCTGCCTTCCGTCGTGCCCGCGAACACTATCACACTGTACCTGTCCCGCATCTCATCCCTCCTTCAGATCCAGAGAGAACGGCTCCCTGACGATTGAAAGCGTCACTCCGCCCTTCGAGGTCTTCCTCACTATTATGTCCCCATTCCTGGATGCCGCGACGGCCGCTCTCTCGCAGACATTATCCACTCCTGTTACGGCCTTCACCCTCTCGGATGGCGTGAATCCCCTTTGCGGCAGGGCAGCCAATTCATCCGATGAGAAGAATACAGGTTCCATCTTCAGCTTTCTTGAGAATTCCAGCAGTCCGGCCTCATCGCTCTTCAGATCTATGCTCGATACTGCCCTGATGCTCTCCCATGATATGTCCTCCCTTTCGAGCACATCGCTGACGAGTGATTCGATGTCCTCTGCCTGAACCCCTCTCCTGCATCCGATGCCCAGTACATGGCACCTCGGAGTGAGTTTCAGCGTCCTTGCGAACGGGCCTGCCGACCTCCCGTATGAAATGAATATCCCCGTTTCCTCATTGCCGCCGAGATCCAGTTCGGGCGGTATCCCGCCCGTTATCGGGACATCTGAGATAAGTCCGACTTTCCTGTCATCGACTATGATGGAGGATACATCCTTCGCCAGCGCCATACTGCCTATGTGCATGTTGTTCTTCTCGGCATATGAATCCACCGAGAATCTCCCGTGGATGTCCGTGGCGGTCGTTATGACCGGTGTCGCACCGATTCTGGCGGCGATCTATTCAGCGAGGTCGTTGGCCCCTCCTATGTGCCCGGAGAGCAGAGATATGACGAACAACCCTCTTTCATCCATCGAGATGACTGCCGGATCGACCGTTTTGTGCTTCACGAACGGTGCGATGTATCTGACGGCGATGCCTGCGGCACCTATGTATACGATGGCATCTGCCGTCGCGAACGACTCTCCGGTCCAGTTCGATATCGGCCCTTCCACCTTCTCCGTGCCGACGACATCCGCGGAGGTCTTGGAGTACAGTCTGCACTCGTGCCCGTCCAGCACCCCGCATACTCTCTTCCCCAGTTCACAACCTCTCCTCGAGAAGGCTATCACCCGTATCTTCATCATCGCACCCGATCCTTGATCCTCTTCAGGAGCTCCGACGCTCCCGGAGTCTCGCCGAGTTTACCGTATTTCGAAGAGAACACGATACATTCGGCCCGCATCCCGTCCCCGCTTCTGTGATTGAGGTGGAAGGCTATCTTCTTCATGACCTCTTCCATCGTACCGTCCCTGATCCCCGCCTCGTCCAATATGTCCAAGGCATCATCCGTCGATATGCATGACATTATCCTCTCCGCCGTCTCGGCATCGGCCCCGGCCAGTATCGAATTCGCCGACAGGATCTCCATCCTGCAGTCTGCCCAGCGTGAATGGGTGTTCATGATGCCTCCCGCGAGCTTCACCATCTTCCCGAGGTTCCCGATGAGGAGGAACCCTTCGAAACCGAGTCTTGACGCATGATCGATCGTGTCTCCGATGAAGTTGCTGCATTTGACGGCCGTATCTCCGTTCAGCCCCTCCGTCTCATCGGAGAAATCCCTCCCGTAGTTTCCCGGGACGATCAGGACGTTCCTGTCCCCCGATGCCTTCCTCATATTCAGTTCGATCTTTATTGTATCCGTCAATGCCGTCTCGCTCATGGGCTCGACTATGCCCGTTGTTCCGAGTATCGAGATGCCGCCCGCTATGCCGAGCCTCGGATTGAATGTTTTACCGGATATCACGGCCCCATCCGGAACGGAGACGATCGCATCGAGCCCGTCGGAGTACCCCATGCTCTCGCATACGTCGTCCAGGGCTTCCCTGATCATACTCCGGGGGACACTGTTTATGGCCGCATTCCCGACCGGCTGATCGAGGCCTTTCCTCGTTATCCGTCCTACTCCTTCCCCCCCGTCTATGACGATCCTGCCATCCGTTCTCCTGGATACCGATGAATATACAAGTATTCCGTGCGTGGCGTCGATATCATCGCCGCCGTCTTTCCTGACTGCGCATGAGACCCGGTCCTCGGATATCCCTATATCCTCGATCTTCAGGGAAAGAATTGTGCCCTTCGGGGTGATTATCTCCGCTCTGTCGCTTTTCTCGCCTCCGAGCAGTATCATGGCCGCCATTTTGGAGGCGGCGGCCGCACATGAACCCGTTGTGTATCCGCACCTCAGTTTTTTGCCGTTGACCGCGACATACATTTCATCGATACCCGTAGCATCGCATTCAAGTTTGGCAGTATCCATGTCTTCCCTCGGTATGATCGGTGTTGGATATATGTGCCAAATTATAATACTTGGTAATCCATCCCTGCCTCGGAGTATTGTATGGCCGGAAAATTATACGGCGTGAGCGTCGGGCCCGGAGACCCGGAGCTGATGACGATAAAAGCTAAAAGGCAGATCGAATCGTCGGACGTGATAGCATATCCCGCGAAGTCGCACGGGGAGGACAGCACCGCCCTGAACATCGTCAGGAAGTGTACGGACATCTCCGGGAAGAGAACGGAAGAGATACTGTTCGAAATGGATCCCGATCCTTCGGTAAGAGAGAGCAACTACAGGGAGGCTGTCTCTAAAATCGCATCCCTGCTCGACGAAGGCGACGTATCCATGATAAATCTGGGGGACTCCACCGTGTTCAGCACATACATGCACGTGAGTCTGGACATTTCCGCGCTGGGTTACGAAACGGAGACGATACCGGGTGTGACATCGTTCTGCAACGGCGCTTCCGAGGCGGGAATACCGCTTGTCATAGACAACGAGGGGTTGGCCGTCGTCCCGATGGCGATGAAGAACGAACATGTATACAAAGCACTGAGGGACTTCGATAACATAGTGGTCATGAAGGCGTTCAATTCGATGCGGGACCTGGCGGCGATGATGGACGAACTGGGGATCCCGCGTGACAGTGCCGTCGTCGTAAGCAATGTCGGCATGGCGGACCAATACGTGGGCGGGTTCGATCCAGGCAGGAAGTACGGTTACTTCACAACGGTCATAATCAAAAAGAACGGAGGAATGAGAGCATGATTTACTTCATAGGGGCGGGTCCGGGGGACCCGGATCTGATAACGGTCAAAGGGAAGAAGCTGATAGACGAGGCGGACGTGATAATATATGCCGGATCGCTGGTCAACCCCGATGTACTGAAGGGCGCGAAGCCTTCCGCGGTCATACACAACAGCGCATACATGAACCTTGATGAGGTCATAGATGTCATAAAAGAATCGACAGACAAGGGACTCAGGGTCGTACGCGTGCACACCGGCGATCCCGCAATATACGGGGCGATAAGGGAGCAGATGGACAGACTCGACGAACTTGGCATAGGGTTCGAAGTCGTGCCCGGAGTGAGCTCTTTCCTTGCAACGGCGGCGGTCCTGAAGAAAGAATACACTCTGCCCGACGTAAGTCAGACTGTGATCATAACGAGGATGGAGGGGCGTACGCCGATGCCCCCCAAAGAAAAACTCGCGGACCTGGCGAGACACAACTCGACCATGGTCATATTCCTCAGCATAGGGTTCATAGAGGAACTCTGCTCGACCCTCATCGAGGGAGGTTACGATCCGAAAACCCCGGTCGCCGTGGTCTACAAAGCGACATGGCCGGACCAGAAGGTGTTGAGAGGCGATCTGACCGACATAGCGGAGAAAGTGAAGGACGCGAAGATAGAGAAGACGGCCCTGACTGTGGTGGGCGGTTTCCTGGGCGACGAATACGGTCTGTCTAAACTCTATGACAAGAACTTCAGCACCGGATACAGAAAGGGACAGTGAAGAAGAGATGAGAGGAAAACTTTCTGTCGTCGGATTCGGTCCCGGGAGCAGGGAAGATATGACATTCAGGGCAGCGAAGGTCATAGAGAATGCCGATA
>JAITTK010000038.1 GCA_031287135.1 Candidatus Methanoplasma reticulitermitis
GTCCGATATCGAACCCCAGTTCCTTCGGTATATCCGTGTTGGCCCTGACCCCGGTCGCGAATATGACCATCTCGCATGGATATTCCTCATCCCCTGCGGTCACTCCGCTGACCTTATCGGTCCCGTTGACCGACTGGATCGGTGCCTTCATGATGAATTTTATTCCCTTTCCCTCAAGGTATCTCTGGATCGGATCCGCCATGTCCCTGTCGGCTATCCGGGGTATGACCTGGTCCATCATCTCGATGATCGTCACGTCCTTCCCCAGTGATGAGAATGCGAGCGCCATCTCCAGGCCTATGACACCGGCGCCGCATACCGCGATCCTCTTGACATCTTTGAGATATGATTGTATCGCCTTCCCGTCCTGAACGGTCCTCACAACGAAGACCCCCTTCAGGCCGGTGCCGTTTATGGGAGGTATGAAGACCTTCCCGCCGGTCGCGATCACCAAGGAGTCGTATCTGTGTGCATTCCCGGCGGCTGTAACGGTCTTCTCCGAATCATCGACGGACTCGACCCTTGTCCGGGTCAGGACCGTTATATCCTTGTCTCTGGAATAATCTGCGGGAGTGTGCATGACGATGCCGTCCCATGTGACCTTCCCTTCTATCGCCCATGGCATGACGCAGGGCGAGTAAGCGATGTCCGTATCTTCGGTGAAAACCGTTATCCTCGCTTCAGGGTCCGTCTTTCTGGCCGAGGAGGCGGCCGTCATCCCGGCCGCACCCGAACCTATAATGATTATCTCTCTAGCCATTGGCCTACCTGCCAATTGCATTAAATGGAATGTATTAATATTTTGTCGGATGAATTGCTCTATGTTATGAAAACCGTTCATCGAAACGCCCTTCTTTATCCCTCATAATATTTATTAACTGAAAGGCCTGTATTATCGCGTAGCCCGTGTCGTGGCCAGTACGGTCAGGACCGGGTACGCCGTATTATTTCTTATGGTAAATCTCGAGACTCAGGTTTCCTTTGTAAATGTGGGCTCCGGGACGGTTTTCGCAATCAGGATTGCTCTTGTTCTGCTTCGCGGCTATAGCCCCTGTGATGAAATCATGAGTCTGTATCGCATACGAGTCCTTCGAATCGACGACCTCTCAGCTGGCCCTCTTTCCCGATGGGCCCCTGTCCGCCGGGATATCGATCGCAATCTCGGGCGCCCCGGTCCCGACTGGTGCGCGTACGGTGCCCGAATATGCGTCTCAGGTCCGGTGAAGATTAGTCAAAACGATCGAAATACGCGCGTATGATGTTCTTATGAATACATAAAACGGGAACATGATTATATATCGGACAAAATGATTCCGTATATGGCCGGGCCTGACGGTGCCCGGAAGGAGGAGGAAGATGAGAACAGATTCAAAAGGCATCAGCACCGCCGTTGCCATAATAGCGACGGCCGTTATACTGGTAACAGCCGTCGGGATATACTATGTCGTGTCCCATAACGGAGACGATGATTTCGTGATCGAGGACGAGATCAACACCGGCGTTGGGACGCACTTCGATTACAATGTATCAGGGATCATGTCCGGCAAGACACTCTCCGGGACGTACGTCATGGAGATCGTAGGCATAAGCTCGGAGAACGCGCTCAGATACGTGACGTACGACATTTTCATCGGCGAAGGGAGCGGCAAGACCCCACTGAACCAGAGTTCGGAGTACGATCTGATGACCCCCGAGGTCGCCGACGGCATGGATTACAAAAGGACGAGGACGGCCACCCTCGACACGATGGACGGGAAGCAGAAGCTCAACGTATACCGGTCAGAGGAAAGCGGGGCCGTGTCCGAGATGTTCGTCGGAAGCAACGGAGTCCCGTACAGGCAGACCCAGGGAAACGCATCCCAGGGGATTGATATGGTCCTGGACCTCAGCGGTTACGAACTGGTCGGGGCGGAGGTCAAAGATGACCCCTCCCCCGTCGGGAATGCCCTGGAGTACAGCATCAGCGTGGAGGACGGGGGCAACATCTACGAAGGCAGCATGAGCCTCGGCTATGTGGCGTACGACGATACCGGTTATTGGATGATGGAATATGTCACCATCACTGGGACATCGTCCGTCGATTACACGCACCATGATTGGTCAGAAGGTAATGATTCAGGCATATACTACACGGGCGCCAAAGAGAAGATACAGACCATGGACGGAGAGCTGATCACCAGTGTCCTCAGGGACAGGGACGGGAGCACGATCTACGCCGATCAGGCATCCGGTATTATGTACAGGATGATAGTGTTCTACGACGGCGTAAAGATGACCTACGACCTGACGTACTATAAGGTCGGCGACGAAAGCGGAGGATCGCAGGGAGGAGGCGGCCCGGGGCTGGAGTGAGCCGGCACCTGAACACTGCCGAAACATCTTACACAACCCTTTACTGAACAAACAGGTCCGCTGTTCCCGCGCGCGAGCGTCCCCCTGGACGAGGGGCGGGCCTTCTGTGCATATTCGGGTACAATTGGTTTCTGTATCGGCTTCTTCGTATCAACCTATCTGAAAATACCGAACGCACAGCATTTTGATATTATGCGTTATCCTGTAAATCCTCTTCGTCAATGCCGAAATGCGCTACGCACCCCTTTATGCTGTTGCAGTGGTTTATTATCGTCTTCAGCAGAAACGCATCATCTCTCATAAATGACAACCTCCTCTGACATCACGGCACTCAGAAGATCCTTGTTGGAGGTTTTCGTGGTAACAAGGTCCACATCCCGCCCAACAGCATCACGAAGGTCCTGAAAGAACCCGGACAATGCTGTAAGCCCCCGCAGTTCCCCTTTTTCAATACAGAAATCATAATCTCCGCCATCATTGTAATCGCCCCTTGCCGCGGATCCGAACAGGTAGACTTTCGACACGCCGTGGGTCTCTGCCACCGGTGCGACTATCTCTTTCAGTTCACCGACGGTATGTATCTCCCGGACAGTGTCGGGCATGACATCTGCACCGGCCGGCCGTGTGCGGTATAATGGTTTCTTTGAATGCATGTGGCATTTCATGCGGGCAAGGACCGAACCATTTGGTTCTGAACCCGCCCGGTTCTGAGATTAGGTTAATATGTGCGATTCCGTTCTTCTCTCAGGCTCAAAACATGAAACCGAAAGCAAAGAGATCGCCGTCGCAGCTTGAAGCATGCTGGAAAGAGAAGGATCTGATATCCGGCAGGGTATCCGATGCGATGGTAGTGATAATGCGCACGAACGGGTGCTGCTGGGCCAAGACCGGGGGATGCAGCATGTGCGGATACCGCACGGCTTCTCTGACGCAGGTGACGGAAGACGATCTGAACAGACAGATCGACGAGGCCCTCTCCAGATACGAAGGGGAGCCGTTCGTGAAGTTCTACACATCCGGCAGCTTCCTGGATGAGAATGAGATCCCGGCAACGGTCAGGGAGAGGATATTCAAAGAGTTCTCGGGATGTGAGAGGATACTGTTCGAAAGCCGTCCGGAGTTCGTGACATCCGAGGTTCTCGTAACCATTCCGAAGAACGCAACGATAGCGCTGGGCCTGGAGAGTTCGGATCCGGAAATACTGGATGTTTCTATCAACAAAGGATTCACTCCGGAGGACAGCAGGAGGGCCGGTATTCTCATCGGGGAACACGGTCTAATGGTCAGGACGTACCTGATTCTGAAACCCCTCTTCCTGACGGAGTCGGCTGCCATGGACGATACTGTGAGATCCGCGTTATTCGCGGACGGATTCTCGGACGAGATATCCATAAACCCCCTGAACATACAGCGCGGGACGCTCGCTGAAAGACTCTGGAGGGCCGGCGAGGCGAGGTCCCCGTGGATATGGTCCCTCATCGAGGTCCTCAGAAGGCTGTCCGGCAACGTCGGGGCAAGGCTGATGTCATCACCGTCAGGGGGAGGAACGGCGAGGGGGGTGCACAACTGCGGGAAATGCGACGGGGACGCACTGGATGCGGTGGAGAGGTTCTCCTTCTCCCAGAACATCAACGACCTTGAAGTGAGCTGCGGATGCATCGGCGCTTGGCAAACATATATTGAAGCGGAGAGGATACTGGGCACAGCGTCGGACCTCGACAGGGGATTCGACAACGACCTTGCACTGGGATGTGAGAAAGATGGTAGAATATGATATCAAGAAAGGCTGGTTCAAGAACATAGACGGGGACCTTCTGAAGAATATGATGAAAGAAGTGTTCGGCAACGTGTCCAATAAAGGGGACGCACTTATATCTTCATACGGAGTGCTGGAGAGCATATCCGTCAGGGTGGTCAGCAAAGAGGTTATGGAGGTCGTGACCGTCAGCATGGCCGGCAGCATGGCCGATGCCGATATACTCGACAGCAAGAGGAAGCTGAACGAGTTCGTCGAGAGGGCAACCGGCTTCGACGCGAAGGCCCGTATGAAAAGGGCGCAGGCCAAAGCCAAAAAAGGCGAACTCTGACGCGATACCGCCGCGCTCGGAGGCCGAAGGGCCGTTCGGGAAAATAGATAACTCCGGTAGCGTATCCGGAGGCATGCTCATCCTCGATAGTTCGGCCTTGTTCTCAATGGAATGGCTCCCCGACGAGGAATTCCTGTGCCCGCTGGGCGTTGTCGGCGAGCTCGTGAGACACGGGGACAGGAGGATTGAGCTGTGGGGGGACCTGCTGAGGACATCCGACTGCACCAAGGAATCCGTGGAAAAGGTTATGGATGCCGCGGGGAAGAGCGGGGACATCGGGAGGTTATCTCCGGTCGACATAACCGTTCTGGCCTTGGCCGTCGATACCGGCGGGACCATACTGTCCGATGATTATTCCATACAGAACGTGTCCCGGATCATGGGGATACCTTTCAGGCCCGTAGGCATGAAAGGCATCGACAAGGTGGAGAAGTGGAACTACCGGTGCAAAGGGTGCGGGAAGTGGTTCAAAGAGAAATCAGACGAGTGTCCGGTCTGCGGTCACGGCATGAAGGCCTGCAGGAAAAGATGACTCTTGCGGGAATATGCAAAATATAGGATTCGGACCACCTCCGCCCCCATACATTTCTCGTCCATCGGTGAAATGTCACACATGCTTGGTTCGAATACCCGACCCAGACCCCTCGGACTTCCGTCGTCGAGGTCATTGGCCGTATCAAGAACGAGAACGGTCTCGGTTATGGTTTCAATCATATCACAGAGGCGCCGGCACACGAGCGGCGGCCGAATGTTGATATATCTGCTGTATGTCTCTGTGCTTATCTGTGAATCCTCGGCCTTCTTCTTTCTTATATTCGCAATAAGCAACAGGCTTTAAATATGAGTCAACTATACCATCTTTAGATTGGACATGCTATATGTCTGACCAGACGCAACGGGCAATGCCTTCGGCAACCCACGTTCACTCATGTCGAAATTTTCGAGATGAATATGGCGTCACGGTCGGATGTGAAGACGCGTTCGTCAATAAATCGCGAGGTTAGCGAAGACACCCTCGCAGGAATGTGAATAAATGTCACAGAGGAGACGTCCAAAGAGAGGATCCAGGGCATTCGGCCCCAGGAAGAGAGCACAGTCGCAGACCCCAAGGTTGGACTCGTGGCCCGAAGTTAGCGGATCGCCCAAGATACAGGGGTTCGCAGGATACAAGGCCGGGATGACGCATGCGTTCGTCGTCGACAAGAGGGCTAAGAGCACAACATCGGGCATGGAACTCCAGATACCGGTAACGGTGGTAGAAGTGCCGCCCATGAGGGTAGCTGCGGTAAGGTTCTATGAGAGCAGCATAACGGGCCTCAAAACGGCAGGTGAGGTGTGGGCGAAGGATCTTGATCCCTTGCTTTCCAAAAGATTGAACGTGCCCACCGGCCACGATGAATCGTCGTTCAGCAGATATGACGGGCTCGATGTGGAAGATGTACGCATACTGGCTTACACGCAGCCGAAGATGGTCTCGGGAGTTCCCAAGAAGGTCCCCGACCTCATGGAACTCAGGATCGGCGGCGGCAAGATCGACGACAGGGTCGAGTATGCCAAAAGCATCCTGGGAAAAGAGTTCACGGTCACCGATTTCGCGGCAGAAGGCGCACTGATAGACGTCATCGCCGTCACGAAGGGGAAAGGATTCCAGGGAGTCACCAAAAGATGGGGTGTCAAGTTGCTTTCACACAGGAACAGCAAGCACCGCCGCGGCATCGGCAACCTGGGTCCCAAGAGGCCCGGTTATGTCAGAAGCACGGTTCCGGGCTCGGGCCAGATGGGATACCACCAGAGGACCGAGTTCAACAAGAAAATCATAAAGGTCGGAGCGGACGGCGGAGAGGTCAACCCGAAGGGAGGATTCATCAACTACGGAGAGGTGAGGAACACATACGTTCTGATACACGGATCCGTTCCGGGACCCGCTAAGAGATTGATAAGATTCAGGGACGCAACGAGAGCGCCCAAGAAGGCTGATGTATCGGTCGCGGATGTGACTTATATCTCGACCGAGTCAAAACAGGGGGCATGATTGAATGGCACAGACAAACGTTTATTCTGTAAAAGGAGAGGTCTCCGGAACCATCGATGTCCCCGAGGTATTCTCATCCGAGTACAGACCAGATATAATCAAGAAGGCAATCCTGGCCGCCGCAGCCAACAAGAGGCAGCCGTACGGACCTGCCGCGAGAGCCGGTATGAGGCACTCGGTGAAAACATGGGGCAAGGGAAGAGGTGTTTCCCGTGTCCAGAGGCTCCACGACGGCAAGAGGGCCACGCAGTCCCCGAACAACGTGTCCGGAAGGAGAGCGCACCCGCCGAAGCCAGAGAGGATATGGGAGCAGAAGGTCAACAAGAAGGAACTGAGGCTGGCCCGATATTCCGCGATAGCGGCGACGGGCTGTGCCGACTGCGTGAGAGAACGCGGGCACCAGTTCGATGACTCCGTCTCGTTCCCGATTGTGATCGATGATGAATTCCAGAACATGGCGGCGACATCCGAGATAAGCAATGTATTCGACAGCATCGGCGTGGGATATGATGTGGAGCGCGCCAAGGAGGGCCGCAAGATACGTGCGGGGAGAGGTAAGATGAGGAACAGGAAATACAAGGCTCCCGTCTCCATCCTGATAGTGGTCTCCGAAAGGGATGTACCGATATTCAAAGGGGCATCGAACCTTCCCGGAGTGGAAGTGGAGTCGGTAGGTACGCTCAACGCAGGCATACTCGCACCCGGAGGGGACGCGGGCAGGCTCACCGTCTACACCAGATCCGCCATCGCGAAGATAGGAGAGTGGACGCAGTGAAACAGAGCGATATACTCATCAGACCGTACGTCACGGAGAAGACGCTCAATCTGCTGTCCGGTACCCCGACCCAAAAGTTCAGGGACGGCAACAAGATCGAGTTCATAGTGCACAGACAGGCCAGCAAATCCGATGTGAAGGCGGCGTTCGAGGAACGCTTCGAAGTGAAAGTCGAGCACGTCTGGACCAAAATACAGAAGGACGGCAAGCATGCCATCATCAAACTCGCGGACGGATATTCTGCGGAGGATGTCGGGATGAGAGTCGGAGTATTCTGAGGTGATCGAATGGGAAAGAGATTGATTACACAGAGAAGGGGACGCGGAGGATCACACTACCGCTCCCCGAGCCACAGACATGTGGATGACGTTAGGCTCCCCCAGTTCGATGAGGGAGTAGGCACGATAAAGGACCTGATCCAGGCACCCGGAAGGACGAGCCCTCTCGCAGTCATCGACTTCAAAGGGGTCACGGACTACCAGCTTGCGGTGGCGGGAACGAAAGTGGGGCAGAAGATATACGTCGGGGGCGACAAGGCCACCGCCGGGAACATAACCATACTGTCCAAGATACCCGAGGGAACGGCCGTGCACAACGTCGAGGCGAAACCCGGCGACGGGGGCAAATACGCCAAGACCGCAGGGGCCTCCGCGACCATAGTCAGCAGGGGAGAGGCGGTCATGGTGCTCATGCCGTCCGGGGCCATGAAGGAGTTCAACCCCAACTGCCGTGCGGCGATAGGGATAGTCGCAGGCGGAGGAAGGGGCGACAAGCCGCTTGCCAAAGCAGGTAAGAACTATCACACGCTGAGATCAAGATCCACCGCTAACAAGAAAGTCAGCGGAGTAGCGATGAACGCAGTCGATCACCCCCACGGAGGAGGGAGCCACCCCCATGTGGGAGGGCCGAACTGTCAGAAGAGGACCGCATCGCCGGGACAGAAGGTGGGTTTCCTGCCTAAGAAAAAGAGGAAGTGATTCTGAATGGCAAAGAAGATTATCGCAGGATCGGCAAAGGCCACCAGAAGGAGGTCCAGAAAGAAGGCATCGGCAATCCAGGCAAGGAGGAGGAAAGAATTCCTGTACCGCGGATTCACGATGGAGGAACTCCTCAAGATGTCCTTCGACGAGGTGCTCAGCATACTCCCTTCAAGGGCCAGGAGGACATACCTCCGCGGCCTGAACTACGAACAGCAGCTGCTGTTCGATAAGTTGAAGGTTGCAGAGGGACCTGTCAGGACACACCGCAGGGATCTGCCGATCATACCCCAATTCGTTGGGAAGACTGTAAGCATATACAACGGAAAGGAATTCAAAGATGTCGAGATAAAACCCGAGATGATCGGGTGTTTCCTCGGAGAATTCATACTTACGAGGAAGGCGCCTCAGCACTCCGGACCCGGAGTCGGTGCGACAAGATCCTCGAAGTTCATGCCGCTGAAGTGAGGTGTTGAGGAATGGCTACAAACAAAGGTTACACAACGGTATCTGATCCGGACATCTCCGCCAAGGCGCTGGCCAAGGACCAGCCCGTATCCCCCAAGTTCGCACGCGAGGTCGCGGGGATGGTGCGCGGCATGAAGGCGGAGAAAGCTGTCTCGGCGCTTGAAGAAGTCATTGCGCTCGAGAGGCCGGTCCCCCTAAAGAGATACAACAAACGCGTCTCCCACAAAAAGGGAGTCGGACCGGGGAGATATCCCGTCAAGGCATCAAAGGCTATACTGGCAGTGATAAAGAGCGCAATGTCCAATGCGGAGTACAAAGGGCTCGACGCATCGAACATGGCAATATCAACGATAACCATCGCAAGGGGCCAAACCATCCCCGGGCACATGCCCAGGGCGCACGGAAGGGCCACGCAGTGGAATCAGGAGACCGCCAACATAGAGGTAATAATAGAGGAGGTTGAGTGATTATGGCATCAGAAAGGAAGTTCGTTGCCGAGAATGTACGCAGGGTTCTCCTCAAAGAGTACCTCATGAAGGAGGTCAGCCGCGCCGGTTTCGGAGGACTTGACATCCAGAGGACCCCGATGGGCACCCGCGTCGTACTCACGACGGAGAGACCGGGACTGGTCATCGGAAGGCGCGGTCAGACAATCAAGAACCTGACCACCGTCATAGGGGAGAAATACGGCTTCGAGAACCCTCAGATCGAGGTCCAGGAGGTCGAGAACGCGAGTCTCAACGCGCAGATAATGGCCGAGAAGCTGGCATTCTCACTTGAGAGAGGATGGCACTTCCGCAGGGCAGGGCACTCCACCGTCCGCAGGGTGATGGATGCCGGGGCGCGCGGTTGCCACATCATAGTGGCCGGCAAACTCACGGGACAGAGGCACAGGACCGAGAAATTCAAAGAAGGTTACATAAAGTTCTGCGGTGAACCAAGAGAACTGTTCGTCGAGCGCGGGTACGCGGTCGCAAAACTCAAGATGGGTGTCATAGGAGTCACCGTCGAGATAATGAGACCGGACGCGAAACTCCCGGCCGACACGACGGTCCTCGGAAAGACCGAGGCTGCGGCGAAGCTCCCCGATCTGTTCGGCGGAGCGGTGCCTGTGGCACCGGTCGCGGACATCGCCGAGGCGGAGGCCCCGGCAGAAGAGGAGGTTCAGTGATGGCACTGCTTAAAACAGCGGACATAAGGGAGATGGGCGCAGAGGAGCGCAACGAAAAGCTGAAAGAGCTTCGCAACGACCTCATGCACGAGAGAGGTGTATCGGCGATGGGCGGAGCACCCTCCAACCCCGGTATCATCCGCGCCATAAGAACGAACATCGCCCGCATCCTGACTATTCAGAATGAGGAGGAAAAGGTCTGATGGCCGAGATATGCCCGGTATGTGGACTGCCTAAGGAGCTCTGCATGTGCGAGGAGATCGCACGCGAGCAACAGATGGTAAGGATATCCGTGGACAGCAGAAGATACGGCAAGATGGTCACGGTGATCGACGGCATTGACGAGAACGACATTGACGTGGAGGACCTGGCCAAACAACTGAAAGTTAAGTGCGCCGCCGGCGGAGCATACAAAGACGGACGCATCGAACTTCAGGGAGATCACAAGAAAAAAGTGAAGGCCGTGCTGGAAGAAATGGGATTCCGCACAGAAGTAAGATAAGATGAACAGGAGTGATTTCATGAGATCAGAACTCATTGGACTGGACGTGGTAGTGCTGTCAGCCCCATACTCGGGAATTTCCGGGAAAGTGGTAGACGAGACGAAGAACACGTTCACCATCTCATCGGCCGGAACTGAAAGAATGGTACCGAAACCAGGCAATGAGTTCAGGTTCACTTATGAAGGCAGACACATGGACATCAAAGGCACAGATATACAACACCGACCAGAGGACAGGATAAAGAAGGTTAGGTGAAAGAAAAATGACAGCAAAAATCAGAAACATTGGAATCGACGTGGTCCCCCCCACATCCGAATGCAACGACCCCAACTGCCCGTTCCACGGCAGTCTTCCGGTCAGGGGACAGATCATAGACGGAGTGGTTGCAACCGTCAAGATGAACAAAACCGTCGTGGTAGAGCGCAACTATTTGAAATATCAGAAAAAATACGAGAGATACGAGAAGAGGTCCAACAGGTACCCCTCCCACGCGTCCCCATGCCTCGGATTGAAGGTAGGCGACCGCGTCAGGATAATGGAATGCCGCCCGATCTCCAAGACGGTCTCCTTCGTGGTAATCGACAAAAAGGAGTGATCTGGGATGAAAGGAATCTCTGGAAAACAGACAAGAGGACTTCAGAACGGATCGCGCCTTGATGTCATCGACAACAGCGGTGCTAAAGTCATCGAGATAATCACCGTCCCCGGATACCACGGGGTTGCCAGAAGGGTCCCGTCGGCAGGGATCGGAGACACGGTGATCGCATCGGTAAAGAAAGGAACCCCCGCGATGAGGAGGCAGATCGTATTGGCGGTCATAGTCCGTCAGAGGCGCCCCACCAGGCGCGCTGACGGTACGATGGTGTATTTCGAGGACAATGCGGCCGTGATCGTCACGGAGACCGGCGAGACCAAAGGTACCGACATAAAAGGTCCGGTGGCAAGGGAAGCGGCGGACAGGTGGCCCCGTATCGCGGCCACTGCCAATACTATAGTGTGAGGTGGAAAGGAAATGGCAAGCAGCAAAGCAAGGGTACAGAGAAAGGTACAGGCGAACGCCCCCTCGCACGTGAAGAGGAAAATGCTCTCGGCACACCTCAGCGCCGAACTCCGCGAACACTACGGAGTGCGCACCGCCAGGGTCTGCAAGGGAGATACGGTTGCGATAGTGCGCGGCGAGGAAGATGTCCGCGGGACCGAGGCGAAGGTCCTCGAGGTCTTCACGAACACAGGCCGCGTATCGGTGGAAGGAGTGACCGTTAACCAGGCAGACGGGACCGCGACGGTCCGTCCGGTTCATGCATCCAATCTGATTATAACCAAACTCAACACGGAAGACCCGTGGAGGATAGATTCGCTTTCAAAGAAGAAGGAGGCTAAAGAATGAGCGACCATATGAAGAGATTAGCCGCACCCAGGACATGGCCTCTGAAAAGGAAGGTATCCGTCTGGGCGACGAAACAGTCTCCCGGAGCGCACTCGCTCGAGAGCGGTATGCCCGCTGTGATGGTGCTCAGGGATATGATAAAAGTGTGCGACACGGCCAAAGAGGCAAAAAGGATAATCGGAAACCGCGAATTGTTCGTGGACGGAACGGCCGTAAAGAACCCGAAGGCCCCGATAGGCGTGATGGACACGATATCGATACCCAAGATGAACCTCAGCTACCGCATGCTCCTGACCGACAAAGGGAAACTTACGATCGTGCCCATATCGGAGGATGATGCTAAGTGGAAACTATGCAGGATCGAGGGCAAGACCAAGATCAGCGGCGGCAGGATACAGCTCAACCTCAGCGGTGGCAGGAACATCGTCCTGGATAAGAACATGTACAAATCCGGCGATACCCTGAAGATAGAGGTGGCAGACCAGAAGGTCCTCGGCACCTATCCCCTGGCAGACGGCGCATCCGCGCTGATCATAAGCGGTGCGCTGGCCGGAAAAGTGGATGTCATCGCAGATTATGTGACGGTCAAAGGTCCGTCCGACAACATAGTCCGGTTCAAGAGCGGGACGGAGACGGTCAAGAGGAACGTGTTCATAATCGGCTCTTCCAAGCCGGAGATCAAACTGCCGGAGGCATCCGAATGAACGCGATGAGAGAGATTCACATAGAAAAGGTGACCGTGAACATCGGTGTGGGGGAGGCCGGCGAGAGATTGGCCAAAGCCCAGAAGGTTCTTGATATGGTGACCGGGCAGAAGTCCGTGCAGACGATATCCAAAAACGTGAACAGGGATCTCGGAATACGTGTGGGGATGCCGCTCGGATGCAAGATCACCCTCAGAGGGGATATTGCAGAGGAATTCCTTCAGAAAGCCCTCCCGATAAGGGAGAGGAAAATATACGAGTATTCTTTCGACAGAGAAGGCAACATGTCATTCGGGATATCCGATTACACGGATTTCGAGGGCATGAAATACGATCCGGAGATAGGTATATTCGGTATGGATATCAGCGTGGTCCTGAGAAGGACCGGGAACAGGGTCACCCAGAGGGCATTGCTCAAGAGGAGGATACCCAAGAGCCACCGCGTAGACCGCGATGAGGCGATCCGGTACATGAGAGAGAACTATGATATAGAGGTGGTCGAGTGAAACCAAAGAAATTGTTCGGCAGGTCGGTCGGATGCACCCGTTGCGGACGCAGAAGGGGCATCATAAGAAGATATGGAATGCACCTCTGCCGCCAATGTTTCAGGGACATGGCCCCGGAACTGGGATTCAAGAAATATTCGTGAGGTGTAAATAATGCAGAGCGATCCACTTAACGATGCGATGTGCATCATGAAGAATGCAGCAACCAATGGAAAGAGCGAATGCATGATCCAGCCATCCTCAAAACTTATCGGCCGCGTGCTGAAGGTTATGCAGGACCACGGATACATCAACCAGTTCGAGTACATCGAGGACGGCAAGGCAGGCAAATTCCGTGTGATGATGGAAGGTGCCATAAACAACTGCGGCGTGATAAAACCAAGGTATTCGGTGAAGGCCGGCGATATCGAGAGTTTCGAGGCAAGGTATCTGCCTGCCCAGGACTTCGGTGTCCTCATACTCACGACCACCGCCGGTGTGATCACGCAGGACCGCGCCAAAGAGCTTGGCATAGGCGGAAAATTGTTAGCATACATATACTGAGGAATAGAGATGACAATAGCAGGGAAAATCGAAAGCACCATCGCCATCCCCGGTGGGGTGTCCGTCAAAATGGACGGCAACACCATAACGGTCAAGGGACCAAGGGGTGAATTGAGCAGAAACTTTGCGTACCCCCGCATCATTATTGCCATCGGAGAAGGAGTAGTCAGCATAAGCAGCGAGTACCCGAGGACAAAGGACAAGGCAATGGTCGGAACCTTTGTGGCCCACATCAATAACATGATAAAAGGGGTCACGGTAGGTTTCACCTATACCCTTAAGGTAGTGTTCTCACACTTCCCGATGAAAGTAGCAGTGAAGGACGGCCGCGTGGAGATCAACAACTATCTCGGAGGGCATGCCCCCAGATACGCCAACGTGGTCGGCGGCTGCAAGGTCAAGATCAGCGGTGCGGAAGTCACCGTGGAAGGGAATGACATAGAGGCATGCGGACAGACCGCGGCGAACATCGAGAAGGCAACATCCAGGCTTGGATTCGACAAGAGGACATTCCAGGATGGGATATACATCGTCCACAAATCACACAAGGTGAAAGAATGAGCGTAAAGACACTAACGGATCTTCCGGGCTTAAAAGAGGATAACGTCCAGGAATTGGAACAGATTGGGATATCATCTGTGTCAGAGCTCAAGGATGCCGTCTTCGATGAGGTCAGGGTTAAGGAAGTAATAAAGAACTTGTCCGGAGTAGGACCGAAGACGGTCGAAAGCTGGAAAGCGGTGCTCACCGAGAGCGCCCCGGTGACCAAAGCCGCAGAACCCAAGAAGAAAGAGGTCGAGATCGTCGACGAGGAGGTCGAGATCGTTGAGAGCGGCGGGTACGTCGTCAAAGCGAAGCCCGAGCTCAGCGACGAGACCGCCGAGGCACTGGCCAAGAGGGCGGTGATCTCCGGACGCAGGCCCGCATTCAAGAGACAGGAGTGGTTCAGATACTCCAAGCTCGGGGAGAAATGGAGAAAACCGAAAGGTATACATTCCAAGATGAAGAGAAGACTGAAGAGGCGCCAGCCGATGGTGGACATCGGGTTCAGGGGGCCTGTTTCGGTCAGAGGACTCCACCCGTCGGGTTTCGAAGAGGTACTCGTGCACAATGTGGAGGGACTTGAGAACATAGACCCGAAGGTGCAGGCGGTCCGCATAGGAGGCACCGTAGGTACCAAGAAGAGGATCGCCATAGAGGACAGGGCGGCCGAACTGGGCATACGGGTCCTCAACAGGATGGTGTGAACATGGACCTCAGGAACCAGAGAAGGATGGCAGCTGAGATCCTCAAATGCGGTGAGAACAGGGTCTGGATGAATCCGGACAAACTCGAAGATATCGAGGACTGCATCACCCGTTCGGACATCAGGATCGCGATCGGCTCGGGATTGATAAAGGCGAAGTCGAAACAAGGCACGTCCAAAGGAAGAATAAGACATGCGGCCGATCAGAAGGCAAGCGGAAAGAGGAAGGGTCCCGGCAGCAGGAAGGGAACAGCAAACGCACGCGTCCCGGACAAGCGCAGGTGGATAGCGATCATCAGACCCATCCGCGATGAGCTGAAGACCCTGAGGGCCGAAGGGAAGATAACCCCGTCGGTCTACAGGCTGTACTACAGGAGGGCCAAAGGAGGGGTTTACAAATCCCGCAGGAACCTCAAACAGCACATGGCCGCAGCAGGGCACCTGAAGGAGGATGAGATCTGATGGCGACAGGACCAAGATATAAAGTTGCGTTCAGAAGAAGAAGAGAATACCGTACCGACTACTACGCCAGGAAGAGGCTCCTCAGGAGCCGGGAACCCAGGGCCGTGGTCAGGAGGTCCAACAAGAACATAACCGTCCAGTTCGTCGATTTCGACATGGTCGGGGACAGGGTCAGAGCCGCGGCAACGACCAGAGAGCTTCGCAAAATGGGATGGGGGTATTCGTGCTCATCCATACCGGCAGCGTATCTCGTGGGTTACCTTGCGGGCAAGAGAGCATTGAAAGACGACATCGGATATGCCGTCTTGGATATCGGTATGCAGAACCCGAAGCACGGAGGAGTGCTGTTCGCGGTCGTCAAGGGAATGACCGATGCCGGCCTGGAGGTCCCGCACAGCGAGGACGTCCTTCCGGAGGAGGACAGGATCAACGGCAAGCATATTGACGGCGGTATCGAGGCTGCGCTGAGCAGTATGAAGAAGAAGATGGAGGCTGAGTGAAATGGATTGGATCCCGAAGACAAGACTGGGACAGATGGTCCTCAATGGCGAGATCACAACCATGAGCGACGCACTGGAGACGAGACTGCCTCTCCGTGAGGCGGAGATAGTGGACATACTCCTGCCGGAGCTGAACGACGAGGTCATAGACCTCAACATGGTCCAGAGGATGACCGACTCGGGAAGAAGGGTCAGATTCGCTGTGACATGCATCGTCGGTAACGGCGATGGGTTCATCGGCATCGGAAGGGCCAAGGGTAAAGAGGTGGGACCTTCCATAAAGAAAGCGATCGACAATGCCAAACTCAATATCATAGAGGTAAAGAGAGGCTGCGGGTCATGGGAATGCGGCTGCGGACAGCCGCACACCCTTCCGTTCGAGGTCATAGGGCGCACGGGGTCCGTCACGGTATCCCTCAAGCCCGCACCCCGCGGAATCTCGCTGGCGGTAGGTGATGTTGCCAAGAGCCTGCTCACGCTTGCGGGTGTGAAGGACGCATGGGGATTCGCCACCGGTAACACGAAGACCAAGGTCAATTATGCCATGGCGACGTTCGAGGCGCTGAAGATGACGGCCCGTATGAGGGTGACCGAAGAACAGGCCCGGAGGCTGAACATAGTCCCCGGCCCGATAGGGATAAAGTTCTCTGAGACCGATGTCGATGTCGGGGAGGAGTGAATATGGCGTATGCAGTCGTGCGCGTGCGGGGGCAACCCGACGTCAATAAGGACATAAGATACACAATGGGATTGCTCGGCCTGACAAGGGTCAACCACTGCGTGGTTGTCCCGGAGACGCCCTCCATAAAAGGGATGTTGCAGGTAGTGAAGGACTATTGCACATGGGGCGAGATCGACGAGGAGACCCTCTCAGCGATGATAAAGACGCGGGGAAAGGTCATCGGCGACAAAGAGATAACGGAGGAGTATCTCAAAGAGAAGACCGAATTCGGAAGTGTCGAGGAACTCGCAAAAGCCATGATAGAGAGAGATTACAGGATGAGGGACATGGAAGACACGAAATCCGTCTTCCGCCTGCACCCCCCGATAAAGGGATACGAGGGCAACAAACGTTCATTCAGGAACGGCGGGGCACTCGGTTACAGGGGTAAGGAGATAAACGACCTCATCAACAGGATGCTCTGAGGTGGAACTGATGCCAAGCAGAACAAAGAAGATGAGAGGGTCGAGGACCCACGGCCGCGGGAAGAAAGCAGGCCGCGGAGCCGGATTGATCGGCGGCCGCGGACAGGCGGGTCTTTCCAAGACCGGCAAGATGTACATGCTCAAATACGACAGGGACCACTTCGGAAGACATGGATTCAAGAGGCCTCAGTGCATGGTGCATGCAAACTGTACGATCAATGTCAGCGAGCTCGCGGAACAGATCGAGCGTTTCGTATCCATGGGATTCGCGATCAAGGAGGGGGATATGTATAATATCAACCTCACTGATGCGGGTATTGACAAGTTACTCGGTAACGGCAACATAGACATGCCAGTCAGAGTGACCGTTTCACAGATTTCGGCCAAGGCCCGCGAGAAGATCGAGGCCTCCGGCGGAAGCGTAGCGGAGTAAGGGTGTCAAGGAGAAGATTGGGATGGAAGAACAGCCTAGCTTGTTGTACAAGGTAAAGCCGATAAGCGACAAGCTCCCTGCAGTAAAGCGTCCTGAAGGCCACGTGCACTTCAGGACCAAGATGATGTGGGTAGTGGTCATATTGGTCATCTATTTCGTGATGACCAATGTGTACCTCTACGGCCTGGACCAGGCGGAGTCTCTGGACTTGTTCGCACAGTACAGAACCATCATGGCGGGAGCTTCAGGAACGATTTTGCAACTAGGCATAGGCCCCATTGTGACTGCATCCATCATAATGCAGCTGTTCGTGGGGGCCAAGATAATAAAACTGGATCTGACCAGCAAGAACGACAAGGCCTGCTATCAGTCGGTGCTCAAGCTGCTCGTAATCGTGATGATAGTGGTTGAGTCCGTACCTCAGGTCTTCGGTTTCCTGGTACCATCCTCTTCATTCGAAGCGTCATGGGGTTCGACGGGAGCTAAACTGCTGATAATACTGCAGCTTTGCGTGGGGTCGTATCTCGTGTTCCTGTTCGATGAGGTGATATCCAAGTGGGGTATCGGCAGCGGTATATCGCTGTTCATCGCGGCGGGTGTGGCTCAGTCCGTGTTCACGGGGGCCCTAAACTGGTATCCCGTGACGGCGGGAGAGGCGATGAGCCTGTCCAATCCGCCTGCGGGGACGATACCCAAGGCGATATTCGTGTTGTTCAACACATCATCCGAAGAGATGGCCAACGGCGGTTACGAGTTGATCTTCTTAGGGGAACCCAATCCGATGATAGCGCTGATAGGAACCGTGCTGATATTCCTGCTGGTGGTGTATATCGAATCCACCCGCATCGAGTTGCCTCTGTCGCATGGGAATGTCAGAGGGGCCAGGGGCAGATATCCCATCAAATTGATGTATGCCAGCAATATACCTGTCATCCTGATGTCTGCGTTGCTCGCCAATGTGAGCATGATGGCTTTGTTGCTGTACAGCAACGACTTCCTGAGCAGCATACCATTCCTGGGCCATAATAGTTCGATAGGTTACTTCGAAAGCGGAAGCACGAGCGCTGCCGGAGGTCTCGCCTGGTACCTGTCGGCACCCACGGGTGTGACGAGCTGGCTGATGCCCATATTGGATCCTCTTAACTACGGCAACGGACACAGTGTGCTGCAGAATCTCGGTCGCGTGCTGATATACGGTACGGTGATGATCATGGGTTCCATAATGTTCGCTAAGTTCTGGGTTCAGACCACGAACCTCGGACCGGATGCCGTTGCGAAACAGATACAGAAGAGCGGTATGCAGATACCTGGATTCCGCAGGGATCCGAGGGTGTTGAAGAGGGTGTTGGAGAGATATATCCCGACGGTGACTATAATATCAGGAGCTATGATAGGTGCGCTGGCCGCAGGAGCGGACATGATCGGTACCACCGGTCATGCCACGGGTACGGGTCTATTGCTGGCTGTGGGTATATTGATACACTTCTACGAGGCCATAGGCCGCGAGCAGATGATGGAGATGAATCCCGTAATGAGAGGATTCTTCGGAAGGGAGGATTGAGATGCCAAACCCAGGAAGCCCCCAGGCGGCGCAACAGATACAGCAAAGCGCACCGGCCATGCCCAAAGGCACCATGATCGGCATGCTGCTGACCCTGATGATAATGATGGTCGTCATGATGTTCAGGGAACCCATAGGGAGAGGATTGAACTATGGGCTCCATGTCATAGATTTCAGCGGCCAGTGGCCGGTGTTCACGCTGGTTATAGCAGGTCTGATAATGATAACCCTGAGCACGATCATCAGATCGCTCATGACGGACTTCGTCACTCAGGCGAGGAATCAGAGCATCCAGAGCGAATTCAACAAAGAGATGCGCCAGGCAAGGCTTGAGAACAACCTCTACAAGCTGAAGAAGCTTCAGGAGGAGCAGCCCAAGATGATGGCCAAATCAATGGACACAAGCATGCAGATGATGAAATCCATGCCGATCACCATGGTCGTCGTGATACCAATCTATGCATGGGTCTGGTTCTTCATCGACAACACCGTCCCTTCGGAGCTGCTCACTGTGGCGATGCCATGGGGTTACGTGTATCTGCTGGACACACTGTGGTTCCTCCCAATCTGGATCGTCATCTACACGATGATAAGCCTTCCGATCGGTCAGCTCGAGAACAGGGTCGTCAGGTATTTCCTTCTGAAAAAACGCCTGAAAGAGCTGGATGGCATCGAGAACAAGAGCTGACCCCATGAGGATCACGATAAGCGGTCCTCCGGGATCGGGCAAAACCACTGCATGCAAAAAACTCTCTGAAAGACTCGGCATCCGTGCCGTGGTCTTCGGAGAATTCTTCCGTAAACTGGCCAAAGAGAGAGGGATGACCCTCTCTGAATTAGGGGCACTCGCCGAAAAAGACCCATCGATAGACAAGATGATCGATTCCATGATACTGGATGTGGCGGTACAGGATCAGAACATAATTCTGGAATCCAGACTTTCCGCATACATGCTGACTAGGAACAACATACCGGCATTCCGGGTTTATCTCGATGCCAGTCCCGAAGTGAGGATGAGACGAGTCGGTATAAGAGAGGGAGAGGACCCAAAAGAAGTCTGCCGGCATACTATCGAACGTCAGTCCTCCGAGGCAAAACGTTACAAAATGTACTACGATATAGATATAGGGGACAAAAGCGTGTACGATCTGATCCTCAACACCGATGATCTTAACCCGGATCAGGTTGTGGACAGGATCCTCAAGGCAATAGAGGAAAGCACGTGATAATCAAAGACCCGAACACACTGCCGGACAAATGGGGCAAGAGACCCTCTGACCGGTCATTGGGAGAACTCCTGCAGGCAGGCGTTATCGCACTGGACAAGCCTTCGGGACCCACATCGCATCAAGTCACCGCATGGGTGAGGGATGCCGTTCATGCGGAAAAAGTGAGTCATGGCGGTACTTTAGATCCTTATGTCAGCGGGGTCCTCCCCATTTGTCTGGGTAAGGCCGTCAGACTAACGGACATAGTCCTCTCGTCGGACAAGGAGTATGTCTGTCTCATGAGGCTCCACAAGGATGTCCCGGAAGACCGGGCCGTCTCCGTCATCAAAAAATTCATCGGCAGGATATATCAACTCCCGCCGGTTCGATCCGCGGTCAAACGGCAGATCAGGATAAGGACCATCAGGGAACTGGAGGTCCTTGAGATCAGGGGAAGGGAGATTCTCTTCAGAGTGTCATGCGACGCCGGCACCTACATCAGGACACTGTGCACGGACATAGGCGAGGCCCTCGGATGCGGAGCGAACATGATCGAACTGAGACGCACCCGCTCAGGTGTGATGGATGAATCAGTCGCAACGACCATGCATGACATCATGGATGCATACATCTTCTGGCAACAGATGGGCAGGGAAAAATGGCTGAGAAGCATCATAATGCCGATGGAGGTACTGGTGGAACCTCTTCCCAAGATAATAATCAAGCCGACAGCCGTGGATGCCATATGCCACGGTGCGGACCTGAACGTTCAGGGAATACATATGCTGGATGAGGACATAAGGAAGAACGCTCTTGTGGCGCTAATGACGGCGAGAGGAGAATTGGTTGCAGTCGGAAAGATGCTGATGTCGACGCCGAAGATAATGTCCTCGGAACAGGGGAAGGCGGTCGATATCAACAGGGTTTTCATGGAGAGGGGACATTATCCCAAAATGTGGAGATTTTCTACCGATATCGATGAACTCAAAGCACCGATCGATGAAAACCACTATTAATCGATAAGAGTATCTGCCTCGCGATGGGATTATTCGGAGATGGGATGCAGGTATTCAGAATGGACAATCTGAAAGTGGGAGAGTTCGACCCCGGCGCGGAAGGATTCTACAGGAATGTAATGACGTTCAGTTTCAACGTTAAAAAGAAAAGGATCCTACGTGCCGTCGTAAGGTCTGACAACCCTGTCGACATAGCAGTGGCTGACGAGAAAGGGTCATCGGTCGCACATAAACAGGCGATTCTCAATGGGGAATTGGCTGATATACCAACCGGCGACAGCAAAGAGATGGGGCTTTTCATAGGGGTCTATCCGGGAGATACGGCCGTTGTGAGCGTAGAGATATGGATGGAAAGGCCATGACCATGCACATCGAAAGGGGCAGGAACGGAGATTTCTGGGCGAACCAGTTGCCCAAGGGGATGTCTCTGACGAGAATGTTCGACAAATGCACGATGGTCGCCGCCGCGATAACGTTTGTCATATCTATCATCTATGTGCTGTACGTCGGAACAAAGCCAGAAGCATCATTGTATGACGGGATGCCAATACTGGCTATGCCATTTTTCGTATGCGGGCTCATATTCTATATCAGGTCCAAGTATTGGGTACTGATATTATTGGCCGCGGTCGCAGCCGTGTCATGGTTCACGGGGATAGAGGAGACGCTGATATTCCTGATACTGTTCCTGATCGTCGGGGCGGCAGGCGTAGTCTCCCTTGTCGATGCCATACAGCGGGCAATATTCTACAAGGTACTGAGATCCATAGAGTATGCGAACGTAAAGAAAAAACTCTCTTTCACAGATAAGACGGTGATATTCCTGTTCAACATACCGGAGGATATGGACACGAGGAACATAACGATGGATTACGAACTGAGCAGGACTAAGATACCATGGGGCGAGGTATTGAATTCGATATCCATGGGCCTCATGGTCGGCATGTTCATATGGATATACATATCAATGAACCCAACGTTCATGGACCTGAGTTCGGAGAGCTCCGTCCCGTTGCTGATGTTCACACTCATCCTCTACATACCGGTGCTTGTCATGCCATGGTCCATATTCAGGTCGCTCAACGTGAGGATCGAGACGAATTACAGGGAGTTCAAGGTATACAACGGCATAAAGGCGACCCTGCAAAGGATGGCGGTACCTGTGATCGCGGCACTGTTTTTCGTACTCGTTGCGATAAACACCTCGGATATACACACAGTCCTCTTTTACATACTGATGTCCGCCGTCATGATCGTGGTCACATTGACATTGGTCTCGATACTATACTATTGGGTGTTCGAGGCCGTCACGATAAACGACATAGTTTCCAAATGGAAGGTGTTCAGGCCCGTACCGGTCTTTGTCGGTCTGGAGGATAAAAAGGGAAAGAAACGTCCCAGACATGATCTGCCTGGGACTCCGAAGAGGGATAAGGGGGATTTCGGTAAACTGACTCTGCCGGAAGACAAGTGAAATCGGCAATCGGAAAGGTGCCGCTGCACCTGCCGGTCTAACCGATCAGAGGAACTCGGGATTGGCTCTGCCCCTCGAGTCCAGAGATTTGATGATCGGCCTGAACACTTCCACCGAGGACATACCGGGCGTCTTGTTCAGTCCGATTAGTTCCGGTTCCTTGTTATTGGTTATTATAACCTGATATCTCTGCTCTTTATCTCCGGCCGTTATGAACGGGAACCCGGCATTCTTAGCGATGTCGAGGATAACATCCGCCATCGTCTGTATGCCGGCGGGACCGAGATCGTCAGGGACTGTTATGAAGAATGAGTTCTCCTCAGTCTCACCGTTGAGCAGGAACATGATCTCCGACCTCTCCATGAGCTCTCTGAATCTGGTACCCTTCTCGCCGTCCTCCGCGAGTTCGATAAGCCTTCTCTTCGCCGTGCCGGGCAGGTCTATGTAGATCGTTTCGGCACCGAGTATCTTCCACATGGAAACTGCAAAGCCGTTCGGATAATTAAGCGATTCCCATAGTCTGCCGATACGGAGTCAATGCGGCCATAGATCCGATACAACAGCTTGGTCTTTAGACCGTATGCCGTGGAATGGGTCGACGGACCGGATCAATGTGTCCGCGGACATCACCAGGGCGGCCGTCCAGTGTTGCGGATCCCTTCGTTATATTTCCTTGTCAGTTTCCTTGCATCCAATACTTGCCAAACGAGATATATCGGCAGGCACACTATGATAAATACGATCAGGAAAACGAAGGCGGTATCGCCTGCCCCGCCAAGAATGATCAACCCGCCAAAGGTGGTAACCGGAAGAATGAACCATCCCCCCAGCAATATCGCGATTCCTCTCCCGACCCTTTTTACATACATCTGCCCCACGCCCATGATTCCGAATAATCCTAAAACCGCTCCGAGAATCGTCGCGAGCGTAATATCCTTCATCGGGTAGCCCGTGACATTTCCGTTTCGATCACAGTTATCGCTTCGATCCCGATCTGTGCCGGACTCATGTGAGAATCCGCAGAAAGGGCAGAATTGTCCTTCATTTTCAATACATTTCCCGCAATTTTTACAATATGACACCGTATCGCCGACTAAGTAAGCATCTGTCTAATATATATATATCTGAAGCATAAGTATAATCTTACACTATTCCGAGTGTTCTCGGTTTAATTATATGTCTCATGTCCGCGCCACAGACCGAAATCCGAAGATCCCGATTCGATAGCACCGCCGGCCGGGCATTCGAACATCATCTGATATTGCCGTTCATCAAATTGTGTTTGGTGTATATACTTCTGCCCATTCGGTCGGTTTCCTTTAGAAAGCTTAAAGATAAAGCTTTACTTCTCTGTGTCAGGTCATTTGATATGGCAGATGAGTTCAAAGTAACTCCCTGGGAGGTAAGCGGAGACATAGATTACGATCTCCTCATGGAACGTTTCGGCACGACACCGGTAGACAGTGCTCTGTTGGAGAGGCTCGGTGTATACGGGGAGTTGCACCCGATGCTGAAAAGAGGCATATTCTACACACACAGGGACTTGGGAAAACTGCTTGATGAATATGATAAAGGCAACAAATTTGTCCTTTACACAGGGAGAGGTCCGTCAGGGCATACGCATCTCGGGCATCTGATGCCGTGGGTCTTCAACAAATGGATCCAGGACACTTTCAAAGTCGATATGCTGTTCCAAATGACGGACGATGAGAAATTCCTCTTCAAGGATCTCACACTGAAGGACACGAGATCCCTGGCATACGAGAATGCCCTCGACTTCGTGGCTCTGGGGTTCGACCCGGAAAGGACGAAGATAATACTGGATACGGAGAACATAAAGACCCTGTATCCGATATCGCTCAAAGTATCCAAAAAAGTCACATTCTCCACGGCAAAAGCCGTATTCGGATTCGATAACTCCACGAATATCGGATCCATCTTCTTCACCACGATACAGGCGGCACCGGCATTCCTCCCAACCGAGACGGCGGGCAGACAGATCCCATGTCTCATCCCGTGCGGAATAGACCAGGACCCGCACTTCAGAGTCGCCAGAGACGTTGCCCCGGGACTTAACTATCCCAAACCCACAATGCTCTACTGCAAGATGTTCCCGGGCCTCGGAGGAGGCGACAAGATGTCATCGTCCGATGAACTCGGGACCATATATACCACAGATCCCCCAAAAGAGGTCAAGAAGAAGGTCGCCAGAGCATTCACCGGAGGATGCGCGACGGTGGAGGAACAGAGAGAGAAGGGAGGAAATCCCGAAGTCTGTGCGGTCTTCAGGTACAACTATTTCATGTTCGAGGAGGATGACGGCAAGATCAACGAACTCGCCGATAAGTGCAGGGGGGGCGGGATTCTCTGCGGTGAGTGCAAACAGATCCTGACAGAGAAGATAAACGTGTTTCTCGAACAGCATCAGGCGAAAAGAGAGAAGGCAAAAGAGGTCGTCGACGGTATGACGTTTGACGGATTCAAATGGTGATCGGATGGAGATATCGGAGATTATAGACGGACTCAGCTACAACGAGAGGAAACTTCTGATCGCACTTGACGGCCTCGGCGGCTCGGCATCACCCGCAGATGTGGTGAAGTCCGGGGACTTCGGCCTTGAGGTAGAGGTGATGGGTGCGGCATCATGGTTATCCGTGAAGGGTCTGGCGACAGTCGAGGAGAGAACTGAAAAATTCTTTGAACTCTCCGATGCGGCTGCGGTCGGGAAGGGGTTGCCGGAAAGACGCGCTCTGAACATCATAAGCTCATCCGGAGGGAAGCTGGATATGGAGGCCCTTTCGGAGAAAATGTCCGACGGCGAGGATAAGATAGCTGTCGGGTGGCTGAAGAGAAAGGGCCTTGCCGACATAGTCTCGGACGGTGTATCCAAGTTTCTTGTGCTGACAGCCGAAGGTGAATCCGCCGCGGGATCGAAGATGGAGGACGAACTGCTCCTGGATAGGATGATCCGTGGTCCGATATCCGAAAGCGAAGCTGACCTGAAGACGATCAAGGATCTGAAGGGAAGACAGGGGATGGTCCAAGACAGGATCGTAACCGAAAGGACGATAACGCTCACGGAAAGCGGTGTGAAAGCAGTTTTATCCGGGATAGAGCTGAAGAATGAGATAACCGACATAACCGACCGTTTGATACAGAGCGGTGAGTGGAGGAATGTTCAGTTCAGGAAATATGATGTAGGGATATTCGCCCCCGCCGTGACCCCGGCCAAGAAGCACCCGCTGACCAGGCTGGGGAACGAGATAAGGCAGCTTTTCACCAACATGGGATTCGTCGAAATGTCCTCCGAATACGTCCAGCCGGCATTCTGGAATCTGGATGTGCTCTTCACACCGCAGGATCATCCCGCAAGGGACCTTCAGGACACGTTCTATCTGAGCTGTCCGAGCAGTATCGACATCGGGGACGATGAGTTGGTGCAGAAGGTCAAAGACATCCATGAGAACGGAGGGAGCACCGGATCGACAGGATGGGGAGGGACCTGGAATAGGGAGAAGGCCGAGGCACCGCTGTTGAGGACACACAGCACGGTCAGCAGCATAAGGTTCATTGCCGAGCACCCTGACGCGCCCCAGAAAGCATTCTCGATCTCCAGGATATTCAGGAACGAATCAATAGACTCCACGCACCTCCCGGAGTTCACCCAGATCGAAGGCATAGTCATAGACGAGAACGGGAATTTCGATATGCTGATCTCGATGATAAAAGAGTTCTATGCCAGGATGGGATTCGACAGGATTCGGATAAGACCGGCGTATTTCCCCTATACGGAACCATCCCTTGAAGTGGAGGTATTCTTCAACGGGAAATGGATGGAACTCGGCGGTGCCGGCATATTCAGGCCGGAAGTGACCGAGCCATTCGGTGTCAGGCACCCGGTACTGGCATGGGGATTCGGATTCGAGAGGCTGGCAATGCTGAAATGGGACATAAAGGACATCAGAGACCTTTATATCTCGGACATGGACGACCTGAAGAAGAACACGGTCTTCTGATCAGCCGAAACGGACTTCCTTATCATTTTTGATGCTCTTCATGAGCGATTCTATCTTTTCTTTGGTCTTGTCTTTCCTTGAAACCCTGGCCGCTTTACTGAGATAGCTGAGCGTCTCTTCTTTTTTGCCTGCGTCGTAAGCCATACCGGCCCTCAGTAGAAGGATCTCATCTATCTTGGTGGCGTCGTTGTTATCCGAAAGGACTTCGCAGGAAGAATCCAGAAAAGCGGAGGCCCTGTCGCACATTTTCATCCTGAAAAGACATTTGGCCGCGATCAGTGCGGCCCTCGAAGAGGGATTCTTCGCAAATAGATTCGAAGATATGTCGAAACCCTTCTCCGCATCCCCCGAAAGCATGTACGCCTCCGCCCTTATGAAGTCCGCATCGGGGGTAAGGAAATCCGCGATTATCTCGGCACAGGCGAAGGCATCATCGATGTCCCCGCAGTCCAGAGCGACTTTCGCCCTTATGTTATAAACAGGTTCAGCATACTTCGGAGTAACGGTCAGTTTCTTGACGGTCTCAAGGAGATCTTCGTTCGGGTTCTCAAGAAATTCATCGGATTTTCTCAGTAAAAGCTTGCAGGCTTCGCTATTCCTCCCTGCCATGGCCAGGTGGTAAAGTCTCTCCTGGTCGTCATCGCCGTTATCCATCCACCAATCAGCCGCACGGCTGTGCCAGACCTTCGCTTTCTCCGGGTCGGCCAGTGAAAGGTATTTCTCGCGGACCCCGTCGCTTATGCACGTCATGCCGTAGAAATCGGCAGGTATCACACCTGTGCTGGTCTCCGGAAGCGTCTTCCTCTGGACCGGGACCCTGAACACGCACGCCAGGCCGAATGTCTCCCTGTCCTTTGCGCTGAGACTGTCCCACATTATGCCGGGATCGCACCGTTTCATATCGAGCAGTGTGTCTACTACGATGCCTGATGATTCGAATCTCTGTTTCAGCATCTCTGCCTCGGAGATACCGTCCGGCAACAGGTAATACGCCTTCCTCTTAGCCCCGGAACCCTTTATATGTGCCAGCCAATCATCGACTTTGTTGGCTTCCTTGAGTTTCTTAAGTTCGATCGAGGCATGCGCCCTTGATATGCCGAGTACCGATGCGATGCCATCCTGAGTGAGATCG
>JAITTK010000046.1 GCA_031287135.1 Candidatus Methanoplasma reticulitermitis
GCCGATGGCCCCGTATTCCGGGAACGCCGGATTTACAATACGTCCGCATTCCGATGTTCGCAAGGTTATAAGATATATATCGTACTCGGCATTATACTGGTGATAACATGCTTGAGATAGACAGTTCGAGAGGAGAGGGCGGAGGGCAAATGGTCCGAACATCCGTGGCGCTGTCTGCGATCACAGGCATCCCTACCAGACTTACGCGCATCAGGGAGAACCGGCCGACCAACGGACTGTCCAAACAGCACACGACGGCGATAAACGCGGTTGCCATGATGACGGGGTCGAGGGTCGAAGGCAACACGGTCGGGTCCAGCGAATTGACATTCTACCCGGGGAACGAAGAGCACTCGTGCCTGAAGATGGACATAGGTTCCGCCGGAAGCATCAGCCTGGTGCTCCAGGCCGTATTGCTGGCGGCCAGGAACAACAAAGAGACACTGAACATAGACATAACCGGCGGGACCAATGTCATGTGGGCCCCTCCGCTGGATTCCTATGAACTGGTCCTATTCCCCCTCATGAAAAGGATGGGCATAAACGCCGCTCTGAATATACTGGAAAGGGGATTCTACCCGATAGGGGGCGGACATGTGTCGGTATCCATGGACGCCATCGGCAGGATCTCCCCTCTGGAACTCAATGACCTCGGGAGGCTGAAGAAGATAAAGATAAGGTGCTTCGTGCAACATCTCTCCGAAAGGATAACCAGAGAGATGGTCAATGCCTGCCTCGACACCCTCGGAGACGGATATACCACGGAAGTGGAGATGCAGAACTGCTCCGGGAACTCGAGGGGCGCCGGGCTCGTCCTCGTCGCGGATTATGAGCACGGACGGCTCTCAAGCAATGTACTCACCTCGAGGGGGCACTCGGCCGAACAGTCCGGCATCGATGCCGCCAATGATCTCCTCCAGGAGATGACGAACGGGTCCACGATGGACGTGCACACCGCGGACCAGCTGCTCCCCTACATGGCGATGGCCGAAGGGAAGAGCAGTTTCGTGGTTTCCCGCATAAGCAAGCACCTCCTCAGCCAGATGGACACGCTGGAGTCTTTTCTGAACGTGAGGTTCGGAGTGGAGAGGAAGAGCGACGGATATCACTTCTCGGTCTCCTCGGAGGGATATCCGTGAGACCGTTCGTGCATGTGAACTGCGCTATGTCCGCCGACGGGAAAATAGCGGGTGCGGACAGGAAACAGGTCAGGATATCCTCGGATGAGGATAAGAACAGGGTCAGGAACCTGAGGAAGAAGTATGATGCGATACTTGTCGGTGTCGGGACCGTGCTCGCCGACGACCCCCACCTTACCGTGAAGGAGCTGGATTACAACACGAATCCCATCAGGATCGTGATAGATCCCCGGGGCAGGACCCCGGACGACGCGATGGTCCTGGACGAACGGGCGCCCACCGTCATGGTGACATCCCGGGAATGCGACAGGGAATGGGACTGCGAAGAGACCATACGCTTCGGCGGCGAACTCAGGCTGTCGGAGATACTCGGGATATTGGCTGAGGATATCGGAATCGAGAGCATCCTCGTGGAAGGGGGCGGAGAAACGATAGCCCATTTCTTCAGAGAGGGGCTTGTGGACAGATACACCGTATTCGTGGGGGGATCGATCATAGGCGGACGGACTGCCCCGACCCCCGTTGACGGTGACGGATGGGTCGCCGAGGGGGGTGTGGATCTCGTCCTCAGAGACACCGAGGTCCTCGGCAACGGTGTCGTGCTGACGTTCGAGCCCAAAACAAAATGACATCCTTGCGCTAATGCCTTATAATCCTACTCAATTGACAGAACCGGGAGAGGTCCGTTTTGAAGGTGAGGACAGAAGATGGCATCAAGGATATGAGCGCGGTATGGTTCGATGGCGGGAAGGTCATGATGATCGACCAGAGGGAACTCCCTCACAGCATCAGGATCACCGGTTTCGATGATTACGGGGATGTGGTGGAGGCCATCCGCAACATGACCGTGAGAGGTGCGCCGTCGATAGGTGCCGCGGCCGCTTATGCGATGTGCCTCGCGGCCCTTTCCGGAGCAGATATGGACAAGGCATCCGCGGATATCAAGGCCGCCAGGCCAACCGCCAACGACCTGTTCTTCGCGACCGATCATATGCACCGGCTCATAAAGGACGGACAGGACCCGGTCACGGCCGCCGAGGATTACGCGAACATGATCATATGGAAATGCACCCGGATAGGAGAGCACGGTTCCAAACTTATAAAGGACGGCATGAGGATCATGACACACTGCAACGCGGGGGCGCTCGCGACCGTCGACGTGGGCACCGCGCTGGCTCCTATGAGGAAGGCCCGGGACGAGGGAAGACGGTTTTTCGTATACGCCTCGGAGACGAGACCCAGACTCCAAGGTATGCAGCTCACCGCATGGGAGCTCAATCAGGAGGGGATCGACCATGCCATAATCCCCGACGGTGCCTCCGCATACTACATGGAGAAAGGTGTCGACCTTATAATAACGGGTGCGGACCGGATAACGGCCAACGGGGACTTCGCCAACAAGATCGGGACGTTGGACAAGGCGATAGCCGCAAAATACTTCGGCATACCGTTCTATGTCGCCGCACCTATATCGACATTCGACTTCGATACCGGGACCGGCGGAGACATAGTGATCGAGCAGAGGTCCGAGAGGGAGGTCACGGAGATCGCGGGGGTGAGGATAGCCCCCGAGGGGTCCCCGGCCCTTAATCCGGCGTTCGACGTGACCCCCGCCGGGCTCGTCACCGGCTTCATAACCGAGAACGGGATTCTGGACCCGAAAGATATCAGGATGGTGCTGGACGATGAATGAACGGTTCGCACGAAGCAAACTGGCGGAGGTGTGCAAACTCCTCTATGACAGGAATCTGACCGTATCCGCAGGCGGGAACATGAGCCTTCGCCTGAATGACGATGAGTTCATAATAACGCCCACCGGAAGGAACAAGGGATCGCTGAGGCCCGACGAGATGGTGTTGATGAACATGAAGGGGAAAGTGCTTTCAGACGGCAGACCGTCCATGGAAAAGGGTTTCCACATGGCATTGTTCAGGTCGAACCCCGACACCGCCTCTGTCATACACTGCCATCCCCTTTATTGCACCGCGCTTGCGGTGAGGGGGGAGAGGATCCGGAGCGCGCTTACCCCCGAAGGTGTCATCCTCCTCGGAGATGTGCCTATGATCGGCTATTTCACTCCTGGATCGAAGAAACTCGCGGATGCGATCGCGGAACATTCCTCATCCAAGGCCATGCTGATGGAGAGGCACGGCGCGATAACACAGGGCGGGTCGCTCGAGGAGTCCTTCAACAGGATGGAAGAGCTGGAATTCCAGGCCAGGCTGCAGATGCTGGTCGGCGATGCCGGAGAACTCCCGGCGTCGGAGATAAAGAAACTCCTGAAGGTGTGATATCATGGCAATGCTGGTTACGAAATGGTTCGGGGTGTTCCTGATCGATGAGAAGAGCGGGAAGGTCATAGACAAACGGCTGATGCCCGATGACCCGGACCTCATAGCGGAGAAATTGGCGTCGATGCAGAGGGGTTCCGTTCTCGAGGAGGAGAGGGAACTCGCCGGAAGGTTCCCGAGGGTGTTCGTATCCAGCAGCAGGCAGTCGGAACTCGGCAAACCGGTATTCTACGATTCCTCTTTCCTCGATGCGTCATCGTTCGGATTCAGCGAGAAGACCATGCACAGCGCCATGATCGGTCTCGGAAAACTGAGAACGTCCGAGCCTGTGCCGAGGGACCGGAACCTCGTGCATGCAATAAGGGGGCTGGATGACCTCATAGAAAGCTCCAACCTCCTGAACGAGAGGCTCCATGAGTGGTACGGGATGCATTTCCCGGAACTGTCCGACATAGCAAAGGATGACTCGTATGCCCGACTGATATGCGATAACGGGGACAGGGAAAGCATAATGAATGAACTCGATCTGGATATCAGTTCGATCGGTTCCGACATGGATGACGACGATCTGAAGGCGGTGATGGGACTGGCAGACAAGATCATCAGACTGTATGAGGAGAAAGAGACGATGGAGCATTACATAGCGGATATAGCCTCGAAGACCGCTCCGAACATGTGCTCCGTGATTGATGCCCCGCTCTCCGCACGGCTGATATCGCTGGCCGGCGGGTTGGAGAGGCTGTCTTCGCTCCCTTCGTCAACTGTACAGCTTCTGGGCGCGGAGAAGGCCATGTTCCGGCATCTCAAATCAGGTAAACGCCCTCCCAAACACGGGGTCATATATCAGCATCCGGACATCCACAGGTCTCCATACTGGCAGAGGGGCAAGATAGCCAGAGCCCTTGCCGGGAAGATACTGATCGCGGCGAAGATAGATGCCAACAACGGCCGGTTCATGGGAGACATCCTGAAGAAGGAATTCGAGACACGTGTCGATGACATACGGAGACGATATCCCGAAGCCCCTAAAAAATCACATAGCCAGAATG
Organism: Candidatus Methanoplasma reticulitermitis; assembly: GCA_031287135.1. Taxonomy (GTDB): domain Archaea; phylum Thermoplasmatota; class Thermoplasmata; order Methanomassiliicoccales; family Methanomethylophilaceae; genus Methanoplasma; species Methanoplasma reticulitermitis. The sequence continues at coordinate 4,480 of JAITTK010000046.1, forward strand.
CGCACGGAAAGAAACGCGGAAGCAAACAGAGGCGTTGATCCGGGTTCGCAAAATATATTTAAGGGGAGGAGGGATAGGGACTCCGATAACAATGCAGCCAATATCCGGAATATCTAAGTTCATCCCGTGTTTCAGAAGGGAGCTGGACTGCCGGCCGACAGCATGAATGAGGTAATAAAATGTGGGAAATGAAAGAGATCAGGGAATTGAAGGTCGGGAGATACGTCAACATTGACGAGTCCCCCTGCAAGATCATATCGATCAGTACATCGAAACCGGGAAAACACGGGTCCGCGAAGGCCAACATCGAGGCCGCGGACATTTTCACAGGCGCGAAGAAGTCGATCAACGCCCCGGTCAGCACAAAGGTCCAGGTTCCCCAGATAGACAAGAGGAAGGGACAGGTCCTGTCGATACAGGGTGACGAGGTCCAGATAATGGATCTCGAGACCTTCGAGACATTCTCGATGGCCATCAATGCCGATCACGAGAGTCCCCTCGAAGAAGGCGGAGAGGTCATGTACCTCGTCGCCATGGGCAAGAACAAACTCATGTGAGGCGGTCCCGTGTCATATGGGATATCCTACGCGGGGGCAGAGTCGGACTACGATTCCGCCGATGCATTCATTTTGGGTATCCCGTATGACCGGACATCAAGTTTCAAGGCAGGTGCCAGAGAGGCGCCTTTCCACATACGGCGGGCATCGTACAATTTTGAGGAGATCCATTTCGAACATGGTCTGGATCTTCCTTCCCTGAACATATTCGACCAGGGGAACTGCGAAGATTTCTTCTCACCTGAAGACATGATGGATGAGGTCGGGTTCTTCATGGCCCCGGCGATAAGGGACGGGAAATTCACCGTCGCGATCGGAGGCGAACACTCCGTGAATATACCGATAATGAGATGTTTCGGAGATGATGTGGCCCTTCTGACCATAGATGCCCATCTTGATTCGAGGGACGAATACATGGGTACGGTATACAGCCATGCGTGCGTAACGAGACGCGCCGCCGAGCATCTGGGCATCGATAATGTTTTCGCACTCGGTGTCAGATCCGTCTCGCGGGAGGAACTGGAAAGAGATGATGTAGTACATCACATAACCTCATTCGAGATAAAGGAGAAAGGGATCGAATGGGCGGTCAGGACTGCACTGGAGACCGTTGAAAACGAACGTGTCTATCTTTCTTTGGACATAGACGGCATAGACCCTGCGTTCGCGCCGGGTACCGGCACGCCGGAACCTTTCGGCCTTGATCCCATGGACGTCAAGAAGGCGATCGGCCTCATCGGAGAGAGGCTGGCGGGCTTCGATGTCACGGAAGTCTGTCCTCCGGCCGACCCTTCGGGCATAACCTCGGTGCTCGCGGCCAGGTACATCAACGAAGCCCTCGCCGTCCATGCGAGGAATATCATCTGAATCAGTGGTTGAGGTATTCCATAACGAGTGCTTCGTACCTGTGCGCCCGGCTTTTCGCGGCCTCTTCATCCTTCGACTCCGAATAGATCCTGAAGATCGGTTCCGTCCCGGACGGCCTGGCCAGTACCCATCCGTCATCGAAGATTATCTTCAGGCCGTCGGTGCTGTCGATCCTTGTGCCGTCGTTCGAACCCGCCAGATATTCGAGGACGTGCTTCTTCATATCATCCGGGCACTCGACCTTCGTCTTTACCGTGTGGTACACCGGAAGATCCGATATCTGGCCTTTCAACGGGCCATCCCTCACTATGCATTCGAGCATCTTGGCTATCGTCATCGCACCGTCCCGGCAGTACTGCTGCTCCGGGAAGATCAGCCCCCCGTTCTCTTCCCCGCCGAATACCGCCCCCGTCTCGATCATCTTTCTGGCCACTACGGGCGAACCGACGGCCGTGTATCTTATCTCTCCGCCGGACTCCCTCACGACCTCCTCGACCAGGGATGATGAGCTGACCGGGGTCACCACGATCCCCTTCTTTTCGGATAGGACATATTTCGATATCAGGGCGAGACTCTTGTCCCCGCTGACGAATTTCCCGCCGTCGGTTATGAACACGCACCTGTCCGCATCACCGTCATGTGCTATCCCCAGGTCCGATCTCGTGGCCCTGGTCAGGGAGATCAGGTCCCTGAGATTCTCTTCCGTCGGTTCGCTCGGGTGTCCGGGGAATTCCCCCTGGGGGTTGCAGTTGATCGTTATGGCCCTCACATTCAGCTTCTTCAGAAGAAGTGGGGATGTCTCGTACGCCGCACCGTTCGCACAGTCCAGACAGACCTTCAATTCCGCCTTTTTTATCGCATCCGCATCGACCCTTGAGATCACGGCATCAACATACTCCTCCCCCGCGCCGCCGATCCTGTACATGTCCCCTATCAGGTTCCAGGGTGCGCACGGTATCCTCTCGGAGTACTTGGCCTCCACCTGCTCCTCCTCCTCTCTGCTGGCCTCCGTTCCGTCCGACGATATGCACTTTATGCCGTTGAACTGAGGGGGATTATGGGAGGCGGTGATCATGACCCCTCCCTTCACATTGTCATGCGTCTTAACGTAGTACTGTATCGCGGGAGTGGGCAGCACCCCTAGGTCCAGGACATTGACCCCCACCGACATTATCCCGGACGACACCGCCGTCTTTATCATATCCGCGGATATCCTCGTGTCCGTCGCTATCGCGACCGTGCCTCCCATGACGGTGCCTATGGCCTTTCCCATCTGGAGTGCCAGATCGGAGGTCATATCCACATTGATGATCCCCCTGACCCCGTTCGTTCCGAAAAGCCTCTCGGTCATCACATCCTCCTGGCGACCATCATTATTGATACCGTGTCCGCACAGGTCTTGCAGGTGTCGGCCGCCATCTCCAGCGAGAATATGAGTTCCCTCGTGAGCATAACGGCACGGGGGTCCATGGGCGACAGATGCACCTGCTTTATGCACGAGAAGTAGAGTCCGTCGATTATCTTCTCCTGGTCGTACACCGCCTCTATGTTCTTGATTGTCTCCGTTGAACCCGAATCCATGTTCTCCACGACTTTGACGAGATGCTTGACCGCCGGTATCAGCTCGGCCGACATCATGCCTATCTCCCGCCATATGTTCTCGGGTACCAGAGCATTCGTCTCTTTGAGGAGCTGTATATGGATCGCGCCCTCCTTGGACCAATTGGCTATCTGGTCCATCTTCCTTATGAAATGGATGAGGTCCTCTCTTTCCTGCACGCTCAGCTCCCCTCCGGACACGTCCGCGCAGAGCCTGTCCTCGATCTTGTCCGCCTCTCTTTCGGATATCATCAGCCGTTCGATGCATTTCATCGCATCGACATGGTCGCCCCTGCCCATCGCGATGAGTGCCAGGTCCAACTCCGTGACCGCATCCAGAACAACCAGGCCGTGGCTTCTGGAACCAATCCTGACCGTCTCTTCTCTCCTCTTGGAAAACCATCCCATCATGCCCTTCTTCTCACTCAAGTTTAATCGCCTCCTCCAGTCCCTCTTCCGGTCTTGCAAAGACCTTAGTCGCTTTTTTGTTGAAAACAAGGTACACTCTGTCCCCTTTCTTCGGTACCTCGTCGTTCGATGACACGTTATAGTCGATGTAATCCGTGGTCTCGGCAAGCGTCCTTATCTTCCAATACGTGCCCATGAACACCACTCCGATTATCTCCGCCTTTAAACCGTCTTTGGCCGCATATACGTTCTCCGGGCGGACGGATATGACGGCCGGGTCCCCGACTTCGAGATCGGATTTGGATGCCCTCACTGCCTGTCCCCCCCTCAGCCTCACTGTTATCTTCCCCGTCCTGGTCTTCCCCGACACCGTGCACTCCATCAGGTTCGTCTCTCCGATGAAGTACGCCGCGAATATCGACTTCGGGCTCCTGTACATGTCGAGGGGGGTCCCGACCTCCTGTATCCCCCCGGCCCTCATGAGTATGATCCTGTCGGACACGGACATGGCCTCCTCCTGGTCATGGGTGACATGCAGGACCGTTATCCCGAGTTTCTTGACGAGTCTTCTTATCTCGTATCTCAGCTCGACGCGCACGCGCGCATCCAATGCGGACAGCGGTTCGTCGAGCATCAGCATCTTGGACCCCGATGCCAACGCCCTGGCGATGGCCACCTTCTGCTGCTCCCCGCCGGACAGCTCGGACGGGAACATGCCGGCGCGGTCGAACATCTTCACCAATTCCAAATGGCCTTTGGAGATGTCATCCACCTCATCCTGGGCCATGTCCTTGACCCTCGGACTGTATCCGACGTTGTCCCTGATCGTCATGTTGGGGAACAGCGCTATGTTCTGGAACACGTATCCCGTGTCCCTGTCCTCCATGGGGATGTCGGTCACATCCTCGCCGTCGACCGTCACTCTTCCCTCCGTCGGCTTCCATATCCCGGAAATAACCTTTATCAGGGTCGTCTTGCCGCAGCCTGACGGGCCCAGCACGGTCAGGTATTCGCCCTTTGCGACTGACAGGCTTATGTTCCTGACCGCATACAGGTCACCGAATTTCATTGAGATGTTCTCGAGTTTTATCTTCATCAGTCCAACCTCAATTCTTCGTCTATCCCGTCAGGGGATATCTCGAAGACGTTCGCCTTATCCGGTATCCAGGTGACCGTTACCTCATCACCGGCCTTATAGTCGTCGTATCTTCTGTTGGGGAGCTTCGATGATACCAGGCCCACGTCTTTCACGTCCACTTCGATCGTTACGGTCGCACCCTCGTAGAGTATCCTCTCCACCCTCCCTCTGAAGAAACCCTGCGGCTGCTCCGGTTCCGGCCTCTCCTCCGTGGGCTTCTCGACGATCGGTATCCTGGTGGACCCTATCTTTATCGCGACCGCCACGTCGGTCCCCGCCGGGATGTCGGTCCTGCGTGCCCTTATCAGCGAACCGTTCCCCAGCATGACCTCCGTGAATGCCTCGCATACCGACGATATCTTCCCGATGAATATGTTGGACCTCCCCACGAAGTTCGCAACGAACGGTGTCCGGGGATTCTGGAACACCTCCATCGGGGTCCCTATCTGGACTATCCTGCCCTTCCTTATGACCGCGATGCGGTCCGCCATCTCCAATGCCTCGTCCTGATCGTGTGTGACGTGTATGGCCGTCAGGCCCATGTCTTTGACGAGGGACCTCAGCTCCTGTCTGAGTTCCAGCCTCAATCTCGCATCAAGCGCCCTCAGCGGTTCATCCAGGAGCAGTATGTCGGAATCGGATGCCAGGGCCCTCGCCAGGGCGGTCCTCTGCTGCTGCCCGCCGCTCAGTTCGCGGGGGTATGAGTTCGCCTTGTTCTCCATGTGGACCATCTTTATCATGCTCTTGACGAGCTGCTTGGATGTCTCCTCGTCCCACTCCTTGATCTGCGGCGAGAACATGACGTTCTCATACACCGTCTTCGGAGGGAAGAGGGAATATGCCTGCGAAAGCATGGTCGCCTTCCTTTCGCTGACCGGCACGTCCGTCACATCGGTCCCGTCGAACAGCACCCTTCCGCTGTCCGGCTTGGTGAGTCCGCATATCATCCTGAGACACGTCGTCTTGCCGGAACCCGTCGGTCCGAGTATGCACAGGTATTCCCCGTCATTGACCTTCAGCGAAAGACCGTCCGCCGCTGGACAGCCCCCGAAGCTCTTGCGGAGGCCGTCGAGGATTATCTCAGGCACGGCGGTCCCCTCTGTTTATTATCATCCTCAGCGCGAACATGAACATGAAGCATATCGCGATGAGTATTATTGAGCAGAACGCCGCTTCCGGGTAGTTGTCCGCCTTTATGAGTTCCATTATGTACACCGGGACCGTCTTGACCGAATCGCTTATCGCGACGGTCGCACCGGTCTCTCCCAGGCTTCTGGTGAAGGCGAGTATCGCTCCGGCTATTATGGACGATTTTATTATCGGCATCAGAACCTTCGAGAAGGCTTGGAACGGTTTCGCCCCAAGGGTGATCGCGACCTCCTCGTATGAGACATCCACCTCCTCCACCGCGCCCGTTATATTCCTGACGACCAGCGGGAACGTGAACGCTATGTGTCCGAGTATGACCATCAGAAGACCGATGGAATCCCCGGCGTATATGCTCCCCCAGAACAGTGCCAGGGAGAATCCCAGTGCGGTGGTCGGTATTATCAGGGGCACATTAACCAGACTGTCCAGGATCTTGCCGGATGTCGTATGTCTCTTCCTTGCAATGTAAAGCGCGATGGGGATGCCGAATACTATGTTGAAGACGACCGCCACGCCGGCGATGAGGAAGGATATCCCGGTCGAATACAGCAGCGAACCGAAGTCGATCTCGGCCATCGGCTGCGTGAGATAAGTGAATATGTAAAAGGTTGGGATGAGCACTATGACTGCTAGGAAGATCACGGAGACCGTATCCTTCAGTTTCGGCATGGCCCCCCTGCTCACGAACCTTCCGAAGTCCGGCCATACCCTCTTCATCGGTATCTTGAACCTCATGATGAGCAATTTCACGACCACCAGGAGAATCAAAGCCAGTATGATCATCAGTACGCTTATCAGTATCATAGACCCCATCGCGGCATCGACACCGTATTCGGCTTTCATATAGGCTATGAAGGTCGGTCCCGTGAAGAACACCGACCCGACACCCATCATCTGCAGGGCGATGAACGTCCCGCCCGTCTCCGAGAGGGACCTGGCGAAACAAAGGATCGTGCCGGTGACGAGGCCGGCACGGAAAAGGGGGAGGGTTATGGTCCTTACCGCGGTGAATCTGGATGCGGAGAGGGTCATCGCGGCCGTCTCGTAATTGGGTTCGATCTGTTCGAGGATGGCGGAGAGGGACCTCACCATGTAGGGATATGTGAAGATTATATGCAGGAGGACGAGCATGACATAAGGGGATACGACGATCCCCAGTCCGGGTATGGATATGCCCTCGGGCGCCCCCCAGAACATGACCACGGATATACCGAGCACGGCCGTCGGGAACGCCAGGGGCATATCCATGAGCGTATCCAGGTATTTCTTACCCCTGAATTGTTTCCTGACCATCATCCAGGCCATCGGTACGCCGACTGCCACATCTATGACGGTCACTATGCCTGCTATGCTGAACGAATTGCGGAGGGCGCCCGTTATGGTGGACATCATCACCGAGTCCCTGAACACCTCGCTCACGACCCCCCATTCCGTGAGCATTTTCAATATTACGAATATCGACGGGACCACTATCAACACTACGAATACCAGACACACGAAGGAGAACCATGCCTTCCGCGACCTTTCATTGTTGGAGACTTTGTTTATCCATTTGAATACGGACATGGGTCGGCACCTTTTCCCGATGTGTCACCGCGACGGCGTATCTGTCAAAGGATGGAAATGCTTACAACATTGTTGCCGCGGAGCACGACCGTACCGAGACGCCTCTCCTCTTCGCCGGCCGCATTGTTCTCGACAGTCTCGTCCAAAACCATGTTCATGTACTCATCGAAACCTGTGAGCTTGCCTTCCAGTACCCTTCCGTCCTTGAGGAAGAGCGAGACGCGTTTGTCCAGAGATTTTTCCAGCAGTGCTTGTGGCATTACCATGTTATCAGACCTGCCCATGGGGTGCCTGATTAAAAAAGCTTTTCCCGGCGGATCACATGTTTTTAGCCTGGGACTCGATCCATTTCCTTATGTCGGATATCCTTGTGCTGCCGATGCCGAAATACTCCGAGAATCTCTTGGTCGTCGTGAGTTCCAGGGTCTGACCGG
>JAITTK010000035.1 GCA_031287135.1 Candidatus Methanoplasma reticulitermitis
AAGACCGGATACGGCCCTCCATGGTGAGCAGTGCGGTGTCGGATCCATAATGATGATGGAACTGCAGGGCGGGGATTGGAAGCTGATAAGGGATGCTTTGAAGAATATCGGTGCACCGACCACCGCGAAAGAGCTGGGGTTCACCGATGAGGAGATAATAGAGGCTCTTGTAAGGGCCAAAGATATCAGGAAGGAGAGGTTCACGATACTGGGGGACAGAGGACTCACCAGAGAGGCGGCCAGGAAGGTAGCGACTGTTACCGGAGTGATCTGATATATGGCGGCCATAACACTGGTAAGCGAATCCCAGGCGAAAGAAGGCAACCGTTTCTATTATGTGGGGTCGCAGACCGAATGCGGGGACTGCAGGCTGAAAGGTGTGTGTTTCAACCTTGAACCGGGGGCCTTGTACGAGATAGTGGCGCTGAGGGACCAAATCCACGATTGCGCATTCAATGAAGACAGGGTCCGCGTCGTTGAGATAAAAAAGGTCGCCAGAAGACTGACGGTCAGGAAGAAATCCGCCATCGAAGGGAGCATCATCACATTTCAGGAACCGGAATGCAAAAGGCTGGACTGTGAGAACTACGGGCTTTGCCACCCCTATGCTCTGGACAACGGGAAGAAATTCTCCGTCGTTGGGATCGAAGGGGACGCGAAGTGCCCGATAGGCCTCGATCTGGTCCTTGTGAAGCTGATGTGATCAGAACCTCTCGCCCGTTATCCTCTCGAACATATCCACGTAGAGTCGGCTGACCCTGTCTATCACATCTTCCGGCAGAGCGGGTATATCGGGTTCCTTCAATCCCGCATCGCGTGCCTTCATAAGCTTCCCGTGGTAGCCCGTTTCCCTGTAATGCTGTCTGACGAATTCTTTGGAGAGTTCGACGATGTTTCCTTTTTTGTATTCTTCCGAATCCCACCATCTGTCCTCATCCAATGTTCCGAATGTATCGATGACCATGAGCTTTCTGTCTTTGTCATATCCGAATTCTTTCTTGCCGTCGCAGTGTATCAGATTGCGCTTCGAGACCTCCTCTTCGATGATCCCGTCTATCCTCAGCACCATATCGGTTATCTCTCTGTATTCGTCATCCGTTAGGCCGGCCATTTCCTTGGCTTCGGCCTCGGTGAGATTCATGTCATGTTCCTCGAGTTTCGTCGTTGCTTCAATGAACGGTCTCGGCAGCTTATCGCCATATTTTACCGCATGGTCTCTTGGAAAACCCAACTGCTCAGGGGTGATTTTTCCCGCCTTTATGCGGTCAAGCAGGGACCCGGCCACATAATGTCTGCATATGACCTCGAGCGGTATAAGATAATTGGCGGTATCGCCGTCTATCATGCCGTAGTCCCTTATGATGTCGACTCTCCTGACCCTCATCCTGTCCGGGGCCGGTTCGTCGATGTAGTGGTTGGGAATCCCGTTCTCGGTCAGAATTTCGAACCAGTATTTCGCGGTTCTGCAGAGGGTCTCGCCCTTATGCGGCACTTTCGAAGGGATTATCTTGTCGAAAACAGAGATATTGTCGGTGTATGCGAACTCCAATGTGTCGTCGTCGATCTGATAGACCTCTTTGACCTTTCCGGTCATTACATGTTTCATGAAGAGGCAATCGGACGGGTCATATTAAAATTCAATGAAACGGGTCAGGACGTAATCGGCGACCAGTCCGACAGCGGCAAGGACGGCGCTGTTGCGTACATCATCCCTGCAACCGCTGAAATCGAACTTCTCGGCGAACACATCCACGTTTGAGGAGACTCCGATCCAGACAAGTCCGACAGGTTTAGAAGGCGTCCCGCCGTTCGGCCCGGCTATGCCGGTTATCGATACCGATATATCGGATTTGAAAAGGGCCCTCGTGCATGATGCCATATTCTTTGCGGTCTCTTCGCTCACGGCACCCGTCCGGTCAATGGAATCTTTGGGAATCCCAAGGATTTCCGTCTTGGAGCCGTTGCTGTATGTGACGATTCCGCCGAGAAAATATCCGGACGATCCCGATACGGATGTTATTGCTGAACCCAGCATCCCTCCCGTACAGGACTCGGCGACAGAGAGTGTGAGGCCCCTCTCAAGAAAAATCTCCGCAAGCTCTTCTGCGGATGTCGTTTCACTCCCCTCCGGATATCTCCCTGAGTCTCTGCACGCCGTCGATACAATCAATGACTTCCGCAGCCTTTCCCGGAACGAGAGAGCGCCATCCGTCGCCTTTCAGCATCTCCTTCCTCACGGCAGTCCCGGAATATAAATCCCTATTGTACAGGGGAGAATTCCTCACCTCATAACCCGCCTCGCTGAAAAGACGTCTGGTGAGCGGATTGTTGCTGTATACTTTCGAGAACGGGGGGGACAGGGACCTTACCTGCGCAACCCAGAGGGAGTATCGGTTGAGATCCTCTATCGGTATGATGCAATAGTTGGTTATTCCCTCGTCTTTCATCGTCTCATCGATCATAAGATACCTCTCGCCCGCCGTGAAGGGGTTATCGCACTCGTGGGAGTACTGGGCGCTTCCTATGCCTATGGTCAGATTCTCGGACTCGGATGCGCATTTGCGTATAACGTCCATGTGACCATTGTGGAATGGCTGGAACCTTCCGATGATCAGCGACCTCTCGCTGAAGCGGTTTGCTGAGACCATGCAACCATATACGCATCAAAAGATAATAAGACTCCTTCAAAAAGAGGATAAAGGGTTCTAAAGGGTTTACTGGGGTGCGGGACTCACATCATTCGGTTTGGCCCTCTCCGTGATAGTGGAGATGTCCTCGGCGGCAGGCACGTGTTCTGCCGGAGGTTCTATCTTCTTCGCCGACGAGACTCCCTTCTCGGCGAGGGGAAGGAGCTTTTTCATGAGGTCTGTTTTCTTCGGGCCGTCAACGAACGCATACTCGATGACATCGCGGAAGTTCTCCACGGTGTATATCTCCATGTCGCGGTAGTATTTGTTCTGTATCATCACGTCGTTCGCATTCGCCGCGGGTATAAGCGCTATTTTTATACCGGATGCGGCGGCTGCTTCCAGTTTCGCGGTAACGGCACCGACGGGGAGAACCTTTCCTCTCACACTGAGGCTCCCGGTCATGGCGAGGTCCTGCCTCACGGGCGCCCCCTCCATGGCCGACAGTATGACGGTGGCCATCGTTATCGATGCACTGTCCCCCTCAACGCCGTCATACGTCCCTATGTACTGCAGATGGATGTCGTAGTCGGATATCGATTTGGAGGTGTAATTCTTTATCACCGCCGAGATATTGTCGACCGCTTCCTTCGCTATGTCGCCCAGACGTCCCGTGGCTATGAGTCTGCCCGCTTTCTTTGCCTGCGGGGGAGCTATCTCCGCGACTATCGGAAGCACTATTCCGGAATATTCCGACATTCCGGAGTCTGCGCCGAGTGCGGCCAGGCCGTTGATCATGCCCACTTCCGAACCGCTTGTTTCGAACAATGAGTATTTCTTGCTGTTCTCTATATGGCGGTCGGCTATCTGTTGCTCCAGGCTGCGCGCGGTCCCCTTTGCGGAAAGCACATCATCGATGGTGACGATATCGGCTCCCCTCTCAACGGCCATGTCGCCGGACACACGGACAAGACCTCCGAGCTCCCTCATTCTGAGCGTCAGTTCCCCCTTTCTCCCCGCACGGCGCTGGGCCTCTTTTATGATCTCCCCGACGGCATACTTGTCGAAATGGGGGATCTTCTCGTCTTTTCTGACTTCCTGAGCGACGAACCTGGCTATGCTGTGGCGATTATCATCGGTATCCGGCATGGTGCTGCGCATGTAGATCTCATAACCGTACCCCCTTATTCTGGACCTCAGCGCCGGATGCATCCCCTGCATCGCGTCAAGGTTACCGGCGCATACGAGTATGAAGTCGCACGGGACGGGTTCCGATTTCACCAATGCGCCGGACGATCTCTCGGACTGCCCGGTGATGGACATCTTCTTCTCCTGCATGGCGGTGAGGAGTGCCTGCTGGGATTCCATCCTCAGCATGTTTATCTCGTCTATGTAGAGGACTCCTTTGTTTGCCTTGTGGATCGCCCCGGATTCCAGCCTGTCGTGGGACGGGGTCTCGAGACCTCCGCTTTGGAACGGGTCGTGCCTGACATCTCCGAGGAGTGACCCCGCATGCGCCCCCGTAGCATCAATGAAAGGAGGCATGTCATCGGGATCGTGTCCGACCAGCACCTTGGGCACGATTATCACTTCCTGTCTCTGGCCCGGTGTCCTCGTGAACATCAGTATTATCATTATCCCGAAGAGCGAGATCAGCAGTATGGTCCAGTTATTGAACAGGAGCATACCTATCAGTCCCGCCATCATTATGCCGAGACAGGCGTAGATGTAGAGCGAGCTTTTCTGACTCTTCATGTTCGCCGCATGCGCTCTCTGTTCACCGACGACGGCCTTGCCCTTTCCCGCCGGGAATGTGCGCACTCTCGGCTCATTTACATCCTCTGGATTATGATAGGAGACTATGTCCTCAAGCTCCTCTTTTGAAAGATGCTCCACCATGGAATTAGCCAGCATCGATTTCCCGGTGCCCGGCTCTCCGATAAGCATGACATGTCTTTTTTGGAAAGCAGCTTTTTTCATTACTTCTACGGCGTGGTCCTGACCTATTACGCGGTCTGACAGTTTTTCAGGGATCGCGATCTCCTCTGTCGTAAGGAACGTCTGCCGTTCTATCCAATCCTCGAGAGGTATAAGTGTCGATTCTTTATTGACAACTGTTTCCATTCGTTCCCCTCTTCCAAGCATTAGTTTGTTCTCGTATATAATGATTCTCAAGTGACATGATATCAGATCCTCCCTCTTGCGTATATAAGCACTATGGATATCATCGCCACAATGGCGATTGCCAGTACCCACGCGTACTGTTCGTATCCGCTTCCCCCGGAGTCATAGTTGCTGATGCTTATCGGAGGATTCCTGAAAGGATACGATGTATATCCCTGCCCAAGGTATACGCCCTGCTGGTGTTCGGAGAAGAAATTCGCTCCGCCCTGCAGGAAGTATGCGTTGTTGCTTCCGTCATTCCAGGTGACGTCGATCGCATACCACGATCCGTTATCCATTTTGACATAGTTCCATGCGTGATTCTCCATTCTGGGAACAGCTGTTCCCAGAACGATCACGCAGTCGATGTTCTCTTTCTCGCACAGGAGCAGGAAAGCCTTGGAATAGCCATCGCAGACGGCATGGTGGTCCGGCGCGGCGAGAGCACCGTATGCATCATGCGAATACAGGCTCTCCCCTTCCTTGCCGGCATTCGGGTCATAGGTGACCAGATCCACAATATAGTTGTTTATATCCATGATCTTGTCGCGTGTGCCGGTGCTTTTTGTGGAAAAACCGTCTATGGCCTTCCTGAGGTCGTCGATCATCTTCCGGACCGTGCCCTCGTGACCGGTCTCAGGGTCCGGAGGATATTTGTCTAGACTGACGGACAGGGTCACGGATGAGATGGTGTATGTAAAGCTCTCCCAGTCGGGTTCGTGTTTGATATATGTCACGGCAGACGCTCCCCATCCCCAGTATGCCAGAGGCGAGCTCAGCCTCAGGGCCTTGAACACATCGTTCACCATGGAATCCGCGAGGTTCACAACAAGTTCGCTCGCGACCCCTTTCTCTTCCGAACTTGCCGTGAGAGCCACCGGAAGATCTATTGTGAGGGACAAGGTGTCCACCCCGGCGGATTCCACGGCGTCGTAAATGGCCTTACCGTTGATATCCAGCTGGTCATAGTATGACGGGAATTCCCCGTCTCCGTCCGATCCCGGCGACGCCACGGCCATTACGGCCGGAACAGTAAGCATTATGACAACAGCCAAGGCGGTCAGTAGATTAGTGGGCCTGTTCATGTTAGCTCTCTCTACTATATTACATCTTTATTAAAGTAAGTGTGTCAGGTCTCACAACGAATGCATAAATAAGCCAAGCTCATTGGAGATATGTCCATGAAGGTAACGGAGTTAGATCTCGACATAAGGGTTCAGGATGCATTGATGGATAACGGGTTCGTCGAGCTTTATCCTCCTCAGGCCAAGGCGTTACCTGTAGCGCTGTCCGGGAAGAATCTCATCGCCGCAATGCCCACGGCCAGCGGCAAGTCCCTAATAGGTTTCGTGCCAGCAATAGACACCGTCCTCAGGAAAGGCGGTAAGGTGCTGTACATAGTGCCGCTCAAGGCTCTGGCTTCCGAGAAGAGGGATGATCTGGAGAAGTTCTCGGGACTGGGCATAAACGTCATGATGAGTTCAGGCGACCTGGATTCGGACGACGGAAGGCTCGCGGATGCGGATATAATAGTCGCAACATCCGAGAAAGCGGATTCCATGATGCGCCACGGGAGCAAATGGATGGAGGGGGTCAGGCTCGTTGTGGCGGACGAGGTGCATCTGATCCACGATCCTGGCAGGGGACCGACGCTAGAGATGATACTCACCAAGCTTATGCGCAAGAACAAGGACACGCAGATAATAGCACTCTCGGCGACCATATCCAACGCGGACGATCTGGCAAGGTGGCTGAATGCAGAACTCGTGACAAGCGACTGGCGCCCCATACCGCTGAAAGAGGGTGTGTATTATAACGGGGAGATAAGCTTCGACGACTGCTCCTCTTTGGAGGTCCCCCCGAGCAAAGACAATGTCTGGGATATGATAGAACAGGTTGTTAGGATAGGCGGCCAATGCATGGTCTTCGTGAATACCAGGAGGTCCACCGAATCGCTTGCCGTCAAATATTCGGATAAAATGAAAGTCCTCGCGGGGAGGGAATTGTCGGAGAAGGAGACGAACATACTCGAAGGAGATGCCGAGACGACGTCCGTCGGAAAGAAACTGTCCGCATGTGTCCGATGCGGCATGGCGTTCCACAATGCCGGACTGACGTACAAACAGAGGAGATACGTGGAAGACAACTTCCGAAACGGGAACATAAAATGCATAGTCGCGACGCCGACCCTCGCTGCCGGTATAAATCTGCCGGCAAGGAGGGTCATCGTCAGGGACACGCACAGGTTCGAATCGAATGCCGGGAATGTCCCCATATCCGTTATGGAGGTGAAACAGATGTGCGGCAGGGCCGGAAGGCCCGGTTATGACCCGTACGGCGAGGCCGTGCTTGTCGGCAAGAGCCACAGCGATTACGAGCGGCTGATGGAAGATTACGTGATGCATGACACCGAGAGACTGACATCGAAACTCGGGAACGAGATGGTCATGAGGAATCATATCCTCGGGCTCATAGCGACGGGTGATGCGGAGACCGAGGACGGCATAGTCGATTTCATGTATGACACATTTTTCGGGAACACGTCCCAGATGTACGGCATCGAAGGCGTCGTCGAGAATGTCGTGGATTTCCTGGAAGATAAAGAGATGGTCAGGAGGGAGG
>JAITTK010000002.1 GCA_031287135.1 Candidatus Methanoplasma reticulitermitis
ATAACAATCAACGGAGGGACCGTCACGGCATCGAGTTCCGGTGATGCCGCAGGCATCGGCGGCAGCACCGCGAGCAATGCCGGAACCATAACGATCGCGGGCGGCACGGTAATCGCCAACAGCAACGATGAAGGCGCAGGCATCGGCAACGGCGGCATGTGGAGTATCGGCGGAACGATAACAATCAACGGAGGAAACATCACAGCTACAGGCGGAAACAGCGGCGCAGGCATCGGAAGCGGAGGACATTCCTCTGTCATAGAAAGTATACTCATTTACGGCGAGGACACGACGGTGACCGCAAAATGCAGAAACTTATCTGGAGCGGAGGACATAGGCGGAGGCGCATCTGGAGGCATGGCCACGGATGTATTCGTCGCTTTGACGCGGGGTAATCTTATCGGTACCGGGGATGCAGAGATCGGCAGCCACGTGGATTTCACTGCAGACCCCTCATCCGAGGGCACCGTCACCGTGCTGCTGTCGGCACCTCTCGACGCAGCGGGTACGATAGATCTTCTGACCGGCCTCGGGACGGGGACGGGAGCCAAGACGGTGTCGTTCATCACGAACGTCACGACGGCAGTATTCGCACTGCAGAACTACGACAACAGCCCCATTGAGAGAACAGGCGCTGAACTCATGACATCTGGCGGATCGGTGGATTTCCAGACGGCATCCCATACCGTGACACTGACCTCAGGGAACGGAGTGACGGGATTCACATACAGGATCGACGGCGGGTCGTCCGTCAGCTATTCGGGGACGTTTCCGATCAGTAGCGGAGCATCCCTTGAAGTGACAGCCGTCACGGAAACAGGGTATTCGTTCAGCGGATGGTCCGGATCGGTCTCATCACAGAACAACCCTCTGACCGTATCGGGAGTGTCCGCGGACTTGGACCTGACGGCGTCTGCCGTGTTACAGTCCCCTTTGGGATACAGGGTCACGTTCTCCTCCGGGGATGAGTACACGGTATACGTCGGCGGGCTACCCGTCACGTCGCCGATAAACGTCGTTTCCGGGGACAGCCTGTATTTCAGCATAGTGGTGTCGGACGGATACGTCGCGACGCCGACCATGGCAGGGATAGCGGAATTCACCCCCCGGGCCGACGGGACGTACAGCATACGGGGAATACTCTCCAACATTCATGTCAACATAACCGTGCGGGTCTACGAAAGCGTGATGGAGGATGTTCCGGGAGGGAACGGCGGTGCCACGGTAGGCGCGGTGGACATGCCCGGCGAATGGGCTGTCCTCAACCTGATCTGTGCCGCGATCGCGATATTCGCGGGAATCCTCGCGGTGGTGTCCCGGATCCACCGTACCGGCAACGGAGAGAGGAATCCGCGGTCCGGAACATCGGCTCTGCTGAGTATAGTGTCCCTGGCCGTCGGTATCATCTCGGTCATAGTGTTCCTGCTCACAGAGGACATTGGCATGAGTGCGGTCGCGTACGACGGGTGGACTATACCGATGTTCGTTCTCCTGTTCGTATCCGTGGCTGCTGCTCTGACAAGTTCCAGGCTGAATAAGGGCCCCGGCACGGAGTGAGGGGCGAATCAAAACCCATTCAAAGCCGCCGGCACTGCCGTGCGGCACTTTTTCAAACATCACGATGCCGGCAATGAATCCGAGATAATTGTTTGCGGCCCGCCGATGACATACGGCAGAGAGAGTGCCGAAGCACATCCGCGGAGGACGTCGGATCGGTATTCCGCAATCGAACGGAAAGGGAAGATACGGAGAGGAACAAGGTAAGAAAAAACCAGGGTGGGGGAGGGGGATAGCAGTACGCCTTGTGTGTATACTAAAAGGATAGGATAACACGGAGCTCTTCCGGTGTTCTCAGTGTCGAATACAGATGCGAAGACCCGGCCGTACATGCAGCCTTATTCCGACATGGCCGCATATGATTCTTCATGGCTCTCCGTAAGGTCTGTATTCCCATAGCACCGTATGCCCGATGTCTGTCAGTTCTTGAAACTGTGTATGGGTGCCGGTATCCTGCCTCCGCGGTCGATGAACGCTTTGCACCCGTATCTGCTGACAGGCATTATCGGCGAACTCCCAAGGAGGCCTCCGAACTCTATCGTGTCCCCGGCCCTCTTACCGCAGACCGGTATGATTCTCACGGCGGTCGTTTTCTGGTTTATCATCCCGATCGCCATCTCGTCCGCTATTATGCCGGATATCGTTTCGGCGCTGGTGTCGCCCGGCACGGGGACCATGTCGAGCCCGACGGAGCATACGCATGTCATTGCCTCCAGTTTCTCCAGCGTCAGCGCTCCTATCTCTGCGGCGTACGCCATCGATCTGTCCTCGGACACCGGTATGAATGCTCCGCTGAGCCCTCCGACATAGGATGATGCCATGACCCCTCCCTTTTTCACCTGATCGTTAAGTATTGCAAGCGCGGCCGTCGTTCCCGGGGCGCCCACGTATTCAATGCCCATCTCCTGTATTATGTCACCTATGCTGTCGCCGACGGCCGGCGTCGGAGCGAGCGACAGGTCCACTATGCCGAACGGTACGTTCAGGCGCCTGGATGCCTCCTTGGCCACGAGCTGCCCGACCCTTGTGACCTTGAACGCCGTCTTCTTGATGGTCTCGCAGAGGACCTCGAAGTTCTCCCCCCTGACCTTGGATATCGCGGTTTTCACCACGCCCGGGCCGCTCACACCGACGTTTATGACGAGGTCGGTCTCGGTCACGCCGTGGAACGCCCCCGCCATGAACGGGTTGTCGTCCGCCGGGTTGCAGAACACAACCAGTTTGGCGCAGCCTATGGAATCCCTGTGCCCGGTGGCTTCCGCCGTCTCTTTTATCACCGAGCCCATGAGTTTGACGGCATCCATATCTATGCCCGTCTTGGTGGAGGCGAGGCTGACGGAGCTGCAGACGCGTTCCGTAACCGACAGCGCCTCGGGTATCGATCTTATGAGCATCTGGTCCGCCGCCGTCATGCCCTTCTGCACGAGCGCGGAGAACCCCCCTATGAAGTTGACGCCTATCTCGCATGCCGCTTTCTCCATCGTCTCGGCAATCCTCACGAAGTCGCCGCTCGTCCTGCATGCGGACGATCCGACGATGGATATCGGCGTGACCGACACCCTCTTGTTAATGACCGGTATCCCGAAGTCCAGGCCTATCTCGTCCCCCACCCTGACAAGGTCCTTCGCCGATTCGGTGATCTTGCCGTATATGTTGCCGCAAAGGACGTCCAGATCGGAATCACAGCAGTCCAGCAGGCTTATTCCCATCGTTATCGTCCTCACGTCGAGATTCTCGCCGCAGATCATGGTGTTCGTTTCGAACACTTCATTGAGTTCAACCATACGGACACCTCATATCCTGTGCATCATGTCGAAGATCTCTTCGTGCTGCACCCTTATGATGCATCCGACCTTCTTCCCCACATCTTCGAGTCCGCAGACTATCTCGGAGAACTGTTTGGTGCATTTCTCCAGATCCACGATCATCATCATGTTGATGTACTCCTGAACCGTGGTCTGTTTGATATCCAGTATGTTTATGCTGTTCTCCGCGAAGTAATTGCATACGGTCGCTATGATGCCGATATGGTCCTTTCCGACAAGTGTCACTACTACTCTGTTCATTCTACGCCTTCCTTCTCACCGCTCTTGTAAATCGCGTATTCCATCGAATCGACCAGCGCGTCCAAGCTGGCCTCGATAACGTTCGTGGATACCCCCACCGTCGTCCAGCTGTGTTTTCCGTCAGTCGATCTTATCAGCACCCTGACGGACGCCGCGGTGGCGGATTTTTCATCCAGAACCCGGACCTTATAGTCTGTCAGCCTGACGTTGCCGGCCACCGGGAACAGTCTCGAGAGAGCCTTCCTCAGAGAATTGTCCAACGCATTCACCGGCCCGTCGCCGTTGGCCGCGGTATGCTCTTCGTGGCCTTCGGGCCCCATGACCTTGATGCTGGCTTCCGAACTTATCCTGTCATCCACATTGTCTATGAACACCCTGAATCCCGTGACCCTGAACGGGCAATCGATCTCCCCCTTGAATCTCCTCACAAGGAGTTCGAAGCTGGCATCGGCCCCCTCGAACTGATACCCTTCCGCTTCGAGTTTCTTGATCTCCTCGACTATCGCCCTGCTCTCTCCGGAGTCGACATCGATCCCGAACTCTTTAAGCTTCTCGGATATGCTGGCCCTTCCGGCCATGTCGGATATCAGTATCCTTCGTTTGTTACCCACGAGTTCCGGATCTATGTGCTCATACGTTCTGGGGTTCTTAGCTATGGCGGAGACGTGTATCCCCCCTTTATGAGCGAACGCTTTGTCCCCCACGTACGGCATTCCGGGCGAAGGGGCCAGGTTGGCAACCTCCGCGATGAATTTGGAGATTCCCGTCAGCTGGCTCAGATCCGCTATGTCGAGCTCGTACTCCATCTTTATGTCCAGATTCGCCATCACCGAACAGAGATTGGCATTCCCGCACCTTTCCCCTATCCCGTTTATCGTGCCCTGCACCATCCCTGCGCCGCTCTCCACGGCCGCCAGCGAATTCGCCACGGCCAGGTCCGCATCGTTATGGCAGTGTATGCCGACAGGCACGCTGAACGTCAGCAGGACATCCTCGACGGCGGATGCCACATCCGCCGTCATCGTACCTCCGTTCGTGTCGCACAGGACCACCCACTCCGCGCCGCCCTCTATGGCCGCACCGAGTGCTTTTAAAGCATAATCCCTGTTCGACCTGTATCCGTCGAAGAAGTGCTCCGCATCGAAGATCACCCTTTTCCCGGAATCCTTCAGGAACCCGATGCTTTCTCCGATCATGCGGAGATTGTCATCCAAGGATATGCAAAGCGCATCGGTCACCTGGAAGTCCCATGTCTTGCCGAATATGCAGCACCATTCCGCAGGACAGGACACAAGGCTCCTGAGGTTATGGTCGTCCCTCGCGGGCACCCCGTGTTTACCCGTGCTCCCGAAAGCCGTGAGCTTCGCGTGCTTCAGCTCCATCTTCCCGGCGAGTCCGAAGAACTCATCGTCCTTCGGATTGGACCCCGGCCATCCGCCCTCGACGAAATCAACGCCGAAATCGTCAAGCCTCTTCAGTATCTCGAGTTTGTCCTCCGGAGAGAAAGACACGCCTTCGCTCTGGGAACCGTCCCTGAGCGTCGTGTCGTATATCATCACTTTTTCTGACATTTGCCCCCACGCTCCTTCCTGTCGTCCATTATCGACACGAGGTCGCTGAGTATCGCGGATGCCGTCTCTATCCTGCCCGCGCCTCTCCCGGAAACGGTTATCGGTCCGGCCAGATCTGTCACGATCTGGGCGGCGTTGAGGGTGCCGCCGATGCTGAGCGGATGCCCTTTGGATATCAGGCGGGGCGAGACTTCCAGTCGGTCCTCAGAGACCTCGCCTATGAGCCTTATCACCATGTTCTGCGAAGCAGCCAGGGATATGGCTTCACTGGATATCGATGTTATCCCGGTGATGTTAACATCCGAGAACCTGACATTTCTGCCGAATATGGAATTGGCCAGTATGACCACTTTACACGCGCTGTCGTATCCCTCCACGTCATTCGTGGGGTCCGTCTCGGCATACCCCATCTGCTGGGCTTCCTTGAGCGCCTGTTCGAACGGCTGACCGTTGTCCATCTTGCTGAGTATGAAGTTGCACGTCCCGTTCAATATCCCCCGTATGGATGATATCCTCTCTCCGACAAGGTTCTCCCTGCACAGATTGATTATGGGCATGGCACCGCCCACGGAACCTTCGAAACGGAACTTACAGCCGTTCTTCTTGGCCAGTGCCACAAGTTCGCAGAAGTTAAGTGCGAGAGGGCCTTTGTTAACGGTGATGACATCCTTTCCCGATCCGAGCGCATGTCTTATGTTCTTCAGTCCGACACCGCCCGTCTTGATATCGGTCGGGCTGACCTCGACCATGAGATCGTAATCGACCGAGTCTATGACCTCCGTCGAATCGCTGTATTTATCATTCCCCACTTTCCCGGTCACTTTTTTCCGTTCCAGCAGATCTCCGAGACGGAGCCCCGTCTGATCCGCGATGTATGTGGTGGAATCCATGACACAGACTATGCTGACTTCCCTGCCGTACCGTTCCCTGAAGAGATCGCTCCTCTTCAGCAGCACATCCGCGAAACCCTGTCCCACTGTTCCGAACCCCGATATGAGTATCCTCATGATCAGAGCCCCCTTATGTAGACTATCTTGCTCTTCCTGCATGCATCCGCGAGGAATTCGTCGAACCTCTTCAGATCCTTCTCGCTCATAAGTTCGGCGGAGATCATCGCCGTACGGGTGGATTTGGCGTTTCCGGACGAATAAGTGACATCCACGGATTCAAGGGATATGATCTTGGACGCCTCATCTATCAGCGTCTCCACGAAAGATGCCGTGAAGCTGCCCACGAGCATGTACTCCATGGTGTATGTTTTGTATACGGAACCAATCTTCGCGATCAGGACATCCTTCGATTTCCATATCTCCTTGAGCTGATCGAGTTCCTGATTGCCTTTGATCTCGAATGTGACATCAATGCATATCCTCTGATTGACTATCTGTTCGCGGTCGTGTACAACGCCGACTATGTTGCCATTGACCAAGGATATCGGCTCCAGGGATTCGACCAGACGCCCGGGGAGATCCTTAACGTAGAGTTGTGCATTAATCATCATTTCAATACCACGCTGGGTTTGCTTTATTCGGTTTGAGATAATCATGTCTTACTATATAACCGGGTCACCATGAAGCCGCATCGGCCGCGGATATCAGCCCATGGCCGAATTGATGGTCAGTTCGGATATGTCTATGCAGTATTCCGCTATGCGTTTCGAGCTTCCGGCTATAAGGCTGGCGGAGGATGCCGTGTCCAGGTCGATCTCCACGTTCATGAATGTGCTCTCTATCTTCCTGACCATCTTCTCCCCCTCTTCGATGCAGTCCTCGGCGGAGTTCATGTCGGTCTTAAGCCAGCTGTTTATCGATTTACTGTAGAGTTCCATGATGTCCTTCCCGATCTCCCTTATCCCTCTGTCGACGGCCTCCGCTTTCTTCTCGTCCGTGAGTATCATCAGGTTCTTGGACACAAGTACGCTGTGGTCCCCTATCCTCTCGAGTATCTTGCTCACGGCGAGATGCTTGGTCAGTTCGCACAGGTCCGTTCCGGCCTTCTTGCAGAGCCAAGGCTTCCTCTGGTATATGTTGCTCTGTCTGGATATGAGCCAGTGCACCCTGTCGATCTCCATGTCTCTTTTCTCCATGTCCGCGATGCATGTGCTGTCTCCGTCGGCTGCGGACTCATACACATCCACGATCATCTTCCTGACGAGGACGCTCATCCTCTCCAGACTCTTGTTCGGTTTCATCTCGGCGTGGTCCATAAGATCCTTGATCACGATGCGATGGCAGTCCTCCTCGATTATCTCCATACCTATCGAGGTCTGCGTGAATGAGTTGACGGTGCCGATCGCGGAGTTGGTGAGCGGCCCTTCCGATGATATCTCCATAATGTCGTGGCCCGAGATGTAGGCCCCTATGAGCTGTCTGTAAAGGAAATCTTCGTTTTTTACCTTCGATGCGTTGATTTTTTTCATGTTCCTGGGAGCATCGACCTTCCTCACCGGGGACACAAGCAGGTCCCCGTCGGACTGTACTTCAACGTTCACGCTATCGTTCTTCCCGAGTTTCATCGACTCGGCCCACTCCTTCGGGAGGGTTATCATATACGACTCCCCCTGGGTGACCTGTATGCGTCTGGTGTCCATGATTCAATATCTCGAATTTGATATTAAAATTTGTTTAAATTCGTAATTAACTAATTACATACGTGATTACACATATGTTAACTTTTTACATCGAACATGTATATATTCATGAGACGGATATTCGCTTAACAAGGTGAAAAACCTTGGAAAACAAGACAACAATACTCATCGCAGTCCTGGTAACGGCTGTGATATGCATCGCGGGGACATATGTCGCCGTCGGCGGGACGGGCGAGAAGAACTCCGGTGCAGCCATCACCGTCACCGGATCGACCACAGTGCAACCGCTTATGGTGGAGTTCCAGGAAGAATTCGATCGATATTCCGATATGGTAATCAACGTCACCGGGGGCGGATCGGGCGCCGGGGTATCGGCAGCGCAGAACGGCACCGCCGACATAGGGATGCTGTCAAGGGATCTGAAACCCTCCGAGACGGGATTGACTCCGGTCATCATAGCCAAGGATGGGGTAATCGTGGTCGTGGACAGAGATGCCGGAATCACCGACATGACGCTGGAACAGCTGGCGAAGATATACTCCGGACAGTACAGCAACTGGAAGCAGATCGGGGGTTCCGATATGCCGATAAATCCGATAATAAGGGAAGAGGGGTCGGGAACGAGGGATTGCATAGACACCCTTATGGCCACGGTACCCGGGTTCAGCACCGATAACTTCAACAAGTATTCGACGCAGGCATCCACGGGGGCCATGCTGTCACAGATCAAGAATGTTAACGGGGCGATAGGGTATGTGAACCTCGGTTCCCTGTCCGATGCGGACGGGTCATCCGTGACCGCCGTGTCAATGGACGGTGTGAAGGCGACACCGGAGAGTGTCCTTGACGGTTCATATGAACTTTCAAGGAATCTCATCCTGGTAACCAAGGGGGAGCCCGGAGGCAGTGCGGCGTTCTTCATAAACTGGATACTTTCGAAGCAGGGGCAGGCCATCGTAGAGGATAAGGGATTCGTTCCGGTATCCTCCGCATCCTGAGACAGGTGACGGCATGATTCCAGAAGACACCGTATCCGTCCCCGAGAACATATCGAAAAGTGCCGGCGGCACAATCGTTGCGCACTTTGATCCCAAGGGGCTTCTCGGCCGCTTCAGGAACGGGGACGGGGCGAAACTTTTTCTTATGGCGACGGTCGTATTCACCGTCGCCATATTGTTTTTCATCATCATATTCATATCATATAACAGTCTGGATGCGATCGGGGAGATCGGTATCTGGGAGTTCCTCACGGGAGGGACATGGTCCCCGGGTTCCGGCGCATACGGGGCATCTTCGCTCATCGTCGGTACATTCCTGGTAACTGGAGGGTCGATACTGTTTGCTCTGCCCGTCGGACTCGGCATAGCGATATACATAAACGACATCGCATCCCCGAGGATCAGGAATATACTGAAACCCGCATGCGAGCTGTTCGCGGGTATACCCAGCGTGGTATACGGATTCATGGGTCTGGCCGTGTTGGTGCCGTTCCTCATGGACATATTCCCGGATCATCTCAACTACGGGACATCCTGGCTCGCAGGGTCCCTGCTTCTTGGGCTGATGGCCCTGCCCATAATCATATCCGTGTCTCAGGATTCCCTCGAGGCGGTTCCGAGATCGTACAGGGAAGCATCGATGGCGCTCGGTGCAACCAAGTGGGAGACAACCAGGAAAGTGGTGATGCATTCCGCGGTATCAGGTATAGCGGCCGCGGCCATCCTGGGGATAGGAAGGGCGCTCGGAGAGACGATGGCGGTGATGATGGTGACCGGCAACTCGGCACTCGTTCCGGAGCCGCTGTGGAACATATTCGACATGGTAAGGACGCTCACGGCGTCGATAGCACTCGAGATGCCGGAGGTGGCCCACGGCAGCCTGCATTTCTCTGCGCTCTTCCTGTTGGCACTGATATTGATGACGATGGTCTTCATCGTGAACCTGATCGCGCGCAGGATAGTCCGCAGGACCAGGATAAGAACGGGTGCCACCGTGGTCACGGGACGTACAAGGTCCATGACATCGCCGTTCGAGAAACATAAAGGCGCGGTCAGACGCCTGGCCGTCAACGCGGCGGTGTTCGCATCGGCTTTCATGATGTCATCTCTTTTCATAGGCACCGCGGGAGGAATCGCGGTCGGCGTTCTGGCGGCAGCGGCGCTTTTCGTTTCAAAGAAGATATCTCGGATGATAGGTCCCAAATATGTCCAGAAAGCGGTCTATTCGACGCTCGGTATCGTCGTCATCGCCGTCCTTGCGATACTGGTTGTATTCCTCGGAGTGATAATAGTCAACGGGCTTCCCGCGTTAAGTCTCGATTTCATACTGAGTCCTCCGTCAAAATCGGGACTGTCAGGGGGAATATGGCCCGCCATAGTCGGGACATTGGAACTGATGACAGGCACCGCGCTGATATCATTCCCCCTCGGGGTATGTTCCGGGATATACCTCTCGCAGTATGCGAAAGACACGAAGACCATAAGACTGGCCAGACAGGCGATAGACTCTCTGAACGGGACCCCGTCCATAATATTCGGGCTGTTCGGCATGTCGCTCCTCGTGATAGCGTTCGGTTGGGGCTACTCCCTGATAGGCGGCTGCATAACACTGTCCCTGATGGTACTGCCCACGATAATCAAGACGACGGAGGAAGCGGTGTCCGCGGTACCCAGAGAACTCACGGAGGCCTCGGCCGCCATGGGAGCGAGCAGGTGGCACACGATATCGAAGATCCTGCTCCCGGCATCAATGGGCGGGGTGATAACCGGATTCATACTGAGCATGGGAAGGGCGATAGGCGAGACGGCACCGGTGATGTTCACGGCGGCCGTGGCGTTCAAGACGACATCATCGTTCTCGCTGCTGGATCCGATAATGGCGCTCCCGTATCATTTGTATTATCTGGCATCTGAGGTCCCGGGTTCGACAACGAATCAATACGGCACCGCACTGGTGTTGATGATCATAGTGATGGTCCTGTTCACGGCGGCATCGGCCATCAGGTACAAGTACAAAAGCAGGACAGGATGGTGACCGAATGACAGGAAACATGAATATGATAGAAACCAACGACCTAAATCTGTGGTATGGGGATAAACAGACACTGTTTGATGTGAACATGCCCATAAAGAAGAACTGCATAACATCGATCATAGGGCCCTCTGGGTGCGGGAAATCCACTCTGATCAGGGTGTTCAACAGGATGAACGATCTGATAGGCGGAACGAGGATGTCCGGGACGGTCGTCTACGACGGGAAGAACATATGCGGGCCGGACACCGATGTCCTGGCGCTGAGGAAGAGGGTCGGAATGATCTTTCAGAAGGCCAATCCGTTTCCGATGACAATCAGGGACAACATAACATACGGCCCGAAACTGCACGGAATGAAGGATCAGAGGGAATTGGACGAGGTCGTGGAATCGTCGCTCAGGAAAGCCGCGCTCTTCGACGAGGTCAAAGACAGGCTGAACACATCGGCATTGTCCCTGTCCGGCGGACAGCAGCAGAGACTGTGCATAGCACGCGCCCTGTCCATAGGCCCGGAGGTCATACTGATGGACGAGCCCACATCGGCGCTCGACCCGATAGCGACCGCGAAGATCGAGGAACTGGCCCTTGAACTCAAAAAGAACTACACGGTCGTTGCCGTCACCCACAACATGCAGCAAGCCAGGAGGATAAGCGATTATACGGGCTTCATGTACATGGGCAGACTGGAGGAGTTCGGCAGGACCGAGGATGTATTCGAGAACCCGAAAAGCGAACTCACCGAAAGGTACGTGTCCGGGAGATTCGGATGAGACACAACGTTTGATCGGGAGGCGCCGAGAGGGAGATTCGAACTCCCGAGGGAAAGTTCCCACGAGCTTTCCAGGCTCGCGCCGTACCGGGCTAGACTATCTCGGCTTGGCGCCTACAAACTTATTCTCGAATTAATACCTTTCTGAAAGGAATACTCCGTTGCATAATTCCGAACGAAGCCGATCTGTCCGTATTTTTCTCCATCTTCGATATGTTTTCGGTGGGGATTCCCGGCGATATCCCGGTAACGGATCGGTCATTCCGCGTTATTTTAAATATTTATATTTTTTGCTAATTATAAACATATTAACAACGAAAATATAGAGGGGCCATAGGGTGAAAAAGCAGTAGCCAGACACAGAATACAACGGGTGGAATTCACTCCTGTGTTTGATTAAGAGCCAGACCGGGAGTGGTCACCCGGATCGATGATTTGGATGACATTCAGCGGAAGCATATGCAACGATAAAAAACCAGCAGTGGGCGGACACCTGAAAAATAAGGGACGCAAGCCCCGAAAGGCCGCATTCAGGGAGGCGAAGGAGGATAATGAGACTTCCGTACGCACAAATCCGCCGTCATTTCCGATGATCTCCCTGAATATACGGGGGAACATGTCGAATTGACTGAAACAGGCTGTCCCGAATCCATCGGGATTGTTTGAAGTCCGAATTTCAGTAACACGATATTAGACTACAAATATTACTAAATACGATGTCAATGATACAACATTATGCGAAGGATCGCACTCTACGGCAAAGGGGGTATAGGTAAGTCGACCGTCGCATCGAATCTCACGGTCTCTCTATCAAAGAAAGGGTACAGGGTCATGCAGATAGGGTGCGATCCGAAGGCCGATTCCACGAAGCTTCTGCTCGGCGGCAGGTCTCCGCCGACGATTCTGGATACAATGAAACAGAAAAGACCCGTCGAAGAGGCAATCCTCACAGGGGCCGGAGGGTGCTATTGTGCGGAGTGCGGAGGCCCCAGACCGGGCACCGGATGTGCGGGCAGAGGCATAATCGTCGCTTTCGAACAGATGGAAAGGGACAGGATAATCGAGAAGATAGCGCCGGACGTACTGATATATGATGTTCTGGGAGATGTCGTATGCGGCGGATTCGCCATGCCGATAAGGAGCGGATATGCCAGAGATGTGTTCGTCGTGTCGTCCGGGGAGATGATGTCCCTTTACGCGGCGAACAACATAGCCACGGCGGTGTCGGATCTGAGAAGCTCCGGATATGCTGAACTGAGGGGGATGA